>NZ_CP016226.1:611367-917051 GCF_013377235.1 Mannheimia varigena | reverse complement strand
ATATCGCCTTCAATTTCAGCTTTTGGTGTAAGTGCTGCTACAGAGTCCACGATGATCACATCAACCGCGCCAGAACGCACTAATGCATCGCAAATTTCTAATGCTTGTTCACCATTATCTGGCTGTGAAATTAATAAACCGTCTGTATCTACACCTAGTTTACGTGCATAAGTTGGATCAAGTGCGTGTTCTGCGTCAATAAATGCGCAAGTTTTACCGTTTTTTTGAGCTTGAGCAACAACAGATAAAGTTAAGGTTGTTTTACCTGAAGATTCTGGACCATAGATTTCAACAATACGCCCCATTGGTAAACCGCCAATACCTAATGCAGAATCTAGCCCTAAAGAACCTGTTGAAACAGCCTCAATATCTAATGCTTGTGTATCGCCCAATTTCATAATTGAGCCTTTACCGAACTGTTTCTCAATTTGAGCTAATGCAGCTGCCAGTGCCTTCTCTTTTTGTTCTGGATCAATTTGCTTAACAGGGGCATTTTTCTGACCTTTTTTCTCTGCCATATTTTATCCTTTGTCAATTTTGGTAAATGCTTATTGTGTAAAATAACTGTATATTATTATAGTATTTACTTATCCAGTTGCAAGTGTTTTTTTATGATTTTCGATCGAGATCACAAAAATAAATGGCGGAACACGGCAACGCCCGATTTTCATCGAACGGATTTAATGCGTTAATCAACATTATTTTTTCATATTCTGCCAAATCTTGCCTGTAAATTTCGGCTAAAACCACTTTTCCTTGCTCAAGAAGCCTCGAAAGTTGCGTACCTTTAAGTAAATAATCTTGCGGGCTGTACCAAATGCCTTGTTTTAAAAACAATAAATTGCCGATGGAGCAGTCGCTTACCTTGCCATTATTGAGAATGATCACTTCCTCATTTTGCAAAATATTCAGCAAATCAAACCGCTTGCGATCGCTAAATTTGAGGTGATAATCCCAATTTTCCACTTCCACGCAACGAAAACGGCAAATTGATTTTAGCTGATAAGCAAAAAATTTCAGCTCATAATTTTCGGCATTATAATCAATGCGACAACGTACTTTTCCTTGTTGAAATTCGTTTGGAATTTCTAATATTTCAGCCAGCGAAAAAGCAGGATTTTGCCCGAAATACTCTTGCACCGCCAGCTCAAAACGCTGTTGATGATAAGCCAAATTTTGAGCTTGCCCGTCCAAGATTAAAATGGTTTCAAACAGCGGAAATTGGCACATACACTTTCTCTAAAATTTCGTTATATTCCTGCTCCAGCACACTTTGTGAGGTAATACCACCGCCACTTCTAAACTGCATTCCGTTTTCTGTTTTTTCAACATAGCGAATGGCTACCGCACTTTCTAAACTGTCTCCGTCAAAATAGCCGAAAATGCCGGTGTAATAACCTCGTTCACCCCATTCAGCTTGCTGAATAATTTCAACCGTTTTCTCTTTTGGAGCCCCACTAATTGAACCTGCAGGCAATAATTTTGCTAAAATTGTGCCGATATTTTCCTGCCAGTTTTCAGCTAATTCGCCGCAGATCTCGGAACTTGTCTGCAAAATCGCCCCACGATGGGTTTGCACTTTTTCCACATAGCGATATTTGGTGACTTCAACATTTTTCGCCACTAACGCAAGATCGTTTCGGATCAGATCCACAATCGTATTATGCTCGGTAAACTCTTTTTCCGAAGCCATTAATTTCTTCTCCGCATTCTCTTCGTTTGCATTAATCGTCCCTTTCATCGGGTAGGAAAAAATGCGGTTCTGCTCAATTCGCACAAAGCATTCAGGAGAAAAGCAGACAAATTGATCTTGCAAGTAGCACTTATATTTTGCCTGAGAGCTGGCAAAAATCTCTGCCAGCGAATAGTTAGTTTGGATTTCTGTTGGATAAGTTAAATTGAGTAGGTAACTGTTGCCTGCTTGAATCTCTTTTTTTACTCGATCAAACCCTTTCTGATAATCTGCAAAAGTCATTGCTTTTGCTGAAAATTCAAAAGGTTTAGTTGTTTTTTCGAAGGGAGTTTCGATATTTGATTTGCAAAAAAAATCGAAAAAAAGACCACTTGCCGCAGCTTGTTCGAGCGGAAAAATCAAGGGCTTTTGTTGCTCAAAATCAATTAGGAAGAAAAAAGGGCGTTTTGTCTTGCCATATTGATTGGCATTGTCTATAAAATCTTGCATAAAACGGAAATGCTTAATACTGAAAAGCTCTGTTATAATGCAAAGCAAGAATTTTGAAAAGCATTTTTTTGAAAAAGGTTTTACCGATGAACGCATCCTTCAATATTGATGATATTTGGCTCTATGTTGCCCTTGCCGTCTGCGTGCTGATTGGCATTTATCTATTCTTTCTGCAATCCCGCTATCAGCGAGATGCGTTTGAATTAAGCCAAGATCTCAGCAAAATCACTGCAGATTTTAACCAAATTCAGCAAAAATATGAAAATTTAGCACAAGAGAAAAATCAGCTTGAGCAGTGGGCAATTCAGCAGCAGACTAAATTTGAAGCGGTGAGTGAGCGTTTGAGCGAGCGAGATGTGCAACTGCAACGCATTCAGCAAAAAATAGACGTTGCCGAGCAGCATGAAAATGAGCTGGAGCGTTATATTAACGAGCTGAAAGAGCGGGTGGGTTCATCACAAGCCAAAGCAGAAAGTTTGGAAGAGCAGCTGCAATTTAGCCAGAGTTCTCTGTCGCACAAAGAGCGTGAAAATCAATCGCTGTTTAGCCGTTTGAATGAGGTGCAAAATGAGCTGACGGAACTTCGCACTACCCTTTCGGAAAAACAGGCGAATTTTGAGGCGCAGCAACGTAATTTTATTGAAGTAAAACAACAGCTTAATGTGGAATTTCAACATCTCGCCCAACAAATTTTAGATGAGAAAAGCAAGCGATTTAGCGAGACTAATCAAAGCTCGCTGGAGGCGTTGCTCAAGCCGTTTAAAGAGCAAATTGAGGGTTTCCAAAAGCGGGTGAACGAGGTGCATAGTGAATCGCTCAAAGGTTCGGCGAATTTGGAAGCGGAAATTAAGCGGGTATTGCAAATCGGCGTGTCAATGTCGGAAGAGGCACAAAACCTCACGAATGCGTTAAAAGGTAATAATAAAGTTGCCGGAAACTGGGGCGAGGTGCAGTTGGAAAGTGCCTTGCAATCGGCAGGCTTACTGGCAGGCGAACATTATCAAGCTCAAGAGAGTTTTCGAGATGAAGAGGGAAGACGTTTTGCTCCGGATTTCGTGGTGCATCTGCCGGATCAAAAACACTTGATTATTGACAGCAAAGTGTCGCTGCTGGCGTATGATCAAGCGGTCAGATCAGAAGAAAATTTTGCAATTTCTCAAGCATTAGACGAGCATTGTCGCTCGCTTCGCTCCCATATTGAAAATTTGTCGAGGAAAAATTACAGTGCTTTGCTTGGCATTAAAAGCCCTGATTTTGTGTTGATGTTCGTGCCGATTGAGCCTGCTTATATCGAGGCGATGAAGCACGATCCACAACTGTTCAACTTTGGCTATGAACGCAACGTGATTTTGGTTTCGCACACCACGCTAATGCCGATTTTACGCACCGTAGCGAATTTATGGCGAATTGAGCGAGGCAATTCAGAAGCCCGTGAAATCAGCGAAAAAGCGGGCGAAATTTACAACCAAGTGTGTGCGGTGGCAGATCGTTTAGCCAAATTGGGGAATACGCTGAACACAGCGAATAATCAATATAATCAAGCCGTTACTTCACTTGTTGGGCGACAAGGTTTGCTAGGTAAAGTAGAGCGTTTTCAACATCTTTCCAGCAAAGCCAGCCAAATTGTGCCGCAGGTGGAATTGATTGAAAATGAGGTGGATACCATCAAATTGGAAATGGTTTCCAAGGAATTATTAGAAGAATAGGTCAAATCTCCCTTATCCCCTCTTTGTCTAAAGAGGGGAACTAGAACACCGAAATTAATAAATTCATCTGCCGTCATTAAGAATAAATAGTCAGATGAATGGAATATACCTTCTGAATGATCGCCCCTCTTTAGAAAAGAGGGGAGTGGGAGATTTGAAATAACAAAGAACTAACCAAATGCAAAAAAAACTATTAATCATCGACAACCACGACTCTTTTACTTTCAACTTGGTCGATTTACTTCGCAAAATCAATGTACCAGCGGAAGTGGAGTTGGTGGAAGATCTGAACTTAGACGAAGTGGAGAATTTCAGCCATATTCTGATCTCCCCTGGCCCAGATGTGCCGAGGGCTTACCCACAAACCTTTGCGATGCTGGAACGTTATCACCAAACCAAATCCATTCTCGGTGTCTGCTTGGGGCATCAAACGATTTGTGAATTTTTCGGCGGCACGCTTTACAATTTGGAGAATGTTCGCCACGGGCAGCAACGCACGCTGACCCAAATTGAGCCAAACCCGATGTTCAACGGCTTGCCGAAGCAGTTTCAAGTGGGGCTGTATCACTCTTGGGGGATTTTGCAAAATTCTCTCGAAAATACACCGCTTGTCGCCACTGCTATTTGCGAACAAAACGTGCTGATGGCATTTAAACACAAGAAGTTGCCGATTTTCGGTGTGCAGTTCCACCCGGAATCCTTTATCACCGAATACGGAAAAGAGATGCTGGAAAATTGGCTTGCGATTGAGCAAGATTTTTAACGGAAAATCGGCTATAATCCGCCAGTTTATTTCCTTTTAAAATCTAACAGTAGGGGTGAAAAATGTTTAGCCCTACACAAATATATTAAGAGATATTTTCAATGAAAGATTCCATTATCAATAAATTAGAAAGTTTAAGCGAACGCCACGAAGAGCTACAGGCGTTGCTAGGCGATGCTTCGGTGATTTCCGATCAAGACAAATTCCGTGCGTATTCCAAAGAATATTCCCAATTAGAGGAAGTGGTCGGCACCTTTAACCGCTGGAAAAAGCTCAATACCGACATCGAAGAAGCTCAATTACTGCTAGACGACCCCGATATGAAGGATATGGCCGCGGAAGAAATTGCCGAAAACAAAGCAGAAATTGAAAACCTTGAGCAGCATTTACAAATCTTGTTGTTACCAAAAGATCCAAACGATGAATACAACGCTTTCCTTGAAATTCGTGCGGGAACAGGCGGCGATGAAGCAGGGATTTTCGCTGGCGATTTATACCGTATGTACAGC
Source organism: Mannheimia varigena (assembly GCF_013377235.1). Classification (NCBI taxonomy): domain Bacteria; kingdom Pseudomonadati; phylum Pseudomonadota; class Gammaproteobacteria; order Pasteurellales; family Pasteurellaceae; genus Mannheimia; species Mannheimia varigena. Next base: position 911,891 of record NZ_CP016226.1, on the reverse strand, counting down.
CGTTATTGCGAAAGCAAACGCTGGAGAATTGAGGAAATGTCGGCGAACGAAAGCGAGCAGGGCGGATACAAAGAGATCATCGTTAAAATCAGCGGTGAAGGCGTTTACGGACAGCTTAAATTCGAGTCGGGCGGTCACCGTGTGCAACGTGTGCCGAAAACCGAATCGCAAGGGCGTATTCACACTTCAGCTTGTACCGTTGCGGTAATGCCGGAGCTGCCGGAAAGCGAAATGCCGGAAATCAATCCGTCTGATTTGCGTATCGACACCTACCGTTCATCGGGTGCAGGCGGTCAGCACGTTAATACTACCGACTCTGCGGTGCGGATTACCCATATTCCAACCGGCATTGTGGTGGAGTGCCAAGACGAACGTTCGCAACACAAAAACAAAGCGAAAGCCTTAGCAGTGCTTGCCTCTCGTATCGTACAAGTTGAACAAGAACGCCAAGCGGCAGAACAGGCAGACACTCGCCGTAACCTACTCGGCTCGGGCGACCGTTCGGATAAAATCCGTACCTACAACTACCCACAAGGGCGTGTCACCGACCACCGTATCAACTTAACGGTTTACCGTTTAGATGAAGTGATGAACGGCAAAATTGATGAATTAATTCAGCCGATTATTACCGAATACCAAGCGGATCAGTTAGCGGCGTTGTCTGAGCAAAACTAATATTACAAGCGGTCAATTTTTGCATAGTTTTTGTAAAATTTGACCGCTTGTGGACTAAATAAAGAGGAATTTCAATATGAAAAAAATATTACTAATCACTGTAACTGCTTTACTCACTGCTTGTAATAGCTTTATTAACTCAGGTTCAACAGTAAAAAACGAAGTTATTACGCCAACTACCGAGCATTTTGTTGGAGAGTGGGAATGTGCTATGAATGGTGTTGCTGCAACTACCAATAAAGTGAAATTAGGAAAAAATGGTAAAGCGAACTATCTTGGTAATGTCACGCTCCCTGCTGAAAAACCGTTATTTAATTATGCCCTAGAGCGTTCAGGTAGCTGGAAATTTGCAGATAGCACTCTAACTTATAGCTTTACTCAGAGTAAGGTTTCTCGTGCTCATTCTGATGAAGTTCAAGCTAATTTACAAGCAAATCAAGAGCTACAAAGTTTAGAGCAGCAATATTTTGATGCATTAAACCAACAAACAAAAAAAGCAGGCAAGGCCAAAGTAAACCTTGCCGTAAGTAACTTTACTACCAAAGCATTTAGCATTGAACAGAAAGTTGCTGAAGCGGTACGTTCTGGGAATTGTGTAAGGGTTTTATAATTTACTATTCTAAATTGGGAATATATCAATATGTGCCCCAAAACTTATGCTGAATGGCTTATTTTTGCTGAACAAACATTGCTCGAGAATGCTGAAAATAACCCTTTTTTAGATGCCAAATTCGATGCGAATTTGCTCCTACAAGCAGTTACAAAACGCACCAAATCAGCAATTTTTGCGTTTAGCGAAACTATCTTAACCGAAAGTGAGTTAAAACAACTTGCCGAAAAATTAGCAAGACGGGCAAATGGCGAGCCAATGGCATATATTTTAGGCGAGAAAGAGTTTTGGTCATTACCGTTAAAAGTTTCTACTGCAACGCTTATTCCCCGCCCAGATACGGAACGATTAGTTGAGTTGACGTTAGATTTTGCTCACAAGCGGTTAGAAAATCAGAAAAATTTGCAAATTTTGGATTTAGGCACAGGCACAGGGGCGATTGCGTTAGCAATGGCGAGTGAGTTAGGCGATAAAGCTGATATTATCGGGGTAGATTTTCAACATAATGCTGTTCAACTAGCGGAAGAAAATCGCCAAAATCTTGGCTTTGATAATGTCCGATTTTTACAGAGTGATTGGTTTTCTGCGATTAAAAATCAGCAGTTTGACTTGATTTTGTCGAACCCACCCTATATTGATGAAGATGATGAAAATTTAACAGTTGGCGATGTGCGTTTTGAACCTTTAACCGCGTTAGTTGCCGATAACAATGGGTTGAGCGATTTGCAAAAAATTATTGAAAATGCACCGCTTTACTTAAAGCCACAAGGGGCATTAATGCTAGAGCATGGCTGGCAGCAAGGCGAGCAGGTCAGAAATTTATTTGATTTGAGCTTGTGGGAAGCTATCGCAACCGCTCGAGATTATGGCGGTAATGACAGAGTAACCCAAGCAATCCTAAAGTAAAGGCAGGAAATGGACGATATTATTGAAGAATTATTGAAAGGGTTGGCAGAACCGAAAATTAAGATAAGCGATACCGAGTTGAAAAAATTTCTCTATCGTGAAATCTTACGGCTCACCACGCTAATTGATGATACTGTAAATGAGCAACAAGTATTTGGGCAGATGTCTGCATTAACTAAAAAAGCTCGCTACAACGTCAATGGTGAAAGCGATAAAGAGCGAATTAATCAATTACTCCATTTAGTTTATAAAGAGTGGGGTTTTCATTGTTACTATGAAGACTATTTCCACACGGAAAATTTATTGCTCAATCAAGTTATCAAAAAACGGCGTGGAATGCCGGTTTCATTAGGAGCAGTGGTGCTTTATTTATCGGCTGTGTTAGATTTACCACTTTACCCTGTAAACTTTCCAACACAATTAGTGTTAAGAGCAGAAATAAAACAGCCAAACGGCGCAACTAAAGTACGCTTTATTAACCCGTGGAATGGCGAATTTATCGGCATTGAAATGCTCAATAAATGGCTTGAAGGCGAAATGGGATTCGGGGTGGAAGTAACGCCTGATCTATTAAGACGAGCTGAGCCACAAGAACTGCTTGAGCGAATCGAAACCGTATTTAAGATGGCTCTCACCCGTGAAGGAAAGTATGAAGAAACCTTGCGTTTGATTGAATACCGCTTAGCAATGAGCCCGAAAGATCCGTATGAAATTCGTGATCGTGGAATGGTGTTAGCTAGTATGGATTGCTACCAAGCAGCGTTGGAAGATATTAATTATTTCATCGACCAATGTCCTGAAGACCCTTCCGCTGAAATTCTAAAAATGGAAGTCAAAGGCTTAGAACAAAAAAGCCAAGTAAGTTTGGTGCATTAAGTATTAAACAAGAATTTATAAAACAAGGAAATCCCTATGACAGATAAAATCGTAAAAGTTGGTAATATTGAAGTGGCGAATAATAAGCCATTTACGCTCTTTGGTGGTATGAACGTGCTGGAAAGCCGTGATATGGCACTTAGAGTGTGTGAGCAATATGTTGAAGTGACGAACAAACTCAAGGTGCCGTATGTGTTCAAAGCCTCGTTTGACAAGGCGAACCGTTCTTCGATCCACTCTTACCGTGGGCCGGGAATGGAAGAGGGTTTGAAAATTTTCCAAGAGTTAAAACAGACTTTTGGGGTGAGCATCATCACTGACGTGCACGAAATTTATCAGTGTAAGCCGGTAGCGGAAGTGGTGGATGTGATCCAGCTCCCTGCATTTTTGGCTCGTCAAACCGATTTAGTAGAAGCAATGGCTCGCACCGGTGCGGTAATTAATGTGAAAAAACCGCAATTTTTAAGTCCGGGGCAGATGGGTAACATTGTGGAAAAAATTGCAGAATGTGGGAACGAGAACGTGATTTTATGCGACCGTGGCACAAACTTCGGCTACGATAATTTAGTGGTGGATATGCTCGGTTTCGGCATTATGAAAAAAGTGTCGAAAGGCTGCCCGGTGATTTTTGACGTAACCCACTCGCTACAATGTCGTGACCCATTCGGTGCGGCTTCAGGTGGTCGCCGCTCACAAGTGACGGAACTTGCTCGTTCGGGTATGGCAGTTGGCTTGGCAGGGCTTTTCTTGGAAGCTCACCCGGATCCAAATTCAGCAAAATGTGATGGCCCGTCAGCCTTACCACTTTCAACATTAGAAGCCTTCGTTTCACAAATGAAAGCGATTGATGATTTAGTCAAATCCTTTGCGGAAATTGATACATCAAACTAACCAAATCGGGGCGAATGTTATTCGCCCCACATTTATTTTTACCGATTATTTTTACTCATTATTTGTACCAATAAGCGAATGAATTTAACCCCTTTTTTTATTGCTTTTCGCTATTTTAGATCGAAAAGTGCCGACCGTTTCGGACGGCTCGTTACTAATCTTGCCAGCCTTGGCATTGTGCTAGGTGTGATGGCGTTGGTGATTGTGCTTTCGATTATGAACGGTTTGGAAAATATGCAGAAAACCAATCTGCTTTCCACCCTCCCACACGCTATTATTGCCCCACAAGAGGGCAATTTTGCCAATGAGGAAAAGCTTTCTTTGCCCGAATTTGCGAAACAAGCGGTCAAAATTAACCGAGCGAATGTCATTATTCAAAGCTCAGACGGTATTAATGCCGGGCAGCTGATTGGCGTGGAAGATGCCACGGATGATCCGCTGATTACCGATGAAGATATTGAGCAACTTCTCCCGAAAGGTGAATTTAAGGTGATGGTCGGCTCTCGTTTAGCGAATAAACTGAATTTGGCGGTAGGGGAAAAGCTCCGCTTGATGATCACCGAAAATAGCCAATACACCCCAATGGGACGAGTGCCGGTGCAGCGTTTATTTGAAATTTCAGGCATTTATCACTCCAACCGTGAGGCGAGCGAATTTACCCTGTTTGCGAATTTAGCTGATGTTGGGCGGTTGTTGAGAATTAGCGAAGAGCAGGTACAAGGCGTACGGTTATATCTGCAAGATCCGTTCCAAGTGACCGAACTTCCGCAACATTTCAGCGAAGAAAACTATAAAATCAGCGATTGGCGTGAGCAAAAAGGGGAATTTTTCCAAGCGGTTAAAATGGAAAAAAATATGATGGGCTTGCTGATTAGTCTGATTATTGTGGTGGCGATTTCCAATATTGTGACCTCGCTCAGCCTAATGGTGGTGGATAAACAGGGCGAAATTGCGATTTTGCAAACCCAAGGCTTAACCAAAAAGCAAGTGATGCAGATTTTTGTATTCCAAGGGGCGATTGTAGGCGTGATTGGCTCGCTGATTGGCGGTGTGCTTGGCATTTTAATAGCCAGCAATTTGGATCAGATTATTCTCTTGATCAACCCAGCTATTCATCTGCCAAGCCTGATTTTAGGCTCGCAAATTGCAGTGATCGTTGCGGTCTCAATTTTGCTTTCGCTGTTTTGCACCCTTTACCCAGCCTACCGAGCTTCAAAAATCGAACCGGCTCAGGCATTAAGATATGAATAATCGAATTTACAAATTTCTCATAAAATATGACCGCTTGTAAGCGATAAAACGGATAAATTTAATGAAGATAATACAGAAAATTCAAGAGAAACATTATGCTGATTATGTTTCTCTAATTAGTAGTCAGCTGGGAGAGGGTTATTTTACAGAGGCAGATTTTGTCAAATTAGATGCTGATCCTATGTCACTTGGTTTTGAGGCAACGGATAATAATGGTGAAGTATTAGGCATCATTACAGCAATGACTTTGCCTCATAATGAGGCGGTGGCATTATTAAAAATCTCACCAGAAAACCTACCTGAATATGCTAAAAATGCGAAAGAAATCGGTATTTTTAAAACAATAGCGGTCAGTCAGAAAGCGAAAGGAAAGGGCATTGGCTTAGCTTTAACCAAACAGCTTCTTGAAAGTTTTAAGCAGCAGAATATTTCTGTGATTGCTTGTGTTGCTTGGAAATATGGAGAAACAGAAAATATTAAAGGTGTAATGAAAGCGTTTGATTTTAAATGCTTTCAAGAAATTCCGGATTATTGGGTTGGGGATATTAATTTAATTTGTCCTGCTTGCAAAGTTCCTCCGTGCCATTGCCAAGCCAATATCTACTTTAAGCAAATTTAGTGGGTGAGTAAAAATGACAGAATTACTTCGCTGTGAAAATATCAGCAAATTTTACGAGGAAGGCGAACAGCAAGTTCAGGTACTAAAAGAGGTTTCGTTTTCAATGAATGCGGGCGAGCTGGTGGCGATTGTCGGCAGTTCGGGGTCGGGCAAAAGTACCTTGTTGCACACGCTTGGCGGTTTAGATCAGCCAACTTCCGGCGAGGTTTGGGTTCGAGGGCAGTCATTGCAGCAACTAAGCTCAGATAAATTAGCCTTATTGCGTAACCAAAACTTGGGCTTTGTTTATCAGTTTCATCACCTAATGGCGGACTTTTCAGCGTTAGAAAATGTGATGATGCCGATGTTAATAGGCAAACAGAACAAAACTGAAGCTGCAAATCGAGCGGAAAAAATGTTACAAGCGGTCGGATTATCACACAGAATTACACATCGTCCGTCTGCATTGTCTGGTGGGGAACGTCAGCGTGTGGCGATTGCTCGTGCTTTGGTGAATAATCCTGCCTTAGTGCTTGCCGATGAGCCGACCGGAAACCTAGACCAAAAAACAACAGAAAGCATTTTTGAGCTAATCCAACAGCTCAACCAAGAACAGAATATTGCGTTTTTGTTGGTTACGCACGATTTAAACCTTGCGAATAAACTTTCACGCAGTCTTGTAATGCGAGATGGAGTGTTAAGTGAGGGAACGCTATGAGTACGCCGTTTTTTGTAAGCTGGCGTTACCAACGGGGCAAGAAGAAAAACCGACTGGTTTCGCTGATTTCGTGGTTTTCAAGCATCGGCATTGCCCTTGGCGTGGCGGTGCTGATTATCGGGCTAAGTGCAATGAACGGTTTTGAGCGAGAGCTAAACAGCCGTGTACTTTCCGTTGTGCCGCATGCAGAGTTGGTATCTTACAACGGTAATCAGAGCTTGCCGATTCACAATATTAAAAAGTTGGAAGAATTGGTAAAAAAATCGGAAAAAGTGACCGCTAGTTCGCCTTTTGTGAGCTTCACCGCCTTAATTGAAAACGGCTCACAGCTTAAAATTGCTCAGGTGCGGGGCATTGAGCCGCAGAAGCAAGATCAAGTCAGTAAGCTTAGCCAATTTATCCTGAATGAACAGTGGCAAGCTTTCCAACAGCAAGCCAAAGCGGATGAAGATGGGCTGATTTTAGGGGCTGGCATTGCGAAAGCCCTCGAAGTTGAGGCTGGCGATGAGGTAACATTGCTGATTCCCCAACCAACAGAAGACGGCAAATTAGCCCAGCCATTGCGTTTTAATATGCCGGTGACAGGTGTGTTGCGTTTGGAGGGGCAGTTGGATCACAGCTATGCTCTTATTCCGCTGAATAAGGCTCAGGAGCTGATGGAATATCAGCCAAACCAAGTGTCAGGTTTGGAAATCAGCCTTGCGAACCCCTTTGATGTGCGAGTGTTGGCAATGCCGCAGCTTAACGGTTATCCGCAGCCGCTTTACTTGAATACTTGGGTGGAAAAATTCGGCTATATGTACAACGATATTCAGCTTATTCGTACGGTAATGTACATTGCAATGGTACTGGTGATTGGCGTGGCGTGCTTTAATATTATTTCTACGCTGATTATGGCGGTGAAAGATAAACAGGGCGATATTGCCATTTTGCGAACTTTGGGGGCAAATAATGCCTTTATTCGCCGCATTTTCCTGTGGTATGGCTTGTTTTCCGGAATGAAAGGGGCAGTATTTGGGATTATTTTAGGTGTAATTTTATCGCTAAATTTGACCGCTATCATCAAAGCAATCGAGGGCTTTTTCGGCGTAAAATTGCTGTCTGACGGTGTCTATTTTGTCGATTTCCTACCGAGTGAACTGCATTGGCAAGATGTTGGCTATGTGCTGCTTGCCACTATTATTTTAAGCTTATTTGCCAGCCTTTATCCGGCTAACCGAGCAGCAAAATTAGAGCCGGCAAAAGTGCTGAGTGGGCATTAAATTTCTGTCTCCTATCCAAACAAAAACGGCTAAATATTCACTATTTAGCCGTTTTCTTTATCTTATTCTTCGCCTAATAATTTCAGCTCACGAGATTTGATTTGGTTTTTCAAGATGTCGATTAAATCAGAAACCAAGTAAGTGCCTAAATCAGCCCCTTTGCGGGTACGCACTGATACTTTGCCTTCTGCGATCTCTTTATCGCCGCAAACCAGCATATACGGGACACGGCGTAGGGTGTGTTCACGCACTTTGAAGCCGACTTTTTCGTTGCGGAGATCCGCTTTCACACGAATACCAGCATCAGAAAGCTGTTTCACCACTTGTTGCACATATTCCGCTTGGCTGTCGGTGATGTTCATTACTACTGCTTGTGTTGGTGCAAGCCACGTTGGGAAGAAACCGGCGTACTCTTCGGTGATGATACCGATGAAACGCTCAATTGAGCCAAGAATCGCACGGTGAATCATTACCGGCGTGCGGCGACAGTTGTCTTCCGCAACATAAGAAGCTTCTAAGCGACCCGGTAGAGCGAAGTCTAACTGCACCGTACCACATTGCCATTCACGACCTAAACAGTCACGCAACGCAAATTCGATTTTCGGGCCGTAGAATGCCCCTTCGCCCTCTTGGATTTGATATTCCAAGCCGTTGTTGCGAAGTGCGTTCGCCAAGCCTTCTTCCGCTCTGTCCCACATTGCATCGTCACCGATACGGTTTTCAGGGCGAGTTGAAAGTTTTACCGCAATGTTGGTAAAACCGAAAGTACTGTAGATGTCATACACCATTTTGATACAGCTGGTTACTTCAGACTCGATTTGATCTTCGGTACAGAAAATATGGGCATCATCTTGGGTAAAGCCACGCACACGCATTAAACCGTGTAAAGAACCAGATGGCTCATTACGGTGGCAAGAACCAAATTCCGCCATACGAATCGGTAAATCACGGTAAGATTTCAAGCCTTGGTTGAAGATTTGAACGTGACCTGGGCAGTTCATCGGTTTGATCGCATATTCACGGTTTTCAGATTGGGTTGTGAACATTAAATCCGCGTAGTTTTGCCAGTGACCGGTTTTCTCCCAAAGCACACGATCCATCATAAATGGACCTTTCACCTCTTGGTAATCGTACTCTTTTAATTTAGTACGCACGAAGGTTTCGAGTTCACGGAAAATCGTCCAGCCATCATTGTGCCAGAACACCATACCCGGTGCTTCTTCTTGCATATGGTATAAATCTAACGCTTTACCGATACGGCGGTGGTCACGTTTTGCCGCTTCTTCTAAACGTTGTAAGTATTCGGCAAGCTGTTTTTTGTCCGCCCAAGCGGTACCGTAAATACGTTGTAGCATTTTATTTTTGCTATCGCCACGCCAGTAAGCCCCAGCCACTTTTTGCAGTTTGAAATGTTGGCAGAAACGCATATTTGGCACGTGCGGGCCACGGCACATATCAATATATTCTTCGTGATGATACAACGCCGGTGTTGCAGTGCGTCCGATGTTTTCATCTAAGATTGCCATTTTGTACGGCTCGCCACGGCTTTCAAAGGTATCACGAGCTTCTTGCCAGCTCACCGGGCGTTTTACCACGTCATAGTTGGTTTTCGCCAACTCTAACATTCGTTTTTCAAGGGCGTCTAAATCTTCTTGGGTTAATGAACGATCTAAATCTACGTCATAGTAGAAACCGTTTTCGATGGTCGGACCGATGGCCATTTTGACATCGGGGAATAATTGTTTGATTGCGTGACCTAATAAGTGAGCCGTTGAGTGGCGAATGATCTCTAAACCATCTTCATCTTTGGCAGTGATGATTTCAAGAGTGCTGTCTTGGCTGATGATGTCGCACGCATCACGGCGTTCGCCGTTTACACGCCCTGCAATGGTTGCTTTTGCTAAACCTGCCCCGATAGATTGGGCAACTTCCATTACAGAAACAGGGTTGTCAAATGAACGTTGTGAACCGTCCGGTAAAGTAATAATTGGCATAATAAATCCTTACAGTGGTAATCCATACGAGAGATTACTTGTTGAGTGAGAATGAAAAAACCGCTTACAAGCGGTCTTTTTTGATTAAAATTTTGCAATTTGCTTATTATTTCCCTTACAAATGGGGAATAAAAGCACGGAAATTTTAGCATAAAACAACGGAAAATTAAACCTTACTGTTTTCGCTATTGGTTAAGCTATCTTCAGATTTTTTCTCATCAAGTTCACTATTTTCATTTTCGGTTTGTTGCTCTTCTTCCAGCGTTTCAAGCTGAGCTTGGTATTCTTGCACCACCCCTTCATCAAATGGAATAAGCTCTTCCTCCACTAATTCAATTTCTTCAATTGGGCTTGCAGTGGCAATAGGGGTAGCATATTGCATTTCCGCACGCTCTGCTTTCGGAATTGGTTTAGTTCTAATAGCACAAATGAATAAAATAAGTGAAAACAAACCAAATAGTGCATAAAAACCATATTCAGCGGAAATACTCATCGCCAAACCGATAAGCGGTGGGGCAACTAATGCCCCTAAACCATAGCAAAATAGCAAGCCTCTGCTTACCTCAACGGTGTTCATATTATTCGGCAATTCATCGTTAGCCCGGGCGATACTCAACGCATATAAACTAAATAGGCTACAGCCAAATAAAAAGGCAATGATGTATTGTATCCAAGCGGTCAAATTTTCTTGAAAAATTGCAAATAGCCCAATAAGTGCAGTAAGAGTACCGACCACCGCACAAGCTAAAATAGCGTTACGTCTGCCAATGCGGTTTGAGAGCATCGCCATCGGCATTTGGCTGATAAAACCGCCGATCATCGAGATCATCAAATAAAGCGAAATTTCGCTTAGTGAAAAGCTAAATTTCAGTAGGAACACCGAGACCATTGTGAAAAAGCCATTGACCAACATTCCGCTAATAAAACTGGTAGCTAAGGCTAATGGCGAAATCGAAAATAGTTTAGGAATGCTAATACGTTCACGAGCTGGAATATCAGGCTGAACCATTTTAGTTAAAGCGATGGGGATCATCGACATCACTACTAAAATGGTCGATAAGGTAAAAATGTTTCGGCTGTTAAGCTCTAAACTTAATAAACTCACCCCCAAAATAAAAGCTAGGTAGAAAATAATATTATAGGTAGCAAGCACTTTGCCTCTGGTATCAACATTCGTTTTTTCGCTTAACCAACTTTCCACTAAAAGCAACAAACTATAATGACAGAAGCCCAAAATGATGCGTAAGACGCCCCAGATCCATAAATTATCGACCATCATATGGCTGAGAGCAGCAATCGCGAAAACAGCACAGAATACACTAAATGAGCGGATATGCCCGACACTCGAAACAATACGGTGAGCAAAAATGGTGCTTAATGCAGCTCCAATAAAGAAAGCCGCATTGAGTAAACCGATGATAATATCCGTTACCCCCATTTCGGCAAGTTTAATTCCTGCTGAGTTTAGAAATAAACCATAGCCGAAAAACAGAAAAAAGATACCTGAATAAAGGGAGTAAAATTTAGTGCTATTCAATGAATTCTCCTTAATCGGTTTACTATTATTAAAAACATTGTACCGACTTAATCACTTTTAAGCAAAAATAGGATAATCAGTTGAATAGAAAAGGCTTTGCATTAAGCAAAGCCTTAGAAAGATTAGAGTTTAGAGAAGAATTTGTAGCTTGGGCTAACTAAGATGCTTGCGAGAAGAGCCTTAAGCACGCCACCTAAAATAAATGGATATAAACCAGCCTGTAATACTGTGCCTTCCGGTACAAAGAAATAAAGTTGTGCTAAACCGAAAGCAAAAGTAATCACACTTGCAATTAATGCAACAAATAAGCTCTTCCAAAAAGAATTTAATACGCCTTTATCGCTATAATAGCCTAAGAAATAGGCAGTTGGGATATAACCTAATAAGTATCCCCCTGTCGGACCAAAGAAGTGATGGAAACCTGAAGCACCACTGGCAAAAACAGGTAATCCAATAGCTCCTTCAAAGAGATAAAGTAATACTGCTGCCGTTGCTGCTTTACGCCCCATTGCAAAACCAACAACCGTTAAAGCAAGTGTTTGCCCTGTAATTGGTACTGGGTACATTGGTACAGAAATTTGAGCAAAAATTGCAAGTAAGGTTGCACCGATAAAGGTTTTCAACCAAAATGTTGTTGTACTATTGGCTTCTAGCCAACGTTTAGTTTGAGTTAATTGAGTGGTGAACATACTTTTCTCCTTAAATATAGTAAAAATGTTCGCAGCAGATTATATAAGAATACATCTTTTGGGGTAAATGCAAATTTAAAATGGTAAAACCAGCTTATATTTATTGTGATGAAGGTAGCAGTGAAATTAGTGTTCAGTCATTGTTATTAGCGGTAGAGCAGCATTTACAACGCCCAGCTTGCCCTATAAATGCTGAACAAATTATTCAAGGCAAATTATCCGATGGCTGCTTATTTGTAATGCCCGGTGGGGCAGATTTGCCTTACTGCAAAAAATTAAACGGAGAAGGCAACCGTAAAATTCGCCATTTTGTTAAACAAGGCGGAGCTTATCTCGGTATCTGTGCCGGAGCTTATTATGGTTGTGCTGAATTGGATTTTATAGGACTTGGCTATAGTGTAAAAGGTAGCCGAGAACTTTCGTTATTTAATGGTGTTGCAAAAGGTAGCTTACCTAAGTTTACGAATGGAAAGCTCTACGATGAAGGGAGCTAGAGTAAAGCGATGATCGAGATAACACTTGCAGAAGGTGAAAAAACGATGTTTTATTATCACGGCGGTTGCTGCTTTGAGCCAACACCTAAAGCAGTTTTCTGCCCATTAGCTTACTATCCAGATGGATCATTCACGATGGTAGAAGGATATTTAGGGCAGGGATATTATCTGCTCTCCGGTGTGCATTTTGAATTACAAGCGGTCATTTATCAGCAAAGAATTGTAAATTGTTGCGAAGATCGTGAGGCAAAAGCAAAAGAAGAGACAATTTGTACCTATTTTGATAAAAACTACGGCTTGCAGGTTTGGCAACACCTACAAAAAAGATTAAATCAGGTGTGAGAAAATAATCTTTCACTATTCTGCCAAATGGTTTCAGCGATAATTTTGGGTTGCTCATTTCGCAATTCACATAAGCTATTAAAACTCATAATAAGCCGCTCCGGTCGATTAGGTTGTCCTTGAAAACCGAAAACAGGCATATCAGGAGAATCAGTTTCCAACAATAAACTTTCTAGCGGTAATTTTCGGACTGCTTCACGGGTTTTGTTCGCTCGTTGATAAGTAATTGTGCCGCCCACGCCAATTTTATAGCCGAGATCAACAAAACGTTTTGCTTGTTCATAACTCCCAGCAAATCCGTGAATCACGCCGGTTTGAGAAAGCTGTGCTTTTTTTAAAAACACAAATAACTGATCGTGGCTTTTACGTGAATGAAGATTAACTGGCAAATGGAATTTTTTAGCAAGGGCAAGCTGTGCCTCTAAAAACTCACACTGTTTTTTCCATAGTTCAGGAGAAGAAACTTCGATCACGGCTTTTTCTAAGCCTATTTCACCAATTGCAGTACAGAGTGGAGCTTTTTGACTGAGTTGATTTTCTAATAAATCTAAATCAGCAAGTTGATGCTCTTGAATATAAAGTGGGTGAAGCCCTAAGCCATAAACAATATTTTCCGGTTTTTCATTCGCACAAGCGGTTACTTTTTCAAAATTTTTTGCAAAAACAGAAACTACTAAGATTTTTTCCACTTGATGTTTTTGAGCATTTTCCACTAGTGTAGAAACACTTAAATTAAGGCTTTCTGAAAGGTAATCAAGATGAGTGTGAGTATCAAAAAATCGCATAGTCAACGTCGTATAACCAATAAAAATGGGGACTTATTGTCCCCATTTTTGCATTTTTAATCAAGTTTAGCTGGTTGCTAACTCATCTTCGTCACGCACATTATATGGTTTAAGTAATGTGAAGAAGCAGATGATACATACTACTGTAATCGCTAAACCGATGTACACCGATAATTGGTAATCTAAGCCGAAGCCGATTTTGTTGTAAGCTAAGTAAGTTGCACACACGGTTGTGATAAACCACGCCGGGATTGAACATACCCAGTGGAATTTGTTGTAGCGATATAAGTAGCCTGCTGCTGTCCATAACATTACCATTGCTGTCATTTGGTTTGCCCAAGTGAAGTAACGCCATAACACGCTGAAGTCTAATTTCGATACAATAAAGCCAAGAACAAACAGTGGAATTGCAATGTATAAACGTTTTACTAATGCACGTTGTTCGATACCAAAGATTTCCGCTAATTGTAAACGTGCTGCACGGAATGCGGTATCACCTGAAGTAATTGGTAATACCACCACACCTAATACCGCGAAGATACCACCAATAAAGCCTAAGAAGTGTAATGAGCTATCATATACCACTTTAGACGGTGAACCTGCAGCAATGGCATCTTGTAATGCTTGTGGGTTTTCATAGAATGCAAGACCAACCATACACCATACTAATGCAATTACACCCTCAGTAATCATCGCACCGTAGAAAATGAAGCGACCTTCGCTTTCATTTTGTGCACAACGTGCCATTAATGGTGTTTGTGTTGCGTGGAAGCCTGATAATGCACCGCAAGAAATCGTTAAGAATAGTAATGGCCAAATTGGAACATCACCTTTCACTTGGAAGTTTTGGGTGAATTTTTCCCACGTTAAACCTTGACCATCCGCATTTACGGTACGGAAGAAGTCAATTGGATCTGTTGCACTTAAATGAGCACTCACTAAGCCATACACCATACCCACAGACATAAAGAGCAATAATGCACCAAAGAATGGATAGATGCGGCCGATGATTTTATCCACAGGTAATAAGGTTGCAAGAATATAGTAACCAAAAATAATCAAGGTCCAAACAGAGATAACAGTTGCTTTATCCATTCCCCAAACAGTAATACCACCTGCTGCAACAGCTTCTTTTACCGCTTCAACATCACCTAATTCCATTGCACCTTGGGTTGCACCTGCAACGTCCATTGTAATGGTTGCTAATAATTGAGCCGGACTGGCAACGAACACCACACCTACTAATAAAAGTAGAACCAATGCCATTACGTTAATAAATAATTTAACCGGACGACCTAAAAACTTACCTGCAAGGTTTGGCATTGTTGCACCACCATTACGGATACTCAACATACCACAGAAATAGTCGTGCACTGCACCAGCAAAAATACATCCGATAACAATCCATAACATTGCAACCGGCCCGTATAACGCACCTAAAATAGGGCCAAAGATAGGACCCGTGCCTGCAATATTTAATAATTGAATAAGCCAAATTTTTGTTTTTGACATTGGCATATAGTCAACACCATCTCTCATTGAGTTAGCCGGTGTTAATTTATTTGGATTAATCACGAAGATTTTTTCGATGATTTTTCCATAGGTAAAATAGCCAAGAATAAGTATGGCTACGCAGAAAAAGAACCACAACATAATAGAAATCCTATAATCTATAAATGAATGAAGAAAGATTTTTAGTATAAATACTAAAAAATCGTGTCATTGTAAGTAGGAGTATGAGTAAAGTAAAATAAATTGTGAGATTTGTGTGAAATATTTTGTTAGAAATGTGAACTATGTCAAAAATCCCCTGTTTAGAGGGGATCTTCTATATGATTAAGAATAGAATTTTTGGATTTTTGCTTCAATACCCTTTGCATCTAAACCGAGATCGGCATAAGCTTCAGGTTGGGTAGATTGAGGCACGAAGAAATCAGGAATACCAAGCATTACAAGCGGTTTAATTTTGCCGATATTTTGCAAATATTCATTTACAAAACTCCCTGCTCCACCTTGAATAGCATTTTCTTCAAGGGTAACAAAAAGCTCGTGTGAATCCGCCATTTTTTGGAGTAAATCTTCATCAAGTGGCTTAACAAAACGCATATCAACAAGCGTATAATCGTGTTTTTCTGCCACAATTTTGGCTTCGTCTAATAATGCTCCGAAGTTTAAAATTGCAACTTTTTTGCCTTCACGTATTACCCTCGCTTTACCCAATCCTAATGCTTGCATTGGTTGCAACGCTACACCTTTTGCATTCCCTCTAGGGTAACGAATAGCAGTTGGCGTATTCATTGTATAAGCGGTATAAAGCATTTGACGCATTTCGTTTTCATCGCTTGGTGCCATAATTGTCATATTTGGAATACAACGCATAAAGCTTAAATCAAATGCACCTTGATGGGTTTGACCATCTGCTCCAACAATACCAGCTCGGTCAATGGCAAAAATGACAGGCAAGTTTTGAATTGCCACATCGTGAATAAGCTGATCGTAAGCTCGTTGTAAGAAACTTGAATAAATAGCAACAACAGGCTTATATCCTGCAATTGCCAAGCCTGCACCAAAGGTAACAGCGTGTTGTTCAGCAATTGCTACATCAAAATACTGTTCCGGGAAACGTCTGGAAAATTCAACCATACCCGAACCTTCACGCATTGCAGGAGTAATACCGATAATTTTCGGATCACGCTCTGCCATCTCACATAGCCAATCGCCAAAAATATTGGAATAGGTTGGTGGTGCTTTTGATTTAGGTAGCTCATTAATTGTTGGATCAAATTTAGGCACACCGTGATAGCCGATCGGATCGTTTTCCGCAGGCTCATAACCCTTACCTTTTTTAGTGCGAACATGTAGGAATTGAGGTCCTTTCAGCTCACGCATATTGCTTAAGGTTTTCACCAATTCATCAATATTATGACCGTCAATCGGGCCGATATAGTTAAAACCTAATTCTTCAAATAAAGTACTTTCTGGCGAAAAAATAACGCCTTTCATATGCTCTTCACTTTTCTTCATAAAGTTTTTGATAGTTGGTACTTTATCAAGAATTTTTTTACTGCCATCACGCATAGATGTGTAAAGCGAGCTAGAGAAGATGCGGGCAAGGTGGTTATTTAATGCTCCTACATTTTCTGAAATCGACATTTCGTTATCGTTTAAAATAACCAACATATCGGTATGTAATGCACCTGCGTGATTTAATGCTTCAAACGCCATACCTGCGGTAATTGCTCCATCGCCAATCACACAAACAGTTTTACGTCCAGCATCTTCTTTTTCAGCCGCAACCGCAATGCCTAAACCTGCACTAATGGAAGTCGAAGAATGCCCAACACTTAATACATCATAAGGGCTTTCCTCACGCCAAGGAAAAGGGTGAATTCCATCTTTCTGGCGAATGGTGTGCATTTGCTCACGGCGACCTGTCAAGATTTTATGTGGATAAGCCTGATGCCCAACGTCCCAAATCAGCTGGTCAAATGGGGTTTGATAAACATAATGCAAAGCAACCGTGAGTTCTACTACACCTAAACCAGAGGCTAAATGGCCACTTGTTTGGCTCACAGACTCCAGTAAATAGGATCTCAATTCATCAACCACCTCTTGTAGTTTGTCTGTAGGGAGCAAACGCAAGTCTTCAGGAGAATTGATTTCATTTAACAGAGGATACTTCTTTTCCATCATATTTATTCCCACAATTTATTCGCAAAATGAGCAAATGATGTTGTTACAAAATTAAGCTTTTAGTTCTTCAGTTAAAGTTGGCTGAATACTATTTAAAATCTCTTTCACCACACGACCGTTACCCACCACTAAGTTGCCCGATTTTAAGTAATCTGTTCCACCAACAAAGTTGGTCACAATCGCACCAGCTTCACGAGCGATTAATTCGCCTGCTGCACAATCCCAAGGTTTTAAGCCGATTTCAAAGAAACCGTCCACACGACCAGCTGCAACATAAGCTAAATCTAACGCTGCTGAACCGGTACGGCGGAAATCTGCCACGCCATTGTTCATCAAGCCTTCAAGCATATTTAAGTGAGCTTCACGGTGTCTGAGCACTTTGAATGGGAAACCGGTTGCTAAGATTGTGCCTTTTAAATCACGGCGTTCAGCATCAATACGCAGGCGAAATTCGTTTAATTTCGCCCCTTCACCACGCACAGCAGTGAAAAGCTCGTTACGGATAGGATCGTAAACCACCCCTACGGTTGTGCGGCCATTTTCTCGAATAGCAATTGAAACAGAGAAATGCGGTAAGCGTTTTACGAAGTTGGTTGTGCCATCTAATGGATCAATCACCCACTGCACATTTTCATTGCTACCGTTTAATACGCCAGACTCTTCTGTTACGATTGAGTGATCAGGGTACGATTTACGGATCACCTCAATAATCGCCGCTTCTGCCGCTTTATCAATTTCGGTTACATAATCATTTGTATTTTTTTGTGAAACTTGAGTATCTTGAGGCGATTGCTCATAGCCTTTGGCAATAATATTGCCTGCTTTTCGTGCAGCACGAATAGCAATGTTTAACATTGGGTTCATATTTCCACCAGATTTTAAAGAACATAAAAAGATAGGCGATTATAGAGAATATTGCGAGAAAAAGATAGACAAGCGGTCGATTTTGCAGATTTTTTTGCAAAAGTGACCGCTTGGGGAAAATGGGGAAGAATATGAAAGTATTACTTCACTTCAAAATACGCCATTTTATCTTTATAAAACGAACCCAAATAATAAGTTTTCCCCATTGGCAACAAGGTAGAAACACCACTAAATTCCGCCGTATATTTGCCCTTAAACAAAGGCTGAACCGCCAAATTATCAGGATTGATTTGGGTAATGTGAAAATCTTTTAAACACTCAAAAGTCATCACTTCGCCACAAGTTGCCGTCTGCGAACCTGCGCTAATAAGTTTATCGCCTGCCCAATGTAAATTGTCAAATACGCCATAATTAAGCGTGGTTGTTGTAACCGCTTTGACAGGATTGCTGTTTGTCAATTTGCTTAACCCACGCATATGGGCGACATAGATGAATTTGCCGTCAGCGGACAATTCAATGCCGTTATTGCCATTCAATTCTGAACCTTGCAATTTTTCAAAATGACCGACTTTGGGCGAATAACGATAAACCGCTCCAGTTTTTCGCCCAGCAAACATATCATCAAGCGTATGCTCTGGGTGCATCATCACGGTTACATAAATCGCCCCATCCGCTCCTACCACCACACCATTGCCCGCCAGATATTTGCCCGTGTCGTCTTTGGGCATTGGCACATTGCCAAGCCAAGTGAGCGTGGGCGTGCCGTGCGTGTTAATTTCAAAAATTTCAATGGTTTCACGGCTGATTTTCTCGCCCACGCCATTGTGATTGACGGCATACAGGCGGTAATTTTTGCCCACTTTTTTGATGTGAATGCCGTGAATTTGCATTTCGTCCGCATCAGGCTGTTCGGTGCTGGTGGCAAATTCGGCAATGGCTTTGCCTTTTGGGGCAATCAGGCGAGTGGCGGTTTTGGTGGTGCTGTCAATCAAATGCAGACCGCTGTTATTCGCCATTCCACTGGCGATAATCCATTTGGTATCAGGAATTTGTACCAAATCTTCGGGGCTTTGAACGCCTTTGATGTAGCTTAATTGTGGGGCTTGTTTGGCGGTGTCAAAATTGGCTGTTTGTACTGATTGGGCTTGCGGTTGAATGGCTTGGTTGATTGGGGGACACGCCACGCCAAGTGTGGTAAGAGTTAGGGCAATGACGGTAGTGGTGAATTTTTTCATAAAATTTCTCTTTAAAAGTAATGGAATGGGGGTATTTTATCTTATTGAAATTAAAGATGAATACATTAAAATGGAAATGTACTTTCCAAAAATGAAAATCTTATGAATTTAAATACTTTGCCCCTATTCACCCACATTATCCAAACAGGCTCGCTCTCCAAAACGGCTGACAAATTGGGCGTGCCGATTGCCACCATCAGCCGTCAAATTACCGAACTTGAAAAATCGCTTGGCGTACAACTGTTTGACCGCCAAAAAACAGGCGTAAAACCCACGCTGGCAGGGCAACAATTTTATGAACAAATTGCGTTAAGCGTGGATAATCTCACCCAAATCACCCAAAACTTTACCGCCGATGATAGCGATATTAGCGGAAAACTCCGCATTTCCACCACGCAGGGAATGGACGAGATTTGGGCGTGGATAGATGAATTTTGTGAGATTTATCCAAAAGTTAGCGTGTATTTGCAAGTTACTGACCGCATTTTGGATTTGGTGGAAGACAGCATCGATGTCGCCTTTCGGGTGGGCGAGTTGCACACCGACAGCGTGGTCGCCAAAAAAGTGATGACAATCCGTGCCAAATGGCTTGCCCACCGCAAACTTTTGGACAAATTCGGCACGCCCCAAACTTTGGCGGAATTGGCGAAATTTCCATTGGTGGGTTATGCTAAGCCTGAGCAAAAATATTTGACCATTCCCAATGGCAAAAAATCTCTGGAACTGCCCTACGCCTTTGCCAGCAATGATGTGTATGCCATTGAAAATGCGATTAAAAATGGGCGGTGCATTGGAATGCTGTATGACAAAACCGCCAATCGCTTAATTACCGAAAATGGGCTGGTGGAAATTTTATCGCACACGCAAATGCCTGAATATTCGCTGCATTTATTGTATGTCAAACACCGTTATCAATCGGCGGTGGTAAGGAAGTTTTTGGAGTTTGTGGAGACGAAAATCAGGAAAGATTGAGAGTATAAAAAATACCGCCTAAATTTTCACTTAGGCGGTATTTGGTTCTGTTTTTTATAAATCAAATTTGTTTACGACTTTAACGTGCAAGCGACATTCCACATTGCCACGCACCGCATTGGAGTATGGGCAAACTTCGTGGGCTTTTTCAATCAGTTTTTTCGCCTCTTCTAAACTCAGTCCTTCCACCGTGATCGTGATATCAAGATCAAGGCTAAATGCACCGCCCTCTTTCTGTCCGATACCTACGCCAACAGTGGTGGAAGATTTGGTCGGTTTAATGCCAAGTGTTGGGGCAACGTGGTTCATTGCACTGTCAAAACACGCCGCATAGCCCATTGCGAAAAGTTGTTCGGGGTTGGTGCCGACTTTGCCGCTTTCGTTTTGGAAGCCGACTAAATCAAAACCGATTGAGCCATCATCTACACGAGTATGTCCATCACGTCCGCCTGTTGCCGTTGCTGAGGTATGGTAAAAAATTTTCATTGAGTTACTCCTAATTATTACAAAAAATCACAAATTCACCGTGGAACACGGAAACAGTTTTTCCATCGCAAACTAATTCACATTGCACTTTCATTTTGCCTTTGCCGCTTTTTTTGAGCATAGCCAAGCAATTTTCCATTTCTTTATTTTCCAACTTACCGCAAATTGCCGACACTTGGCTTTTCGCTGGGGCAAGATAGCGAATGTTGCTTTGACGAATAACGATATTGCCGTTAGCATTCGGAAAATTCAAATACACCGTTAGCCAAGCACAAGCTGTTGCTAAAAGCGATTGGCTGCCGCCAAACATTGTGCCGTGGTGATTACGATTTTTATCAAAATCGCAACTGACTTTTACGCAATCGCTATCCGCTTGCTCTAACGTTAACCCTAAACTTTCGCAAGCAGGAATCTGTTGATTAAGCCAATGTTGTAGTGTGGAAATCTGGTTTGTATGGTTCATTTAATTAAAACTGCATTGTTTGGAATACGTGCATTATGCGGATTTTCCGCCTTGCTGTCTTGCCCAATTTTCTATAAAATTTGCCTAATTTTCTAAAACATTAAAAACAATGCAACATTCTCAGGATATTATTCATTCTCTTTTTACGCTTGCCCCGAAAAATGAGATTTGGCTAACGCCGATTAAGGGGCTAACTATTCACGCCGCAGATCAAGCCTTGGCATTTAGTGGCTATGTGCAAGAGCCGAGTTTGTGTGTGGTGCTGTTGGGGGAGCGACAAATTTGTACTAATGGGCAGTGCCAGATATTTGCTCGTCAAGAGATGATGTTCTGTCCGGTGAATTTGCCGATTGTCACGCAAAGTATTTCCGCCAGCAAAAACCAGCCTTATCTTGCCCTTTCATTGCAGTTGGATTTTGAGTTGATTTCGCAAGTTATCGGGCAACTTCCTCCACAAAAGATCAGCGAAGCCACCGCATCTCGCCATAAATGGGTATTAGAAAATGAGATAGAAGAGTGTCTTATTCGGCTGATTAACTTGCTTAATTTTCCAGAGCGAATCGAATTTCTTGCTCCACTGATATTACGAGAATTGTATTTCTACTTATTGCAATCGGAACAAGGCGATTACCTACGTTCGTTGCTGTCAAAAGAGGGTAATATCGCCAAAATTGCCCAAGCAACCGAGATTTTGACTCAGCAATTTGCCGAGCCTTTGAATATGACGGAGCTAGCACAACAAGTGGGAATGAGTGTGGCAGGATTTTACGCCCATTTTAAAAATGTCACGGCAATGACGCCGTTACAATATCAAAAATCGCTACGCTTGAATGTTGCCCGAGAAAAATTGCAATCCGGTTTGAATGTCAGTGAAACCGCTTACCAAATCGGTTATGAAAGCCCAAGCCAATTCAGCCGAGAATACAAACGACAGTTCGGGGAAAATCCGAGTTCAAGAGGGAAGTAAGCGGTCAGATTTCTGCAAATTTTTGCAAATAAAACACCGCTTGTCGTGCTATACTTCGCTCAATTTTTAAGAGAGAAATTGCTATGAATACCAAATTTAACAAAGCCCCACGTTTCAAAACCGTGGAGGAGAAAAAATTCCAAGAGCGTCCGTCATTCAAATCGCAAGAGAGAAAACCACGTCAAGAGAGCGAGCGTAAACCTGAACGCCGTAGTTTTCGTGAAGAGAGAACATTTGAAAAGCCACAAAACATCTACCCAAGCGAGGGCAGAAAAGCGAATGGTGAGGGGAGTGTACAGATTTGGGTGAAAGGCGGAAATACCGCTTCAAACGAGAAAAAAACCAGTCCGCTTTCGCCTCGAGCACCGGAAAAAATTAAGAAAAACCGCTTAGAGGAAATGAAAGTGTATGGCGAAAATGCGTGTATCACATTATTCCAACAACGTCCTGAATCTATTGTGCGTTTATGGGCAACGGTTGAAGGTGCGAAGAAATTAGGCGATGTAATGAGCTATTTAGCCGAAAATAAAAAGGCATATCACGTTATCGATCGTGAAGAAATGGAGCGTGTCACCGGCACGGAACACCACGGCGATATGTGCTTGCTCGTGAAAAAATCGCCGTCATTTGTGCTGGAAGGCTACTTGCAAGTGCCGAAAAAACAAGATTGCTTAGTGTTATTAGATGGCGTGAATAATGCCCAAAATGTGGGCGGTATTGTGCGAACTTGTGCGTTTTACGGCGTGAAAGGCGTGATTGTGGAAAGTGGCGATACGCTCAACTCCAGTGCTGCAGCCCGTGTGGCAGAAGGCGGTTTGGAATTTGTGCGTGCGTTGGAAACAAAGAACAAGCAGATTGCGTTGGTGCAACTTCGCCAAGCCGGTTACCAAATCGTGCATCTGACTCGCAGCAAAAAAGCTGCTTCATTAATTAAAACCCAGCTCGCAGAAAGAGTGGTGTTTGTATTGAGCGAAGTACCGTCAAACGAGATTGCTTATACGGAAGATACCACCATTCAGCTTTCATTTAGCAATCCGTTAAATAGTGGTTTAAATGTGGCAGTTAATACAGGTATTCTGCTGAACCAATGGTATCAAACCCATATTCTCTAACTTAGTAGGAATCAAAAATGAACCCACAAAAACCGTTTGAAGTTATTGCTATTGTTGGTACACCTCGCCACGATGCTGCTTTTGAAACACATCTCGCAGTCTATAACTGGTTAAAAGATCGAGATTACAGCATTTTAGTGGAAAAAGAGGTCGCTACCCAGTTACAGCTTGCAGAAAGTTATTGTCTGGATGAAATCGGGCAACGAGCTGAACTTGTAATTGTAATTGGTGGCGATGGCAATATGCTAGGCATTGCCCGCGCCTTAGCCAAATATCGTGTACCGCTTATCGGCATCAATCGTGGTAATTTAGGTTTTTTAACCGATATTGCCCCTCAAACGGCTTTTGAGCAGCTTTATAGCTGCTTAGTGAAAAATGAATATGTTATTGAAGAGCGTTTCTTGCTTGAAGCCTATATTGAACGTAACGGTAAAATCATTTCATTAAATAATGCCTTAAATGAAATTGTGGTTCACCCAACGCAAGTCGCTCGAATTATTGAATTTGAAGTTTATATTGACGGTAAATTTGCCTTTTCGCAACGAGCAGACGGCTTAATTGTAGCAACCCCAACAGGCTCAACCGCTTACTCGCTTTCTGCCGGTGGTCCAATTCTCACCCCGAATATGAATGCTATCGCCCTGGTACCAATGCACCCACATACACTCTCTTCTCGGCCGCTTGTTATTGACGGAGATAGCCAAATTTCACTTCGTTTCGCTAAATATAATACGCCCGATTTGGAGGTGATTTGCGACGGACAGGAAAAAATGAGCTTTAGCCCGGAAGATCGTGTATTAGTCAGAAAAAGCCCTGATAAATTGCAACTACTGCATTTAAAAGATTATAACTACTTTACTGTACTAGGTTCAAAATTAGGCTGGGCGAGTAAGCTGTTTTAGCAGGTATCTACGAAAAAATTAATATTAGCTTCTGCTATTACTATTTCGCTCTCTACTTTTTTGAACCCGTTTCGTGCACTATATCAAAGGATAAAATAGAGTTGTTACTAAAGTCTGAATATTATTGTATTGCTAATATTCAATTGATTTTTATATAGAGAATAGGCGGGTATTATCCCGCCCATTTTGTTTAATTACTCATCTTCCGTAAAGCGTTTCGCTTTATAAGTTGGGTTCATTAGATTTTCAACAGAAAGAATATCATCTAATTGTTCTTCTGTGAGTAAACCACGTTCAAGCACCACTTCACGCACGCTTCTGCCTGTGGTTGCACAGATTTTACCCACAATGTCGCCGTTGTGGTGTCCGATAAATGGGTTTAGGTAGGTTACAATACCAATTGAGCTAAACACATAGTTTTGGCAGATTTCACGGTTGGCTGTAATGCCATCAATGCATTTATCACGCAAGTTCACACAGGCATTAGCAAGAATATCAATAGATTCAAACATTGCTTGACCGATCACCGGCTCCATTACGTTTAATTGTAATTGACCGGCTTCAGCGGCAAAGGTCACAGTGGTATCGTTACCAATTACTTTGAAGCAAACTTGGTTTACTACTTCTGGCACAACAGGATTTACTTTTGCCGGCATAATAGACGAGCCAGCTTGAAGTTCCGGTAAGTTGATTTCATTTAAGCCTGCACGCGGGCCTGATGAAAGTAAACGTAAGTCGTTACATACTTTAGAGAGTTTCACCGCTGTGCGTTTTAATGCACCGTGTACCATTACATAAGCACCGCAGTCTGAGGTGGCTTCAATTAGGTTTTCAGAAAGTACGCAAGGAAGTTCAGTAACTTCTGATAAATATTTCACAACAAGCTCAGAGTAGCCCTCAGGTGTATTTAAGCCTGTGCCGATGGCAGTTGCCCCTAAGTTTACTTCAAGCAGTAATTCTGCTGTACGTTTTAGGTTGCGTACTTCTTCATCTAATAATACGGCGAATGCCTTAAATTCTTGACCGAGTGTCATCGGTACGGCGTCTTGTAGCTGAGTACGTCCCATTTTTAAAACGTCAGCAAACTCGTCACCTTTATTTTCAAAAGCAGTTTTTAGGTAGGTAATTTTATCAATTAATTTGATAATACTGTTATAAACCGCAATGCGGAAACCTGTTGGGTAAGCATCGTTAGTTGATTGGCTGGCATTAACGTGATCCATTGGGTTGATGATATCGTATTTACCTTTTTCTTCGCCTAAAATTTCAAGGGCTAGGTTGGCAATCACTTCATTAGTGTTCATATTTACCGATGTACCAGCTCCACCTTGATAAACATCTGATGGGAATTGGTCTAAACATCTGCCTTTTACTAACACTTCATCACAGGCTTGAACAATGGCATTTGCCACTTTTTTCGGAATTGCACCTAATTCCCCATTTGCTAATGCAGTTGCTTTTTTAACCATTACCATACCACGCACAAATTCAGGTACGTCAGAAATGGTTACATTTGAAATATTAAAATTCTCTATCGCTCTTAATGTGTGGATACCCCAGTAAGCTTCATTCGGAACTTCTCTTTCGCCTAATAAATCGTGTTCAATTCGTACATTTGTCATATTCATCTCCTTAATAGGTTTGTTAGGTTTTGTTAAATCATACCTATTTTAAGGGATAAAAAGTGTGATCTACATCAAATTTCCGAACAGCGAACTAGGATATAAATTGTGCTTTCAGATTAGAAAAACTAATGATGAATTAGTGTAATGACAAGGCTAAATAAAAGTAAGGCAAGCCAATTAGCCACGCAAAAGTGGAGAACACAACGGCTACGTGAAAATACCAATGTTGGGTTTTATGGCGGAAATATTTCATTCCTAAATAAGTACCGATTGCTCCACCTAAAAAACAGAAGGAGAGCAGCGTCGCTTCGGGAATTCTCCACGCTTTTTGGATCGCTTTTTGTTTGTCTCTATACATCAAATAAAAAGCCGCCAAATTCATAATCAAAAAATAGATGAGCCAAAATAGCTTCATTTGCATTCCTTATTAAAAATTTAACCGCTTGCAGTTGCCCACAAGCGGTCTAAAAAAGCGATTAATTTGCAAATTAGTTGATTTCAACTTGCTCAGAGCCAGTGCCTAAGTCTTCGATTTTGCCGATAACCCACGCATTTTCGCCAGCTTCTTTTAACACTCTTAATGCTTTTTCCACATCAGCAGCAGGTAGAGCAATCACCATACCCACGCCACAGTTGAAGGTGCGGTACATTTCATAACGGCTGATATTGCCTTTTTCTTGCAACCATTTGAACGCTGCCGGCCATTGCCAACTGGATTCGTCGATCACTGCTTTCGCTGATTCTGGCAATACGCGAGGGATATTTTCCCAGAAGCCGCCACCGGTTAAGTGGGCGATGGAGTGAACTTCAACTTCTTCCACTAATTTTAAGATCGATTTCACATAAATTTTGGTTGGAGCTAATAAATGCTCGCTTAATGGCTTGCCTTCAAGCTCGTCTGTCGCAGGGTTCGCTCCGCTGACTTCAATCACTTTACGGATTAACGAATAGCCGTTTGAGTGTGGGCCGCTTGAACCTAACGCAATTAGCACATCGCCGGTTTTCACTGCAGAACCGTCAATGATTTTCGATTTTTCCACCACGCCTACGCAGAAGCCGGCTAAGTCATAATCACCCTCGTGGTACATTCCCGGCATTTCAGCGGTTTCACCGCCCACTAATGCACAGCCCGAAATCACGCAGCCATCTGCGATGCCTTTTACTACGTCTGCTGCCACATCAACTTCTAATTTTCCGGTAGCGTAGTAGTCTAAGAAGAAGAGTGGCTCAGCACCTTGTACCACTAAGTCGTTCACGCACATTGCAACTAAATCTTGCCCGATGGTGTCGTGTTTTTTCAGATCAATGGCAAGGCGTAATTTTGTGCCTACGCCGTCTGTGCCGGAAACTAAAATCGGCTCTTTGTATTTAGTCGGTAACGCACATAATGCTCCAAAGCCGCCTAATCCTCCCATGACTTCAGGGCGGCGAGTACGTTTAACATCAGCTTTGATTCGCTCTACTAATTCATTCCCTGCGTGAATATCCACGCCCGCATCTTTGTAACTAAGTTGTGTGCTGCTCACTTTAACCTCAACTGAAACGTTAATAAAAAACAGCGGTATTATAGCATAAGCAAACGTTTGCGGAATGCTAATTTTAAAAGAAATCTTATGAATAAGGGGCAAATGGTAATTTGCCCCTACAAGCGGTTAATTTTCGCTGATTTTTTTCGCCAACATTGTCGCAAAACGCAGTTGAATGCGGTTGCCAAATTCATCGGTTTTGTGCAGATGGCCTAAATCTTCGTTATATTTTACCAACTCCCAACCTTTGTAATAATTTGCCAGTTCGCCTTCGGCAAAGGTGAAAGAGAACGGCATTGGGCAAGGGTAATCTTCGGTGCTCATCGCACAAACAATCAGATTGTAACCACCGACTTTGGTATTTTTCTGCATATTGTCGATAATCGCAGGAATGCTGCCACGGTTTAAGAACATCATTACCACCGTGGAAACAATCAGATCGTATTCGCCATTTTGATTGCCGATGGTTGCTTCGTTAATATCGTAAATGCCGGCAGTAATATTTTTAGCTTGCTCTTTCTCAATCATATAGTTGAGAAAATCAACGCTCTCTTGGTTGTGATCCACCGCCGTTACATCAAAGCCTAATAAGTTAAGATAGAGGGAGTTACGTCCTCGTCCGCAGCCTAAATCGAGGGCTTTTCCGCCTTTGATGTAATTAACCGCATTCAACACTTCGGAATGGGTTGCTGTGAGGTTATATTTTTTCGCAAAATAGTCTTCAGGCTTGCAGTAGAAGGAAAGTTGGCACTCTAAATCATCAGATAAAGCTTCCACCTTGTGCCATAATTGTGGTTCAACCATTGGGCGTTGGCGATTGACATCAAAAATATCTTCTTTAACCACATCGCCTTCTTCGGTTAATTCATAGTATTTGAGCGAGCCTTTTAAAATAGTGAGTTTTGCCCAAGTGCCGACTTTGGTGTTGTGCTTTTCTTGGAACATTTGTGGTAAGGTTTCTTTTGTCCACACTGGCATTTGTTTATAGCAAATTAAGTTTTCCATTGCGTTTTCCTTTGTGATTAACATAAACGCTGAAATTTTATCACTGTGTAAATGTTAGACAACAAAAATCCGACTAAAAAAGTCGGATTTGATCAAATTTAGGTGAAATATATTTGAGTTAATCGATATTCACGTTTCTAAATTGACGAGCAAAATAGACTAAACCGTGGTTTGGCTTAACATTAATTTGTTCCAGTTCGACTAAAAAGAGAGTATGAGTACCGATAGCGTGTGTGTCGGCAATCTTGCCTTGTAATGAAGAAACCGCTGAACGCAACACGGGGAGTTCGTCAATGCCGCTATCCCAAATATCCCAGCTAAAACGTTCTTCCATTGTGCTTTCGAGAATGGCGGCAAAATGCTTGGCGATGTCTTCTTGTTCGTGACTTAATACATTAATACATACTTTGCCGTTTTGTTTGATAATATCGTGAACGTGACTATTTTTATTCACGCAAAAAAGCACCGTTGGTGGGGCATCGGTTACTGAACTTACTGAAGAAACCGTAAGCCCAGCCTTACCCGCCATGCCATTGGTGGTAACAATGCTGACCGCTGATGATAAGTGTGCCATTGCTTCACGAAATTGCAGTGAGGCATTAATAGGTTGAGAGGTATCGATGTTCGACATATTTTTCCTTATTATTCTTTCCAAACAACGTGATATTCACGATTTTCTTCCTCGTGTGAAATTAAGAAACGGGCGAATACGTCGTCCATTTCATCTTGCTCGTTCACTAAACCAACCCAAACCTCCGCAAATGCTTCTGGATCGATTAATGTGCCGATTTCTTGATCCCAATCATCACGGGTTTCGACCATTTCAACCGCTCCACGCTCTTCAAATTGGAGATTGAATAGTAAAATATCGGCAGGATCTAAATTCTCGCCTGCCATTTCTAAGAAAATATCGTAAGCAATATCAATTGCTTCATCAGGTGTTAATTTTTTCATATTCTTAATTCTAATTGTATTGTTATAAAAATGTTATGTAGAATAAGTTGTATTTTATATCTTTTAGTTATAAAAAACAAAAGTCTATATTTGAATTAGACGACTTACCACTATTCCCGCTGTTTTCTCTTTTAAAATCTGCCAACCTTCAGGCAAACTGAGTGGGGCGTGGTTTTTCTCGGTTTCCACATATAAAATGGCATTTTCTGCCAGCCAATGATTTTCAGCTAATAAGGTTAGCACTTGCGGAACAAGGTTTTGATGAAAAGGTGGATCGATAAACACAATATCAAATGGCTCGCCGCTATTTTTGTTTGACAGATATTGCAAAGTATCGGTTTGAACAACAGTACCATTTTCCGTTTTTAAAGTTTGCAGATTTTTCTTCAACAAATTAGCCGCATTTGCAAATTTTTCCAAAAAAACGACCGCTTGTGCTTGGCGAGAAAGAGCCTCGAAACCAAGCGCCCCACTACCTGCAAAGCAATCCAAACAACGTGCGTGAGCAATATCGTGCATTAACCAGTTAAACAGAGTTTCTTTTACTCGATCTGTGGTGGGGCGTAGTCCTTCTGCATTCAATACAGGTAATTTTCTACCTCGCCAAAGCCCAGCAATAATACGCACTTCACCCATTTGTTGGCTAGATTGCAGAGAATTTCGATTTTTTTTCATACTCACTAAAGGAAAATAAAGGATTTTTTGATAAACTATGTAAGTTTAGTCTATTTTCAGTATAAATGAGAGAAAAATATGTCAGAGAAGAAAAAAGGTTTTTGGTCTTGGCTTGGATTTGGTAAGAAAGATGAAGCAAAACAGGGAGAGATTCAGCAAGAGGTTATTCAACCAGAAGAACCTGTAATTATTGAGCCAGAAGCCGAGAAATCATTTTCTGAGAAATTAGATGATCTGGAAGATAGAATCGAAGAAAAGGCAGATCAGCTAGAAGATTATGTTGAGGAAAAACAAGATCAGCTCGAACAGAAATTTGAGCAAAAAGTTGAAGATTTCAAAGAATTTGTTGAAGAAAAAGTTGAGGATGTAAAAGAGTTCTTTGACGATGTTGAAGATAAAATTGAACAGACATTTGACGAAGAAAAAGGCGAACAAACGGTCGAAAATCTGCAAAATATTGCAACTGAGCAGCTAGATCTCAACGAACAAGAGCAAGTTACTTACCAAGTAGAAGAAGCTCAAGCAGAAGAAGCAGTAACTGAGGGAGTTGTTGCAGAATTAGTGAATGATGTTCAAACTGAGCAACCTCAAGCTGTTTTAGTTGCAGATATTGTAGAACCAACTATTACAGAACAAGAGATTTTAGATGTTCAAGAAATAGTTGAAGAGCCTGTTATTCAAGACGAATATCAAGAAAAACCAAATCAAGGAGGTTTTTTTAGTCGTTTAATTCAGGGCTTAATTAAAACCAAGCAAAACATTGGTTCGGGTTTCCGTAATTTCTTTAGTGGCAAGAAAATTGATGATGAATTATTTGAAGAGCTAGAAGAACAGTTGCTTGTGGCGGATTTAGGTATGCCGACCACGCAAAAAATCATCAATAATTTAACCCAACATGCGACCAAACAGCAATTAAAAGATGCGGATTTGCTCTATCAACAGCTCAAAATTGAGCTAGGCGAAGTGCTAAAACCGGTTGCTCAACCTTTGATGATTGAGCCGAAAAAACCGTATGTAATTTTAATGGTTGGCGTGAATGGTGTAGGTAAAACCACAACTATCGGAAAACTTGCCCGTAAATTCCAAAATGAAGGGAAATCGGTGATGTTAGCAGCAGGGGATACTTTCCGTGCAGCAGCAGTAGAGCAGCTTCAGGTGTGGGGGGAGCGAAATAACATTCCTGTTGTGGCACAAAGTACGGGCTCAGATTCTGCATCAGTTATTTTTGATGCAATGCAATCTGCTGCAGCAAAAGGGATTGATGTGTTAATTGCAGACACCGCAGGCAGATTACAAAATAAAAACAACTTAATGGACGAGTTGAAAAAAATCGTGCGTGTAATGAAAAAATATGATGAAACAGCACCGCACGAAATTATGCTTACCCTTGATGCAGGCACAGGACAGAATGCGATTAGCCAAGCAAAATTATTTAATGAAGCGGTGGGCTTAACAGGCATTACATTAACTAAATTAGACGGTACGGCAAAAGGCGGTGTGATTTTTGCGATTGCGGATCAGTTCAATATTCCTATCCGCTTTATTGGGGTAGGTGAGAAGATTGAAGATTTACGTCCGTTTAATGCAGAAGAATTTATCGAAGCCTTATTTAGCCACGAGGACGAACACAATGATTAAATTTAGCAATGTAAACAAGGTTTACAAAGGCGGTAAACCTGCTTTACAAGGCATTGATTTTCACTTACCAGCAGGTGGAATGGCGTATATTACCGGACATTCCGGAGCAGGGAAAAGTACGCTGTTAAAATTAATTATGGGCATTGAGCGTGCCAATGGCGGACAAATTTTGTTTAACGGGCACGACATTACCCGTCTTTCTCATCACGAATTACCGTTTTTACGCCGCCAAATCGGAATGGTGCATCAAGACTATCGTTTATTAACCGATAGAACGATTTTAGATAATGTTGCCCTTCCATTAATTATTTTAGGTATGAACCAAGCCATTGTAGAACGTGAAGCTCGCATTGCTCTTGAGCGTGTAGGGCTTGCGGATAAAGCAAATTATCTTCCATTGCACCTTTCTGGTGGCGAACAGCAACGTGTGGATATCGCGAGAGCGATTGTACATCGTCCAACACTTTTATTGGCTGAT
Source organism: Mannheimia varigena (assembly GCF_013377235.1). Lineage (NCBI taxonomy): Bacteria > Pseudomonadati > Pseudomonadota > Gammaproteobacteria > Pasteurellales > Pasteurellaceae > Mannheimia > Mannheimia varigena. The sequence continues at coordinate 879,668 of NZ_CP016226.1, read as the reverse complement.
GAACCAACAGGGAATTTAGATGAAAAACTCTCGTTTGAAATTTTCCGATTATTTGAGGAATTTAACCAAGCAGGCACAACGGTGCTGATTGCTACGCACGATACTAATATCATATCAAAACGTCCAAAACCGTGTTTGGTATTAGAGCAAGGGCATCTTAAATTTTAAGGGAATATTATGATTCGTTCATTTAACAAGTTAGGTGCTCAAACCAGCTACTCTTTACGAGCGGTTTGGCAAGATTTAATGAAACGCAAGTTAGGTACATTTTTAACCATATTAGTGATTGCGGTTTCACTCACGATTCCAACGGTAAGTTATTTACTATGGAAAAATACGCACACTGCAGCAACGCAGTTTTATCCGGAGCCACAGCTTACAGTTTATCTGCACAAAAACTTGGCTGAACACGATGTGAATACGGTGGTTGATCGTATTCGAGCTTATGAAGCGGATAAAATTGATTCATTTAATTATATTTCTCGCCAGCAGAGTTTAGAAGAGTTCCGTTCTTGGACAGGCTTTGGAGAAGCATTAGATATTTTAGATGAAAATCCATTGCCAGCGGTGGTTACCTTAAAACCTAAGGCAAATTTCAATAATGCTGATGCAATGGTTGAGCTACGCAATGGTTTACAACAAATCAAAGGTGTACAGGAAGTCCGTTTAGATAATGGCTGGTTAGAAAAACTAACTGCCTTAACTTGGCTTATTGCACGAATTGCGATTGTTTGTACATTATTGATGTTATTAGCCGTCTTTTTAGTGATTGGAAACAGTGTAAGAACTGATGTGGCGAACAGCAAAGCTGCAATTGAAGTTCAGCAAATTCTAGGTGCAACCGATCACTTTATTGCTCGCCCATTCCTTTATACTGGAATGATTTACGGCTTTTTCGGTAGTTTATTAGCGGTATTATTTAGTGCGGTAACTATTAGTTACTTTACGGGGATTGTGAAATATGTAACCGATATGTTCACCGTTCAATTTGAATTGAAGAGCCTAAATTTTAGCGAAGCCTTTTTCTTAATTGTACTTTGTGTCTTTATCGGCTGGTTGTCGGCAAAAGTGGCAACGATGAGAAATATTTTTAGAATTGGCAGTAGAGGCTAGATAGTACAAGCGGTTATTTTTTAGAAATAAATTGCAAATAAAAACCAGATCAAGTGATCTGGTTTTTATTTTAAGGCTATTATTGCTGTGGAGCTGGAGCTGGAGCTGGAGCTGGAGCTGGAGCTGGAGCTGGAGCTGGAGCTGGAGCTGGAGCTGGAGCTGGAGCTGGAGCTGGAGCTGGAGCTGGAGCTGGCTCAGGAGCATATTTATCTTTTAGTACATTTTCTAACTTTTGCCCTTCTTCTGCTAACTGGTTTAGTTTAGCTTGTAATTCTCCAAATGCTTTATGTGCCTCAGGTGTTGGATTCTTCTCCATATTTGCACCTTCAACAATCATTTGAGTACCTAAACTAAGTACTTCTAATGTTTTCTCTTTTAATGCTTTTACTTCGCTGTCTTGAATATTCAGTGTTTCTGCACTTGCTTTTATACTATCAAGTTGAGTCAATAATGCCTTATTAACAGTTTCTTGCATTAATGCAGAATCGGCTTTTTGTTTATCAGTTAAGCTATCTGCTGCAGATTGAATAGTATCATTAAGTGCTTTTTCTTGAGCATCTTGCCACTCACGGAATGTTTTGTAATCTCTAGCACCTGTATCAACAGGTTTTGCTTCTTCTTTTTTTACTTCAGCAATTTGTACTTGCTCTGATTTTTGCTCAGTTGTTTGGGGTGCAGGCTTTTCACAAGCGGTTAAAAATACTGTTAATAATGCAGATAAGCTAATTTTAGAAAAAGTATTCATAATTATCCTTAAGTCTGTAAAAAAGCTAGAGCAAAACACTCTAGCTTACATTAATTGGGCTAAATTATTTAGCTGCAAATCTTTGTTGTAAAGCAACGTTTAATTGTTGTAACTCATTACCTGCGTTAATTAAAGTTTGTGTTTTTTGCTGTAATGCTTGTTTAGCTGCTTCATCGTTTGGATTAGATAATGCTTTTACTTGCTCTGAAATTACTTCGTTTGAAAGCGTAAGTACAGATTTAGTTTTTTCTTTGAATTCTTTAAGCTGAGTATCAGATACTTCAACGGCATCTAAACTTTTTACTGTATCTTCTACTTTTTTGCTAAAAGCACTTAAGCCATCTTGCATTTGTTTAGCATCTTGAGTTGCTAATTTTTGTTGTAATTCAGCTTGTGCTGCTGCCATGGAAGCTTCTTGCTCTGCATTCCAAGCTACTAATTTTTGGTAGTCTGCTTTTGCTGCTTCAGTTGGCGCTGCAACTTCCGTCATTTCAGCTGGTTTTGCTGCTGTAGTTGCTGCTTGTGTTTCAGTTGTTGCTGCCGGTGCAGTTTCAGCTGTTTTTTGAGCTGGTTTTTCACAAGCGGCTAAGAATAAAGCGACTAAAGCGGTTGCACTAATTTTTGTAAATTTGTTCATTAAAATGATTCCTTAAAGAATATGAAAGTAAAACCCCAGAGGCTAAATAGGGGCGCTCATTGTACCAATAAATAGACAAGCGATCACGGTATTAGTTCATAAAATCAAAAATCTTTACGCTATTTAAAATTTATTTACATTTATAAATAGATAGCCTGCTGAATCAGTAACTTTTTAACAAAAGGAAGTTGGTTAGTCATACTTAGTCCAACACCTCTTATTAATTTTTTAATTGGGTTATTGCCGTTAAACAGCTCTTTTAGCCCTTCCATAGTTGCTAATAATTTCATTGCTTCAGCTTTGCGAGTACGCTCAAATTGGCGTAAGTGGCGGTATTCACCAATATCTTCTTCGTTAATGAAATGTTTTTTGATTTCATCTGCCAATTTTTTAGCATCCGCAAAGCCCAAGTTGACCCCAAGTCCTGCGAGCGGGTGAATAGTGTGAGCAGCATCACCAATCAATGCAATACGAGATTGAGCAAAATTACGAGCAAAACGAGCGGTAAGCGGGTAAATTTCACGCAAACTTTGTACTTCACATAAGCCAAGTCGGTTATCAAATGCGATGCTCAATGTTTTATTGAATTCTTGTTCACTGCAATTTTTTAATGTTTCTGCTTTCTCAGGGGCAAGTGACCAAACAATAGAGGAGAGATTCTTATCTGCCATTGGCAAAAAGGCTAGAATACTGTCTTCGGCAAAAATTTGGCGAGCTGTGTTACCGTGTTTTTCTGTGGTTTTAACATTGCAAACTAAAGCGGTATGTTGATAGTCTTTACTTGTGAGTGGAATTTTAGTTTGATTACGTACCCAAGAATTTGCCCCATCAGCACCCACCACTAATTTAGCAGAGATCATTTCTCCATTGTCTAACGTTAAAAATGCACCATTTTCACTAATGCCTAAAGTTTGAGGTGTTGCAGAAATATATTCAACATTTGATTGCCGTAATACTTGTTGCCAAAGTGTATGCTGAATAACGGCATTTTCAAGAATAAACCCCAGTTGTGGTAAGCCTAATTGCTTAATTTCCGCATCATTATTATCGAAATGGATATTAGCAAAACTATCTTTTTCCCACACAAACATTTCGTTATAAGGGGATAATCGATACTCCGGAATCTGTTGGAATGCACCAATTTGTTCGAGAATTTGTTGACTGCTGGCATTGATGGCACTTACACGGTGGTAAGTAGCAGTTGGATCAAACTTAGGTGTGTTTCTTTCAATAATTTTAATTTGGCAGTGGGTATCTTTTAGTAGTCCTGCAAGTGCAAGTCCAACCATGCCACCACCAATAATAGCAATATCTGTAGATTTCATAACTGATTTTTGTGAATTTTTACAAGCGGGCAAATTTTCTCTAAAAATTGCAATTTATGGAAGAAATTTAACCGCTTGTAACCCAACTAATTAGACGATTTCTTATGGTGTTTTTCCAAGCTTTTATGACGAATTTGTATATTTTTGCCTTTTGCTTGAAAATATTTTGCTAACTGTTCAGCAATAAAGACTGAGCGGTGTTTTCCTCCTGTGCAGCCAATTGCAATAGTGAGATAGCTACGGTTATTTTTCTCTAACATTGGTAGCCACATTTCTAAGTAGTTGCGTGTTTGGTAGATAAAATTATGCACATCAGTCTGGCGTTCTAAAAACTCAATGACAGGTTGTTCTAAACCTGTCATTGGGCGTAATTCTGGGTTCCAATGTGGATTTGGTAGGAAACGTACATCAAATACATAATCAGCATCGGCAGGTAAGCCATATTTAAAGCCAAATGATTCAAAAATAATTTTTAGCTCTTTATCACTTGAACCTTGTAAGAGCTGACGTAGGTTCTCAGCTAACTCGTGTGAAGATAAATTACTGGTATCAATAATATAATCCGCATTTTGAATGAGGGGATCTAGTAAATTTTGTTCAAGATCGATAGCTCTTTCTAATGATAGAGCGTTTTGTGTTGAAAGTGGGTGAATACGGCGAGAATCACTATAACGGCGAATTAAAGTATTTCGATCGCAATCTAGGAAAATCAGCTTGCTATTTAATGGCGCAAGTTGAGAGAGAAGATCCTCAATAGCATTTGGATTATTGGGTAGATTGCGGATATCTAAGCTGATAACTGCAGAACGATTTTCCTGCGTGAGATAGTAAGTGAATGTTGGAATTAACGCTAAAGGGATATTATCAACACAGTAATAGCCTACATCTTCTAATGCCCTTAATGCTACTGATTTCCCAGCGCCAGAATGACCGCTAATAATGATTAATTCCATAGTCGCCTCAATATTATTCTTCATCTTTTTTTGTATGGTTGTCGGCATACATCAAAATTTGCCAAATATCTTCCACAGAATTAGCTGCTCGGAGCTGTTTTAGTAATGATTTATCAGTAAGCTGCTGAGCAATTTGTGGCAAACAATTTTTATATTGCTTACAGCTGTTTTCTGGGAACATAATGGCATAGATTAAATCAACTTCTTTATTATCCTGAGCCTCGTAGTCAATAGCCTCTTCTAATTGTAAGAAAACAGCAATAGGTTTATCAAGCTCTATTGATTCACAAGCTGGTAATTTTGCGTGAGGAAGCGCTATTCCTTGATTCAACCCTGTAGTGCCAAGTTTTTCTCTCTTAAATAAATTAGAGAAGCACTCAACAGGACAGATATTACTATTCTCCTCGTTTGATAGTTGAGGATGAGCCTGATTAATTGATTTAGCAATCACTTTCCCGATTAATTCCAATACTCGTTTTTTGCTTGAAACCAGCACACCTTGTTGGATGTTTTCAGGGCTTAAAAATTCAGTTAATTTTGTCATAATTTTTCATCTAAAGATGAAATCCCCTAAAAAGGGTTAAAGTTTGAATTGATCACCAAGATAAACACGCTTTACATCCGGGTTTTCAAGCACTTGCTGTGGTGTTCCATTAGCAATCATCTCGCCACTTCCTACAATATAAGCACGTTCACAAACATCTAAGGTTTCACGCACGTTGTGATCGGTAATCAACACGCCTAAGCCACGTTCTTTTAAATTCACGATGATTTTTTTAATATCAATCACGGAAATCGGGTCAACTCCTGCAAAGGGTTCATCTAACAAAATAAATTTTGGATTTGCCGCTAAGGCTCGGGCGATTTCTACACGGCGGCGTTCACCACCTGAAAGCGATTGTCCTAGGCTATTGCGAATATGTTCAATGTGAAATTCAGCAATAAGTTCCTCAGCACGAGCTTTACGTTGTTCATTATTAATATCTTTACGCACTTGTAATACAGACATTAAATTATCATATACGCTTAAACGGCGGAAAATAGAAGCTTCTTGCGGTAGATAGCCAATACCTTGTTTGGCACGGTCGTGCATTGGCAGGGTGCTAATATCTTCATCATCAATACGAATTGTGCCGTGATCATGGCGAACCAAACCAACAACCATATAGAAAGTAGTTGTTTTTCCCGCACCATTTGGGCCAAGCAAGCCAACAATTTCGCCTGATTTTACATTCAGGCTCACATCTTTTACAACTTGGCGTTGTTTATAACTTTTCGCTAAATGTTCTGCATAAAGTACAGACATAGATTAACCCTATTTTTTCTTGTTATTTTGAAGTTCGTTTGGAATTAATACCGTTTTCACGCGTGATTTACCGCCACTTGTTGCTTTAAGTTGCTGTTTTTTCACGTCATAGGTGATTTTACTTGCCTTAATAAAACTACCTTGCTGTTTTAATTCAGCATTGCCGATTAAGGTTAAAAATTCCGAGTTTAAGTCGTAATGCACACTGTTGCCTTTACCATTTACAGGCTTACCATTATCCAATGTTTGTTGGAAAGTAACAGGTGAGCCAGTAGCATCAATCGTCTCTTTTTTCCCTTCTTGACGAGTGATTTTTACATTCGCCGCAGTCACTTTAATAGAACCTTGCGTAATCACGACATTATCGCTAAAAGTAACGATATTATTAGTCATATCTAAAGATTGGCTACCTGAATCAATATTAATAGGTTGATCGGTATCTCCTTTTAACGCATAAGCTGAAAAGCTGCTACCTAGTAATATTGTTACTAAAATAGATTTAAACATTAATTTCATTATTATTCCTTATTCAAAAGCAAATTATTCTTTTGTTTCTTTAATGATGGTTGGTTCAATATAAGATTTTACGTCTTTTTGCAAGGTTGCCACTTGCTGTTTTAAGTTACCTTTTAAGCCAACCCCTGTTGTTGTAAAACCAGAACCTATTGATTTGACCGCACTTTCGGTAAAAATATCCTGCGTGTTTAAATCAACCGTTAAAGTATCTGTAGTGATTTGTTGTAAACGTGAAGCAGGTTCTAACGCATCAAGTTTTATATTACCTTTTAAATTTAAGATTTTTTCTTTGGTAATTTCAGCGTAATCAGCACTCACTTTCCACTGTTTTTGAGTTGATTCTTTAGCAAAAAGCTCAATAAAAGGTTTAAAAAACTCGGTTCGCTCGGTGGATTCGTAACGTTTGATTTCCGTAGCCTGAGCGAAATATTGTGGATTACCTTTCAAATCATAAACTGTGGTGGACATTTTACTCCCCACATATTCGGGTTGTCCTTCTTTTTTTATGAGCTGATCCAACCCTAAATTATCTTTTTCTTGCAAACTGTAATACCAGCCGCCAAGCAATGCGACAATCAGCAGTAAAATAAGCGTTAAACGTGTATTCATAATCTAAAAATAGTCTAAAAACAGTGGGCAATTGTAGCACAAATTTGAAAAGGGATATAGTAGAGTGTAAAAATGCAAAAAAGTAAGAAAAAACAACCGCTTGTAATCGATTTACAAGCGGTCAAAAAAGTAAAATTTTTTGTAAATTACTTGAAGGTTGCCCAAACAGGAGAGTGATCAGACGGTTTTTCCATTGCTCGAATTTCTAAATCAATGCCTGTTTCCACACAGCGTTCGGCAAGTGATTTTGAAGCGAGAATTAAATCAATACGCAAGCCACGATTATCGTCAAAGCCTTTAGAACGATAATCAAACCATGAGAATTTATCGTTTACTTCTGGGTTAGCAATGCGGAAAGTATCCACTAAGCCGTAGTTATGTAAACGTGCTAACCATTCACGTTCTTCGGGTAAGAAAGAACATTTGCCATCACGAAGCCAACGTTTGCGATTTGGCTCGCCAATGCCGATGTCTAAATCGGTCGGGCTGATATTCATATCGCCCATAATGATGATTGGATTTTCCGGCTTTAACTCAGTTTCCAAGTAGTGTTGCAAATCGGCATAGAATTTCTGTTTTGCCGGGAATTTAATTTCGTGGCTACGGTTTTCGCCTTGCGGAAAATAGCCGTTTAGTACAGTTAAAACGCCAAAATCAGTTTCAATATCTGCCATAATCATTCGTTTTTGGGCATCTAGCATATCAGCTGGGAAACCTTTACGTACCGCAAGCGGTTCTTTTTTCGTTAATAAGGCAACACCATAATGCCCTTTTTGCCCGTGATGAAAAACGTGATAACCCAAATGATTGACTAAATCGTAAGGGAAATCTTCATCAGACACTTTGATTTCTTGTAAGCCCAATACATCGGGTTGGTGTTTTTCGATAATTGCTTCAAGCTGATGAGGTCTTGCACGCAAGCCATTGATATTAAAAGAGATAAATTTCATTGAGTATCCTAAGATTTTGCAAAAAATAGATGAAAATAGACCGCTTGCCATTTCTGCAAGCGGTCTGATTTTGCTAACACTTTGCGTATTATAACTTAAAGTGTCATCGCTGCAATCCAACCGAACACTAATAATGGAATATTAAAGTGGATAAAGGTTGGCACAACAGAATCCCAAATGTGGTCGTGTTTGCCGTCAGCATTCAAGCCTGATGTTGGACCAAGTGTTGAGTCAGAGGCCGGGGAACCTGCATCGCCTAATGCAGCTGCTACGCCTACAATCGCCATTGTGGCAAGTGGTGAGAAGCCAAAAGAAACGCATAGTGGCACGTAAATTGAGGTTATTATCGGCACAGTTGAGAATGATGAGCCGATGCCCATTGTGATGAATAAGCCAACTACGAGCATTAATAATGCAGCCATCTCTTTTGATGAGATAACATCACGCAGGCTTTCCACTAATGCAGGTACGCCACCGGTAGAATTTACCACGCCGGCAAAGCCCGAGGCTGCAATCATTACAAAACCAATCATTGCCATTAAGCGTAAACCGGCTTGGAAAACGTCATTGCTTTCTTTTAATTTGAATACGCCGCCTAAGGCAAAAATCACTAAACCGACTAAACCGCCGATAATGGTCGAATTTGTTGCTAATTGCACGGAACAGGTTGTGATAATTGCTAAAATACTAATACCAATATGGAAAGGTTTAACTCTTGCAACACGAGTTTCAATATCATCAACAGTTGGCTCAGGTGTATTTTCCGCATACACGCGAGGTTTACGGTATGATACAAAGAATGCAAAAAGTAATCCTGCGATCATACCTGATACAGGAATCAGCATTGCTTTTGTCATCTCAGCAGTAGTTGCCACTAATTGAAATTGCTCGCCTGCTTGATTAATGTTTTTTACTAAAATGCTCTCAATAAAAATTTGCCCGAAACCTGCAGGAATTAACATATAAGTGGCAGTTAAACCAAATGTTAAAGCACAAGCAACCGCTCGGCGGTCAATCTTTAATTTATTCATCACGCTTAATAGTGGTGGAATTAATATTGGAATGAAGGCAATATGAATCGGAATTAAGTTTTGTGAAGACATTGCAAAAGCAACTAACACAAATAGCACAATATATTTAAACCACGTTACGGAACGACCTGATGGGCTGTGTCCGAATGATTTAATCACTTTGTAGGCTAATAAATCGGTTACACCTGATTTTGAGAGAGCTACTGCAAAAGCACCGAGAACTGCGTAGTTCATTGCTGTTTCTGCTCCGCCACCTAAACCACCAGTGAAATTTTTAATTGTTTTTTCTAAAGCATCAGCAAAGCTGACACCTTCCATACTTAAATTACCAATTAATCCGCAAGTCAGTGCTGAGATAATTAATGCAATAACTACATTAATTCTCAGTAAGCTCAACACTAACAATACAATAATCGATATAAACACTTCGTTTGATAGCATTGTATTTACCTCTATTTTTAAATGTTAATATGAAAAATATTCAAGATGATACAAAAAAGACCCCCTCGAAAGAAGACTTCCGAGGGGGTTGAAATCGTGATATTAGCTTATGCACTTATCGGCTTCACTTGCTCGGAAGTTATCTTCCAAGCATACCAAAACGCCCGAAAGATTATTCAGGGAAATGGCGATGATGGTGAAGTTTGATAAGGTTCATAATATTCTCCAAAATTGAATGGCTAGAAATATAGCGTAGCCAAAGGTGAAAAGCAAACGGTTTTTTAATTTATTTGTATTAGCCAGATTGGCGTTTTATTTTTTGTGACATAGATCGCATTTTTACTTTTTTAGATTTGCTAAAATTCATATACCATTTTTGAGGTATTGGTGTTAAGAGAGGCTGTAATGAGTGAGATTGCGCTGACTGTCAGTTTATTATCTTTAGTGGCAGTGCTGGGGTTATGGATTGGTCATATCAAAATTAGAGGTGTTGGTTTAGGTATTGGTGGGGTGTTATTTGGAGGATTATTCATTTCTCATTTTATGACGCAATTTGGTATTAAACTTGATGCTCATACTCTCCATTTTATTCAAGAATTCGGTTTGATTCTGTTTGTTTACTCAATAGGGATCCAAGTCGGCCCAGGATTCTTTGCATCTCTTAAACATTCAGGTTTAAAGCTCAATGGATTTGCGGTTTTAATTGTATTACTTAGTGGTGTTCTTGTTGTTCTTATTCATAAATTGTTCGATGTTCCATTACCTGTGATTTTAGGTATTTTCTCGGGGGCAGTGACTAACACGCCTTCTCTTGGGGCAGGGCAGCAAGTGCTTGCTGAACTTAGTGGTGAAAGTATCACTGAAATTATGGGTATGAGCTATGCTATTGCTTATCCGTTCGGTATTATTGGTATTTTGCTTGCAATGTGGTTAATTCGTATTGTTTTAAAAATTAATATAGATAAAGAAGCAGATGAGTTTAATCGTTCTCAAAGTCAAGGAAGAGATAAACTTAGTAGCTTAAATGTACGTTTAACTAATCCAAACATAAATGGGCTAACACTTAATCAACTTCCTGATTTTGATTTACATGAAGTCTCTTATTCTCGTTTAAAAAGGGGAGATGAACTTTCTATTCCTCGAGTACATACGGTATTACAAGTAGGTGATATCCTACACTTGGTAGGAGAAGATACAGCTTTACGTAAAATGCAGATTATTTTGGGTGAAGAAGTTGATGTATCTGTTTCTACAAAAGGTACGATTTATCGTTCCGAACGAGCAGTGGTTACCAACGAAAAAGTATTTGGTAAACAAATTCGCCAATTAATGCTGAAAGGCAAATATGATGTAGTCATTTCACGCCTCAACCGTGCCGGAGTAGAGTTAGTCCCAACAGGCGATATGACACTGCAATTTGGTGATGTGTTGAATTTAGTCGGTCGCCAAGCTGATATTGAAATGGTAATGACGATTATCGGTAATGCGCAATCCAAATTACAACAAGTTCAAATGTTGCCGATTTTTATCGGGATTGGATTAGGGGTGCTACTTGGTTCTGTCCCAATTTATTTACCTGGCTTCCCTGTTGCATTAAAACTGGGCTTAGCAGGTGGACCGCTTGTGGTTGCCCTCATTTTGGCAAGAATTGGCAGCATTCGTAAACTCTACTGGTTTATGCCACCGAGTGCGAACCTTGCCTTACGTGAAATTGGGATTGTACTCTTTCTTGCTGTTGTTGGTTTAAAATCCGGTGGGAGATTCCTTGAAACGTTACTCAGCAGTGAGGGGATGGAATGGATTCTCTTTGGTGCAATCATCACCTTCTTCCCACTTATGATTACAGGATTGATTGCTAGAATTTACGCTAAAATGAATTACCTAAGTCTTTGTGGATTACTCGCCGGTTCAATGACTGATCCTCCAGCTCTTGCTTTTGCTAACGAAATCAAAGAAGGCAACGGAGCGGCGGCTCTTTCTTATGCTACTGTTTACCCACTTGTAATGTTTCTACGCATAATGTTGCCGCAAGTGCTAGCGATAATGCTTTGGGTTGCAGGGTAGTATTCTTTTTAATATTTGAAAGGGGTAAAAGAATAAGTTCTTTTACCCCTTTTTCTGTTTATTGTGTATTTGTTATTTTTCTTTACGGATTTTGTTCACTTCCCTCAATAAAGCTTGGATTGCGGTATCAGCAAAAATATCTTCAATATTTACGGTCAAGCGACGTCGCCAGTTGGCATATTGAGTACTAGTTCCCGGAATATTAACAGGTTCGGTCATCCCCAGCCAGTCTTCAGGCTGGAAGCCGAATAATCCGCTGCTTACATTAGCGACATAGGTTTGCAAACGGTGAATAAATGGCGTATTTACTGGTGAATTAAGTTGCTCGCTAATTTCAGGTTCTATCGCCACATTATTCTCTTGTAAGCGTTGTAATATTTTGACTTTGGCATTGACTCGGTCTTGTTTGAGAATGGTCAAAATATCCGCATTTGGATACACACCGAATTTTTCGCCTAATTCAAAATCATATCCACGCCAATAACCATTGATCGTTGGTAAATCGTGAGTACTTAATGTTGTCATAGCTTGGTAAGGATAATGTTGCAAGTCGCGACTTTTTCCTTGTTCATTAAATTCAAAATAGAAGATTTTGTAAGACAGAATTCCTGCATTTTTGAGTTTGCTGACAATTTCTTTTGGCACAGTGCCTAAATCTTCACCGATAATCAGGCATTGATGGCGTTGGCTTTCAAGTGCCAAAATAGCAATTAAATCATCAACCGGATAACGGATATAAGCACCATTCACTGCACTGTCGCCTTTTGGAATCCACCATAATCGTAATAAAGACATAATATGGTCAAGGCGTAATGCCCCGCAATGCTTCATATTAGCCCTGACCAACTCAATAAACGGGCGATAGGCTTGTTGTTTTAACACGTGTGGATTCATTGGGGTTAAGCCCCAGTTTTGTCCTTGTGGACCTAATACATCAGGTGGAGCACCGACAGATACATTTAAACAATAAAGTTGTTTGTCATTCCACGTTTCTGCTCCGTTGGGGCTGACGCCAACGGCAAGATCGCGATACATACCAATGTTCATATTTTGCTGACGGCAAATTGCATCACATTCTGCCAATTGCTGATCGGCAATGAATTGTAACCAAAGGTAAAATTCCACGTCTGCTTTATGTGTTTCTCTAAATTGTTGTACAGCGGCAGAATGGTAATCTTGGTACTCATTCACCCAGAAATTCCAGCCCCATTGGTCTGCAAATTGCGTAGATAAATATTGATGAAGAGCATCAAATGTAGCTTGAACTTGTAGACTTTCACCACCTTTTTGTACAAATTCAGTAAAGGCTGAGTCGGAACAAGCGGTCATATTTTGCTGGAATTTTGCAAAAGCAAAGCGTAGCCCTTTTAATTTTAATGGAATGATTTGATCGTAATTTAACCAGTCTTGATTGCGTAATTGAGATAACTGTTGCTGGATTTCAGCGGAATGAAACCAAGTTTGAGCTTCATCGCTTTGTTGAAATTCGACCAACTGATTGACATCAATGTAAGCAATATTCAGCCATCGGCGAGAGGATGGGCTGTATGGGCTTGCAGAATTTGGGTTTGCTGGAAAAAGCGAGTGAATCGGATTCAAGCCAATAAAATCTGCTTGGTAAGGTGCAATTTGTTGGATGAAGTTTTTTAAATCGCCAAAATCACCGATTCCCCAGTTGTTGGCTGATTTTAAGGTGTAGAGTTGTAGAAATGTTCCCCATAATTTTTTTTGTTCAAGCACGGCTTGAGGTTGGTAGCAACGCTCCGGAGCGATAATAATAGTGCAATTAAAGGTTTTATCTACCGTGTTTAGTTGTAATTGGTGATAACCTAAAGGTAAGTCTTGAGGTAATGTAATTCCCCGGGCTTTAATTTTGCCGGAAATAACTTGGCTTGAGTTTTCTAATTGTAGTTGCCAATTGCCGGTTAATGGATTTTTTTTATCAGCTAAATGAAAACGTAAAAAGCAAGGCTTGTGCTGATAAAAAATTTGAACAGCAGGAATTGGCGTAGTGTTTACTTGAATATTGCCGTTAAACGTTTTAAATAATGTGTATTTTATTTTTTCGGATGCTGATTTTTTTACACCACGTTCATCGAAAAAATAAGGCATAATGCCTGCACGATGATATTGTTTGGTAGTTATTTTCATCATTTTTCTCCACATATTAAATATATGAAATACAACAGAAAATTGGCGACTTCCTGTTGAGAAGAAGTCGCCCGAAGTTATTATCTATTCAACCAAATACGTTGTTGATAATCTTGAATTGAGCGGTCTGAGCTAAACGTACCTAAACGGGCTGTATTTAAAATCGCACTACGTAGCCAAGCTTCTTGATCTAAATAGGCTATACCAATTTTCTCTTGTGTTTGGCGGTAGCTATCAAAATCGGCAAAGACTAGGAACGGATCGCGTTCTAGCAAGCTGTCTAACATTAGTTTGAATGTTTCTTTATTACCGTTAGAAGCTTTCCCCTTGGCTAAGAAATCAACCGCATTTTTCAGAATCAGATCTTGATTGTAATAGGTTTTAGGTTGATAACCTTTTGCTAACAGTTCCTGCACGCTTTCTACGGTATGTCCAAAGATAAAGACATTTTCCTCACCCACCATCTCGGCAATTTCCACATTAGCACCATCTAGCGTACCTAATGTTAATGCACCGTTAAGTGCCAATTTCATATTACCTGTACCAGAGGCTTCTTTTCCTGCCATTGATATCTGTTCTGAAACATCGGCTGCGGGAATAATTTTTTCCGCAAGGCTGACTCGATAATCCGGTAGGAATACCACTTGTAGTTTATCATTCACTTGTTTATCGTTGTTGATAATGTCTGCTACATTATTAATTGCGTGAATAATATTTTTTGCTAAATAATAACCCGGTGCCGCTTTGCCTGAGAATAGGAATACACGTGGTGTGTAATCTTGGTTTGGGTTAGCTCTTAGCGACTGATAGGTCGCAATAATATTTAATAAATTTAAATGTTGGCGTTTATATTCGTGGAAACGCTTGATTTGTACATCAAAAATCGCACTTGGATTGACATTTAATCCTAATGTTTTATGGATTTCATTTGCTAGAACCACTTTATTGTTACGTTTAATACGTTGATATTCTTCACGGAAGCCGGTGTCATCAACATATTTTTCAACGCCTTTTAATAATTCCAGATCGTGTGTCCAATCTTGTTTTAAGGTGCGATCCAATAAATCACTTAATTGTGGGTTTGCTTGTCTAATCCAACGACGAGGTGTGATGCCGTTAGTAACATTACAGAATTTTGTTGGGAACAATCGGTGATATTTCGGGAATAAGTCGGTTACTAATAGATCCGAGTGAATTTCCGCAACACCGTTTACACGGAAACAAGTAACAACGCAAAGGTTCGCCATACGCACACGGTAGTCAAATAGTACGGCTAATTTTTCCCAAATTTTGGCATCATCGCCAAATTCCGCCCGTACTTGGTCGTGGAAAATATTGTTAATTTTTTCCACAATTTGATAATGGCGAGGTAATAATTGCTTAAATAGGCGTTGATCCCATTGCTCAAGAGCTTCAGGTAATAAGGTGTGGTTTGTGTAAGCAAAGGTATTTGAGCAAATATCCCAAGCTTGCTCCCAAGTGAATTGGTGATCATCTAACAGTACACGCATTAATTCAGGTATAGCGAGTGTTGGGTGGGTATCATTCAATTGGATTACTTGGCGTTTAGCCAAATCTTTTAACGAATAACCTTCGCTGAGGTGGCGATCTAAAATATCTGCCACAGAGCAGGCACAATGGAAGTATTGTTGCATTAAGCGTAATTTTTGCCCTGCTTTATGGTTATCATTTGGGTAAAGTACTTGCGTAAGTGCGGCTGCATTGACAATCGTTTTATCTGCAGTTAAGAATTTGCCGTCATTAAAAGCATCAAAATCAAAAGATTGATCGCTATCTGCCTGCCATAAACGCAGCGGTTGAATGATGTTATTTTTGTAACCTACAATTGGCAAATCAAATGCTTTGCCTTGAATTGTTAATTTAGGTTGCCATTCATATTGATCGGCTTGAATTTTTTTGATTTTTCCACCAAACCCGATATGACGGGTTTTAGATGGATTAAAACGATGCCAAGGGTAGCTATCGCGAGCCCAAGTATCCGGAGCTTCTTTTTGCATTCCCTCTTTGAAACTTTGTTTGAATAAACCGTATTGATAGTGAAGCCCATAGCCAGTCGCATTTTGCCCAACAGTTGCCATTGAGTCTAAAAAACAGGCAGCAAGGCGACCTAATCCGCCATTTCCTAACGCAGGATCACGCTCTTGCTCTAAAACATCTACTAATTCAACTTGGTATTGTTTAAGATAGTCACGAATTTGTTCGTAATACCCTAAGTTCATTAAATTATTGCCGGTTAAACGACCGATTAAAAATTCCATTGAGAGATAGTTTACGTGGCGTGATTCTGTCGGCTTAGTTGCAGGCTGACTATAAATAAGTTCAAGGGAACCTTCTGCAACGACTTGATACCATTGCTGTAAGGTGAAGTGTTTTGGATCTGCTACATCAAAGTAGCGACAGTATTTTTCTACAATAGAATTAAATGTCATAGGAAACCCCCAGTTAAAGATGAATACTACTATTATGTAAAATCCGAATAAAATCAAATCATCCTTATAAGCACCTTGTATGGTATGATTATTAGGAAGTAGTTAGAGCATAAATGGAGGATATATCATCCCCATTTTGTTATGAGAGAAAATAGAATTTATTATGTTAATACCATCAAAACTTGTTTGTTCTTTTCGATTACAAAATAGCATCCCAAGAAAACGTTTAATCCAAGAATTAGACAAATCTTGCAGTTATCCGGTTGTATTAATAAATGCACCAGCCGGTTATGGCAAAACTACCCTGGTTTCTCAATGGATTGAAAATAAAAAGAATATCGGCTGGTATGCGTTAGATGAGGGCGATAATAATCCGGATCGTTTTGCTGCTTATTTTAGTGCTGCATTGCATTCTGCAATTAATGAAGAAATAGATGTATTGTTAGAGGAAAATCGCAAAGCTAATTTATTAGCTTTATTTAATCAATTATTGATTAAAGCGGCGGCGTTTTCAGAACATTTTTATCTTGCTATTGATGATTATCATATTATTGAAAATGATGAAATCCATGAAGCATTAAAATATTGGATTAAGCATCAGCCGTCTAATATGACGCTTATCTTGATTTCTCGTTCTATTCCGCCGTTAAGTATTGCCAGTTTAAGAGTGCAAGAACAATTATTGGAAATTGATATTAACCAACTTATGTTTGATCACCAAGAAAGTACTGCGTTTTTTCAAGCAAGATTAGGTTCAGAGTTAAATCAGCAAGATGTTATCGCACTTTGTAACGAAGTTGAAGGATGGCCAACGGCTCTTCAATTAATTAGCCTTTTTGCGAAAAATAAATCACATACACTACAAGTACCGTTGCAAGATATTGCCAAACGCTTAGCCAAATCAAATCATTTTCATATCAACGAATATTTAGCTGATGAAGTGCTCAATAAAGTAGATGAAGAAACCAGGTTGTTTATTTTACGTTGTTCTGTTTTGCATTCGATGAATGAATCTTTAGTACAGGCTGTGACGGGAGAGCAAAACAGTCGTATTAAATTAGAGTCTCTTGAAAAACAAGGCTTATTTTTACAACAAATGGTAAACAGTAAATGGCAGAACAGTGATGATAGTTGGTGGAAATTCCATCCGCTTTTTGCTTCCTTTTTGAATTTATGTTGCCAAAATGAGTTGTATGCTGAACTGTCACAACTGCATCAAAAGGCAGCGAATGCGTGGTTACAATTAGGCTATGTAACAGAAGCCTTGCATCACGCAATGCAATTGTCTGATACTGAATTATTACTTAATATTTTAGAAGAGAACGCTTGGACAGTATTCCATCAAGGTGAGTTGAAATTATTGGAAGAGAGTTTAAATTGTTTAGATTATGCACATTTAACCGAGCATACTAATTTGGTTTTACTCAAAGCTTGGCTGGTGCAAAGCCAGCACCGACATAGTGAAGTAGGTGGTATTTTAGCAGATTTTTCTCGAGCCTTGACGGAAAATAAGATTGAGTTAAGTAAAACTGCCAATGCGGAATTCAATGTGCTACGGGCTCAGGTTGCTATCAATTCCGGTGATGAAAATACTGCACTTCAATTAGCCTCAGAGGCGTTAAATGATCTCTCGGAAAATGCCTATTACGCTCATATTGTTGCCACCTCAATTATTGGTGAGGCTCATCATTGTCACGGTAATTTGGCAGAAGCGTTAGTAATGTTGCAAAAAGCAGAGCGTATGGCACATCAACACCATACTTACCACAATATTTTATGGTCGCAGCTTCAACAATCTGAAATTTTGCTTGCTCAAGGTTTTTCACAAGCTGCCTATGAAATGTTAGATAAAGCAAGCAACTTTGTAAAAGAAAACCACTTACAAAAAGTGCCGATGTATGAATTCTTATTACGTTCTAAGGGAAAAATTTTATGGGAATGGTATAACTTGGATAAAGCTGAGTCGATGGCAGTTGCCGGAATGAATGCCTTATCTAAATTTGAAGACAAGTTACAATGCTTAACCTTACTCACTAAAATTTCATTAGCTCGTGGCAATCTGGATAACACTGCCCGTTTATTAGGTGAAGTTGAACAGCTAGAGCACTCTCACTCTTATCACCACGACTGGATTGCGAATGCCGATCAAGTAAGAATGTTTTATTGGCAGATGACAAATGACATTCAGTCTGCTCGTAATTGGTTGATTCAAAATCCATCTCCAATTTCAGATAAAAACCATTTTACCCAAATTCAATGGCGTAATATTGCACGGGCTCAAATCTTGCTTGAAGAATATACTGAAGCGAAAGTAATTTTAGATAATTTAATTGAAACTGCTGAAAAATTTTCTCTGATCAGTGATTTAAATCGTGCATTAATTGTTCGTAACAGGCTTTATTTTTTACAAGGCGAGAAAGAATTAGCTCAGCAAGACTTAATTCAGGCACTAAAACTGACACGGCAAACAAACTTTATCAGTGCTTTTGTGATTGAAGGAGATGTGATGGCACAGCAGATTCGCCATTTATTGCAATTCAATGTATTAGATGAATTGGTATTACATAAAGCGCAATTTATTTTACGCAACATCAATCAATTTTATCGCCAAAAATTTGCACACTTTGATGAAAACTTTGTGAATCAGTTACTGAAAAATCCGAAAGTACCGGAGCTATTAAAAATTAGTCCATTAACACAGCGGGAATGGCAGGTGTTGGGCTTGATTTATTCAGGGTATAGCAATGAACAAATTTCAGATGAATTGCAAGTAGCAGCAACCACAATTAAAACCCATATTCGAAATCTGTATCAGAAGATCGGTGTCACTAATCGTAATGAAGCGATCAGCTATACGAAAGAGCTGCTTATGTTGATGGGGTATAATTGATCTCAGCCTCACAGGGGAACAAGCGGTCTGTTTTTTGTGATTTTTTGCAATATCGTCCACATTTCCCTAATCGGCTTCGACTCTTCCCCTAACGGGGAAGATTAATTTCCTACCCAAATCGCCATAACTTTATCCTCATTCAGTACGTGGCTAACCGATTCACCTTCCGAAAATGTGGAAGAAACATCAATTTTAGCCAATCTTTTATCCCAACTCGGGTAGCTTCAAATTTAAAGATTGACGACCGCAGTATCAATTTGACAAGCGGTCGTTTTTTGAGAATTTTTTGCAAACTAGCCTTTCACACCGCCGGCAGTTAAGCCACCGATTAGCCAGCGTTGTGCCAATAAGAATACGAGTGTAATCGGAATCGCAGATAAGACCGCTGCGGCTGCAAAATCACCCCATAAGTAATTTTGCGGATAGAGATATTGTTGCATACCAACGGCTAGGGTGTAGCTGTTTACATCACGTAATAAGAGTGAGGCAACCGGTACCTCTGTAATAGCAGCAATGAATGAAAGAATGAATACTACCGCTAAAATTGGTACGGAAAGCGGTAATAAGATTAATCGGAACGCTTGCCACGGAGTTGCACCGTCAAGAGATGCTGCTTCTTCCAGCGAGCCGTCAATGGTTTCAAAGTAGCCTTTTATTGTCCAAACGTGTAAGGCAATTCCGCCTAAATAAGCAAAAATTACGCCGCCGTGTGTGTTTAAGCCAAGAAACGGTACATACTGCCCAAGACGATCAAACAACGCATATAAGGCAACTAAGGAAAGCACTGCCGGGAACATTTGGAATATTAGCATACCTTGTAGAATAATTTTTTTGCCTTTAAATTTCATTCGGGCAAATGCATAAGCACAGGTTGTTGATAAGGTTACAATACCGATAGAGGTAATTGTTGCCACTTTGATAGAGTTCCATAACCAGCGTAGCACCGGGAACGGTGGAGGTGTTACCGTGCCGTCAGAATGTGTTACGTCAAAGCCTAATGCAGCCTGCCAATGCTCCCACGAAATTTGGCTTGGAATAATATCACCGATAGCAAGATTTCCCGGTCGTAATGAGATACCAATAACCATCAATAAAGGGAAAATAATTAAGGCAAGGAAACAAATTAAAAAGAAATGGGTTGCCCATACACGATAACGCACAGATTTAGATTGAACAATTGCCATATATAACTCCCGAAGTTAGTTGGGGTCAGGGATTGTTAAATCCCTACCACTTTTATAATTCCATTTTGGTTGCTTTGATATTTAAGAGTGCTAAGCCACCGACTAATAAGAAAATAATGGCCGCGATAGCGGCTGCTAAGCCAAAATCTTGTGTACCACTTCCTTCAAAGGCAATACGGTAAGTATAGCTGACTAATAAATCGGTATAACCGGCAGGGGTGGTAGTTCCAATCATATCCGGGCGACCATTTGTTAATAATTGAATTAATACAAAGTTGTTAAAGTTAAATGCAAATGAAGCAATCATTAACGGAGTAAGCGGTTTTAACAGTAATGGGAACGTGATTTTGCTGAAATTTTGCCAAGTGGAGGCTCCATCCATTGCGGAGGCTTCATATAAATCAGATGGAATAGCTTTGAGTAATCCCATACATAAAATCATCATATAAGGATAACCTAGCCAGGTATTCACAATCAGAATCATCACTTTAGCAAGTAGCGGATCGTTAAACCATTCAGGGCTGATGCCGAACAGTTGGTTTAAAATCATATTGATTTCACCAAAACTTTGGTTGAATAACCCTTTAAAAATCAGAATAGAAATAAACGATGGCACCGCATAAGGTAAAATCAATAAGACACGATATATCGCTTTACCTTTTAATGCCTCCCATTGTACTAGGCAGGCAAGTACCATACCGAGAATAACGGTAAAGACTACGGTTAATAAAGAGAAGATCACCGTCCAAATAAATATTTGTATAAAAGGTTTTTGAATACCTTCATCGGTAAAAATTTTAATGAAGTTATTAAAGCCAGATGTAACGGTATAACCAGGCTCAAGCGTTTCACTTTGCCAATTACCGTTTTCATCAATAGCTTGGAAGAAGCCGGTTTCGTCATTAGCTTGATAAATTTTGCCGGTTTCGTTATTTAATAATGTTTTTTTATCTTCATCAAAGTGATAGCGCTGTTTTTGTTCTGAAAATTGGCGTAATGAACTCATTGTCAGTTCACTATTATTTGGTAGCACAACTTTCATTGACTGAAGTGCAGCCCGATTTTGCGTAATCACTTTAAGAGGAGCAACATCTCCATTTGGTATACTTTGCTCAGTAACAACCACATTCGTTCCGGTAGTTAATGAAACAGGATCTGATACAAAAATTTGCTCTGTTGTCGGGTTGGTTAAGGCAATTCGGTATTGATTATCTGCTTGCGGATAAAGCGTGAATTGATATTTATCTCCGGCGAAATAACGTTGTTCTGTCAAAACAGATACGGCTCGTTCGAAGGATAATTGATTAGAACCACTATAGTTGGTAAACGCAATTGCAATAGTTGCAACCAGCGGAAACAAAATGAAAATTGCCATTCCGGTAATACCCGGGTAAACATAACGCCAAGCATAGGCATTTTTATTGGTAAAAATATAGACACCGGAGGTCAGAATAATCAGTGTTAAAATAGCAAAAAGATATTCACCTTGTGAGTACATTAATACAACAAGATAGAAGTCAAGGAGCAAGACTAATCCGGCTAAGAGATATTTGAGCCAATGGGTGGGTTTGGATTGAGTTTGAGTTAGCATAACAGCACCTCGAATTTTTACTGCATATTTACTGTACTTAGGGTGAATTTAAAAATAGAGTGGGTTATATAACCCACCCTGAATGATGAATAATTATTGTTGTTTTTGAATGCGTGAATGTGCATCATCTAATGCTTCTTTCACTGATTGGCGACCGGTTACTGCATTATTGATAGCAGATTTTTCGGCATACCAGAAAGAAGACATTTGCGGGATATTTGGCATAATTTCGCCGTTTTTCGCATTTGCCATTGTTGCTGCGATACGAGGATCAGCAGCTAATTTTTCTTGGTAAGATTTTAACGCCACTGCACCTAAAGGTTTATCTTTATTGACTGCGTCTAAACCGTCATCGGTGAGTAAGTAATTCTCTAAGAATTCTTTAGCTAAATCTTTGTTTGGGCTTGAGCTATTTACACCAGCACTTAATACCCCTACGAATGGTTTAGAGGCTTGACCGTTTAATGTCGGCAGTAAAGTTACACCATATTTAATACCGCTTTTATCAATATTGCCCCAAGACCAAGGACCATTGATGGTTAATGCACTTTGTCCTTTATTAAAGGATGCTTCAGCAACAGCGTAGTCCATATCGGCACTAATATGTTTATTTTTCACCATATCCACTACAAACTGTAATGCTTTTACTGCACCTTCATTATTCACACCAATGTCTTTCGGATCGTATTTGCCGTTAGCAAATTTAAATGCGTATGCTCCGTTTGAAGCTGCAATTGGCCAAGTGAAATATGGTTCGGATAAGTTCCACATAATTGCATTTTTGCCGTCTTTTTTGAGTTTTTTATCTAACTCAATAATTTCTTCCCAAGATTTAGGAGCCTCTTTAACTAAATCTTTATTATAAATTAACGAAATAGCTTCAATCGCAACCGGATAACCGATAATTTTGCTATTGTAGGTTTCTGCATCCCAAGCAAAATCGACAAATTTATCTTTAAATTCTTTGCTTACGTTCACTTCAGCCAATAAACCTGATTGTGCATAGCCACCGAAACGGTCGTGAGCCCAGAACATAATATCCGGACCATCACCAGTTGAGGCAACCTGTGCAAATTTTTCTTCAAGTTTATCCGGATGTTCGACTAAAACTTGAACACCGGTATCTTTCTCAAATTTCTTACCGACTTCAGCAACTCCGTTATAACCTTTATCACCGTTAATCCAAATAACGAGTTTACCTTCCATCATTTTTGCCATTACTGTTCCGGAAAGAACTAAAGTAGCAAGAGTAGCTAAGGTGAATTTGGCACATTTGTTTTTCATAAAAAACTCCTTGAAGTTAAATAAAAGAAACGGATATAAACAACCCATTTATTAAATTATGGCAAATTATGGGCTATAGAATCTATTTGAGATCACCCTTTGCTCTACGCCCCCTAGACTAAAAGTATGATCTAAGTAACATTTTTCATCATTTTGTGATCTAATTCACAAAAACAGGCGTTAAAAATGAGAGCTTGATCACAAAATTTATTAAATTTCTTTAAATGGGCGTTCTTTACGTAATTAAGGCTCTAACCCTAAAAAAAAGTATTCTAGGATGATTTCTTCTTTAGATAAAAAGGCGACCATTCAGCCTAAATTCAAACCATAAGCAAAAGCAAAAAAGAGGTTTAATTATGGCGAATGTATCATTGCGTAATGTGGGAAAATCCTATGGTGATGTTCATATTTCTAAAGATATTAATTTAGAAATTAACGAAGGAGAGTTCGTTGTTTTCGTTGGTCCGTCAGGTTGTGGTAAATCCACGCTATTACGAATGATAGCAGGTTTAGAAGATATTACGACAGGAGAACTCTATATCGGTGGAAAGCTGATGAATGAAATAGAGCCTTCAAAACGTGGTATCGGTATGGTGTTTCAATCTTACGCTCTCTATCCACATTTAGACGTTGCTGAGAATATGTCTTTTGGATTAAAGCTGGCAGGTGTGAGTAAAGCAGAACGGGAGCAGCGAGTTAATCAAGTTGCCGAAATTTTACAACTTGCTCACTTACTAGACCGCAAGCCTAAAGCTCTTTCCGGTGGGCAGCGTCAACGGGTTGCTATTGGTAGAACGTTAGTTTCCCAACCGGAAGTATTTTTACTCGATGAACCACTTTCCAATCTTGATGCAGCATTGCGTGTACAAATGCGGGTAGAAATTTCCAAATTACATAAAAAATTAAACCGCACTATGATTTACGTTACCCACGATCAAGTTGAAGCAATGACATTAGCGGACAAAATCGTGGTACTGAATGCCGGCGGTATCGCTCAAGTAGGCAAGCCGTTAGAACTTTATCATTATCCAGCAAACCGCTTTGTAGCAGGGTTTATCGGCTCACCTAAAATGAACTTTTTACCGGTAAAGGTTATTGCTGTAGAGGCGGAGCGAGTAAAAATAGAATTACCTGATGCAAATCACCATAATTTTTGGATTCCTGTTTCTGGAGAAGGAGTAAATGTTGGAGATAACCTATCTTTAGGTATTCGCCCGGAGCATTTACTTCCTTCGGATCAAACTCAAGTAACCTTACACGGTATTGTGCAAGTAGTGGAATTGCTTGGAAATGAAACACAAATCCACCTAGAGATCCCTGAAATCAAACAACCAACCTTAATTTATCGTCAAAATGATGTGGTATTAGTTAATGAAGGCGACGATATGAATATAGGCATTTTGCCGGAACGCTGCCATTTATTTAAGGAAGATGGTACAGCTTGCAAACGTTTGTTTGCTGAAAAAGGGGTATAACAATTTCAGCTTATTACTGATTTTAGGAGATATTTTCAATCTGCTAATAAATTAATACTTAACCTAAGTAAAATCAAATCTTTAAGAGAGGTTCTATTATGAAAAAAACAGTCTTAGCAGTTGCAATCAGCGGTGCAATGTTCGCAGCCAGTGCATCAGCGGTCGATTTTCACGGTTACGCTCGTTCAGGTATCGGTTGGACATCCGGCGGTGGTGAACAATCTGCATTTACTGTTAATGGTGGTGGTTCAAAATACCGTTTAGGTAACGAATCTGATACCTATGCAGAATTGAAATTAGGTCAGGAATTATTCAAAAGTGGTGAGAAATCCATCTATTTTGATACCAACCTTGCTTATGGCGGTACGCTTCACAACAACGACTGGACAGAAACCAGCCCGGCATTACGTGAATTAAATGTACAATTCAAAAACTTTTCGGATAGCTTACCGGGTGCAACCTTATGGGCTGGTAAACGTTTTTACCAACGCCACGATGTTCATATGAACGACTTCTATTACTGGGATATTTCAGGTCCAGGTGCGGGGATTGAAAATGTTGATTTAGGCTTCGGAAAACTCTCTTTAGCGGTAACTCGTGATACAGAGAAAGACGGTGCGTTCTCTTATTACTATGACTATGCTAAAAAAGCGTATGTAAATAACCGCGATGCGAAAAAAGATGTATATAACGACATTTTTGATGTTCGCTTAGCAGGTATTGAACTTTGGAAAGACGGCTCATTAGAGCTAGGCTTTGATTATGGCAATGCTCATACTAAAGATGGTACTAAACTCAATAATGAGAAAGCAACCAAAAACGGTTATATGGTAACAGCGGAATACACTCAAGGTAACTTCTTTGGTGGTTTCAATAAATTTACTGCACAATATGCAACCGACTCTATGACTTCTTGGAATAATGGGCACGCACAGGGTTCGAAAGCAGATAATAAAGGCAATATGCTTCGTTTAATCAACCAAGGGGTTGTACAAGCGAGTGATAAAGTTGAAGTAATGTATGCCCTAATTTACGAAAAAACAAAACTAGATAATAAACAAGGTAAAACTTGGTACTCTGCCGGTATTCGCCCAATGTACAAATGGAACGATACAATGAGCACATTATTAGAAGTTGGTTATGATCGCATTAAAGATCAATCAACAGGCAAGAAAAATGATTTAGTGAAATATACTATTGCACAACAGTGGCAAGCAGGTAACAGTATTTGGGCTCGTCCTGCAATTCGTGTGTTTGGTACCTACGCACATTGGAATGATAAATTCAACACTAAAGCTCGTACTGATGCTGGTTACAAAGCCAAAGATGGCGAGTTTATCACTGGCGTTCAATTTGAAGCTTGGTGGTAATCATCAAACAATTATGTGGGTAGGGAGTTAACCTACCCACAATTTAATCACATTATCATTTTTCACAATTTTTAGAGGTTAATATGAAAAAAACACTTCTTTCAACAGCAATATTATTCGCCCATCTTTTTGTGGCATCTCCGAGTATGGCAAATAATTTGGCAGTTAAACCTATTCATATTAACTCGTCTGAATTAGCTCAAATTCAATGGCAAGATGTACCATTCTCGCAAACTGTAAAAACAGAATTAAGTGAACAGAATAAACAAGCATTTACCGCTTCGTTTGCCGGTATTGCCAGTCCAGTTGCTGCCTATCGTATTCCTGCAAATCAAGGGACATTGGAAATTGAAATTGAAAGTCCAGTTATGGACAAAAATGTTTTTGTACCAACTGCTGTAGTATTAGATAGCCACTTTAATGTGGCAGCCACATACTCTTCTTCTGAATTTAAATTATTAGAAGAACGAGGGCTAAAAGGCAGTCGTTTAGGGATAGAACTTAATTTAACGCCGGCAATGAATCAAGAGTATATTTACTTACTTATTTATACTACGCAGCAAGATTTAGCTAAAACTACAATGATGCCACATCCGGCAAAAACTTATGCAAAAGCAACAGGTAAACAACCACCGGCAATTAACGATATTGAAGTGGCACATAGTTTAAAAGGGCAAATTCACATTAATGTTTCCGGCTCAAATGGTACAAAATTTATCGGTTTACCGACTGAAATTTTCAACTCAAATAAAGCAGCAACTCCGGTAGGTAAAACGGCTACACAAACGCCATTAAAAGAAAATCCGGCGGCGGTAAAAACAGCAGTTGATAAAGATACGGAAGCCTATTTTAATCAGGCGGTAATGAAAGCGATTAAAGCGAAAGATATTAACAGAGCGATGAATTTAGTTAATGAGGCGGAAAAATTAGGCCTCACTTCGCCACGCCAAATTTTCCTAAAAAATGTAAGTTCAAATTAATTCACTCATTGTTTTTTTCATAGACATTTCCTTGTCATCGAATAGATGGTTCTTCTCCATCAACACCCTATCAGGATAATCTGATAGGGTGCTTTTTTAGGGAAACTTTGCAAAGTTTCCTGAAAATTTGACCGCTTGAAGCTTAGTTTACTGCTTTAAATTGAATCACGCCTGCATCGGTAAAATTATTGTCATCATCTTCATCTAAGAAAGTTTTTGGTTCGATTTTGATGTTATCAAAAGCCGTGTCGCCCTCCACACCATCGATCATTTGACCGTGTTTAATCCCTTTGAAATCAAATAAATTCGGGTCACATAAGTGTGATGGCACAATATCTTGCAAGGCACTGAACATTGTTTCCAAACGCCCCGGATATTGGCGATCCCAAGTGTTCAGCATCTCTTTTACCACTTGGCGTTGTAAATTCGGTTGCGAGCCGCAGAGGTTGCACGGAATAATCGGGAACTGCTTCGCTTCGGCATATTTGATGATGTCTTTCTCTTTACAATAAGCGAGCGGACGAATCACGATTTGCTTGCCGTCATCGGAAATCAGTTTCGGAGGCATACTTTTCATTTTGCCGCCGTAGAACATATTTAAGAAAAGGGTCGCCAGCATATCATCACGGTGGTGTCCGAGTGCGATTTTGGTTGCCCCAAGTTCGGTGGCGGTGCGGTATAAAATCCCACGGCGTAAGCGAGAGCAGAGCGAGCAGGTGGTTTTGCCCTCCGGGATTTTCTCTTTCACGATGCCGTAAGTGTTTTCTTCCACAATTTTATATTCCACGCCGATGCTTTCTAAATAGCGAGGCAGCACTTCTTCAGGGAAGCCTGGTTGCTTTTGGTCTAAATTCACCGCAACCACGCTGAAATTCACCGGGGCACTTTGTTGGAGATTCAATAAAATATCTAATAGCGTATAGCTATCTTTTCCGCCCGAAAGGCAAACCATCACACGGTCGCCCTCTTCAATCATACCGAAATCGGCAATCGCATTGCCCACGTTGCGGCGTAAACGTTTTTGTAACTTATTGAAATTATAAGTGATTTTTTTCTCAGCTTTTTGTTGAATATCGTCTGTCATAATGTTTTGGGTAGCCTGATAAATAAGCAGCGTATAGTAAAGATTTCACTACATTTTGCAAGTTAATTATTGAGTGTGAGGGTGGCAATATAATTGCAACTCACATCATTGTTTAGCCAGAATTTTTCGGTTAATGGATTGAAATGGTAGCCTTTCATCTCTTGGCAGCGAAGATCGGCTTGATCGCACCACGCCAACAGCTCCGCTGGTTTAATAAATTTTTCAAATTCGTGCGTGCCTTTCGGGAGCATTTTCAGCACATATTCCGCCCCAATAATCACGAGCATATAGGCTTTAAAGGTGCGGTTGATGGTGGAGAAAAACAGCACGCCGTTTGGTTTTAGCAGGGCTTTGCAACTTTGAATAATGGAAAGCGGATCAGGCACGTGCTCAAGCATTTCCATACAGGTAATCACATCGAATTTTTCTGCATTACAAGCGGTCATTTTTTCCAAAAAATCTTCAATCGTGGTTTGTTGGTAATCGATCTCTAAACAGCTCTGTTTGGCGTGTTGCTTGGCAATTTCTAACGGTTCGGTTGTCATATCAATGCCGGTGACGATGGCCCCTTGTTTTGCCATCGCCTCACTTAAAATACCGCCGCCGCAGCCGACATCGAGCACTTTTTTGCCGAATAAACCGTTCGATTTGTCTAAAATGTAGGCTAAACGCAGCGGGTTAAGCAGATGAATCGGCTTGAAACTGCCGTTCGGATCCCACCAAGTTTGAGCCATTTTTTCAAATTTTGTAATTTCTTGTTGATCAACATTTTGCATAAGCTGTTCCTATGGTAAATTTGGGCGTTACTATACCCGATTTAGTTTAAAAGGAAAATCAGAATGACCAGAATTAACCTTGTGCCACCGGCGGAATTGTGCGATCAACATCTGCTTGCCGAACACCGAGAACTGACCCGAATTCCGAATGCAGTGGCGAAAGGGAAATTTAGCCTCAAAGGGCAGCCGACAGATTATAAATTGGGCGAGGGACATGTCCGATTTTTCTTCAACAAACTCACTTTTTTGAAAAAACGTTACGATGCTTTGCACGAAGAATGCCTAGCAAGGGGCTTTAACGTGCAGTATTTTTGGGCGGAGGATCTGCCTCAAGATCCGAGTTTATGGCTGGATTACGAACCGACAGAAACCGCTCTTGCCGTCAACCGAGAGCGAATTGAAATCAGAATGCCAGCAAAACCGCGTTTTACGGAAAGAAAATAACCGCTTGCACGCCCTTTTTATTGCTTTTTATGCTATAATCTCACCAATTTTTCGCCTTGTTTAAGGCTCTTTTACTACTAAAAATTAGGAAATTTCAATGAGCGAATTAGCCAAAGATATTATTCCCGTAAGTATTGAGGACGAATTAAAAACCTCTTACCTTGACTACGCAATGTCGGTGATTGTTGGGCGTGCATTGCCTGATGTGCGTGACGGCTTAAAACCGGTTCACCGCCGTGTGCTTTTCTCAATGGATCAAAACAGCAACACTTATAACAAACCACACGTGAAATCAGCCCGTGTGGTGGGGGATGTGATCGGTAAATACCACCCGCATGGTGATTCTGCGGTGTACGACACCATTGTGCGTATGGCTCAGCCGTTCTCACTTCGTTATATGTTAGTGGACGGTCAAGGTAACTTCGGTTCTATCGATGGCGATGCTCCGGCGGCAATGCGTTATACCGAAGTGCGTATGCAGAAAATTACGCAGGAATTGCTCACCGATTTAGACAAAGAAACAGTAGATTTCTCGCCAAACTATGACGGCAAAGAGATGATTCCTGATGTGTTGCCAACCAAAATTCCAGCCTTGTTAGTGAACGGTTCATCGGGGATTGCGGTGGGTATGGCAACCAATATTCCGCCTCACAATTTAGGCGAAGTGTTAGACGGCTGCTTGGCATACATTGAAAATGAAAATATCAGCGTGGAAGAGCTAATGGCTCACATTCCCGGCCCGGATTTCCCTACAGGGGCGATTATTAACGGTCGTAAAGGGATCGAAGAAGCCTACCGTACCGGTCGTGGCAAGGTGTATGTGCGTGCGAAAGCGAGCGTAGAAACCACCGACAAAGGGCGTGAGCAGATTGTGGTGACTGAACTTCCATACCAAGTCAATAAAGCGAAATTGATCGAAAAAATCGCCGATTTGGTGAAAGAGAAGAAAATCGAAGGCATCAGCAAAATCGATGACTATTCCGACAAAAAAGGGATCTCGATTGTTATTGAAGTCAAACGTGATGCAGTGGGCGAAGTGGTGTTAAATCACCTCTATTCTTTAACCCAAATGCAAGTGACCTTCGGTATCAATATGGTGGCGTTGGACAACGGTCAGCCAAAAGTGTTGAACCTCCGCCAAATCATTGAAGCCTTCGTGAAACACCGCCGTGAAGTGGTGACTCGCCGTACCATTTTTGAACTACGCAAAGCCCGTGAGCGTGCCCATATTTTAGAGGGCTTGGCGATTGCGTTAGCGAATATCGACCCTGTTATCGAATTAATCCGTGCCTCCAAAACCGCTGAAGAAGCCCGTGAAGGCTTGCTTGCTCGCCCTTGGGCATTAGGCAACGTAGCCCCAATGTTGGAGGCTGCTGGAGTGGGTGCTTCTCGCCCGGAAGATTTGCCTGAAAACTTAGGTGTGCGTGATGGCGAATACTATTTATCTGAAGCCCAAGCTCGTGCGATTTTAGAGTTACGCTTACATCGCTTAACCGGCTTAGAACACGAAAAAATCGTTGAAGAGTACAAAGAATTATTAACCGAAATCGGCGAATTATTACGCATTTTAAACAGTGCAGATCGCTTGATGGAAGTGATCCGTGAAGAGTTGGAGTTAGTGAAAGCGACCTTTAACGATGAACGCCGCACCGAAATTACTGCAGCCTCAGGCGACATCAACATTGAAGATTTAATCGCTCAAGAAGATGTGGTGGTAACGCTTTCTCACGCAGGCTATGTGAAATATCAGCCACTTTCAGACTACGAAGCCCAACGCCGTGGCGGTAAAGGGAAGTCGGCAACCAAGATGAAAGAAGATGATTTCATCGAAAAATTATTGGTGGCGAATACCCACGACACCATTCTCTGCTTCTCAAGCCGTGGTCGCTTATATCAATTAAAAGTGTACCAATTACCGCAAGCCAGCCGTGGGGCAAGAGGCACGCCGATTGTGAATATTCTGCCGTTGGTGAAAGAAGAGAACGAGCGTATTACCGCAATCCTGCCGATTCCAAATGGCGAATTTAGTGCCGATAAATTTATCTTTATGGCAACTGCAAGCGGTGTGGTGAAAAAAGTTTCGCTAGATGCGTTTAGCAATGTCAGATCAAGCGGTCTAATTGCGTTAAAACTTCGCGAAGGCGATGAGTTAATCGGCGTGGACATCACAGACGGCGAGAGCGAAATTATGCTCTTCTCAGCACAAGGTCGAGTGGTTCGCTTCGCAGAAAAAGCGGTGCGTGCAATGGGACGTACCGCAACAGGGGTGCGTGGTATTAAACTTGCAACGACTGAAATTTCAGCAGAAGAGATCGAAGAAGCTGAAATTATCGAAATTGAAAACGAAGAGGCGGAAGATACTTCAAGCGTGAGCCTAGACACTGACCGTGTAGTTTCTCTTGTGATTCCTCGCACCGCAGGCGATATTCTCACTGTCACCCAAAACGGCTACGGAAAACGTACGGTGATTAGCGAATATCCGGTGAAATCCCGTGCGACTAAGGGCGTGGTTTCAATCAAAGTGAACGAACGCAACGGCAAGGTGGTTGCGGCAGTTCAGGTGGAAGAAACCGACCAAATTATGCTGATTACCGATGCCGGCACGCTAGTTCGCACTCGAGTGGCGGAAGTGAGCCTAGTCGGACGAAATACCCAAGGCGTTCGCATTATCCGCACCGCAGAAGACGAACAGGTTGTAAGCCTAGAGCGAGTTTGCGAGCCTGAAGAAGATGATGAAAACATCGAAACGGTTGAAAACGCAGATATTGTAGAAACTTCAACAGAAGAATAATCTTAACCTACACAAGCGGTCGTTTTTTCAGAGAATTTTGCAATTTGCAAAAAATAAGGAAAATTCGACCGCTTTTAGATCATAAAGTTAGAAAACACTATGGCATTACTCAATTTATCCAACGCCTACTTAGGTTTTGGCGATCATCCTTTATTAGATCATACCGAATTACACATTGAGCCGAACGAGCGGGTTTGTTTAGTTGGGCGAAACGGAGCGGGCAAATCGACTTTAATGAAAGTGCTTGCCGGAGAAGTTCAGCTTGATGACGGAAAGCTAATTTTTGAGAAAGATATTGTGGTTACCCGTTTAGAGCAAGACCCACCACGCCATATTCAAGATACGGTATTTGATTATGTTGCAGAAGGAATCGCCCATTTAAGCGAACTTTTAAAGCAATATCACCACATTTCGCAACAAATGCTGACAGATTACAGTGATGAATTGTTGGCGAAGTTATCCCATATTCAAGCTCAATTAGAGCATAACAACGGCTGGCAGTTTGAAAATCGGATTCAAGACACCTTGAAATTATTGGAGCTTGATCCTGAAAAACGACTGTGCGAACTCTCGGGCGGTTGGGTTCGCCGTGCGGCACTTGCTCGTGCCTTAGTAGCAGATCCGGATATTCTCTTATTAGACGAGCCAACTAACCATTTGGATGTGGAAGCGATCACGTGGCTTGAAGATTTATTGCTCAATTTTAAAGGCTCGATCATCTTTATTTCCCACGACAGGTCGTTTATCCGCAAAATGGCGACCCGTATTGTGGATTTAGACCGCGGTAAGTTGGTCTCTTACCCGAGCAATTACGATAAATATTTGGAAGAAAAAGCCGAAGATTTGCGGGTTGAAGCTCTACAAAATGAGTTGTTTGACAAAAAACTCGCCCAAGAAGAAGTTTGGATTCGTCAAGGCATTAAAGCCCGCCGTACCCGTAATGAAGGGCGTGTGCGTGCCTTAAAAGCCCTGCAGGAAGAACGCCGCAATCGCCGAGAGGTACAAGGCACGGCAAAAATTCAGCTCGACCAAACCGCACGTTCGGGCAAGATTGTGTTTGAGCTTGAAAATGCAAGCTATGAAATTGAGGGTAAAAATTTACTGCAAAACTTCACGGCAACCATTCAACGTGGCGATAAAATTGCATTGGTCGGTCCGAATGGTTGTGGTAAAACAACGTTCATCAAATTACTGTTAGGAGAATTGCAGCCCACTTCAGGCACAATCCGTTGTGGTACAAAATTGGAAGTTGCCTATTTCGACCAATACCGTGCCGAATTGGATTTAGAAAAAACCGTAATGGATAACGTAGCGGACGGTAAGCAAGATGTGGAAGTAAACGGGGTAAAACGCCACGTTCTTGGCTATTTGCAAGATTTCTTGTTCCCTCCAAAACGGGCAATGACCCCTGTAAAAGCATTATCAGGCGGGGAACGTAACCGCTTGTTACTCGCCAAATTATTGCTGAAACCGAATAACTTATTAATTCTGGACGAACCGACCAATGATTTAGATGTGGAAACTTTAGAATTATTAGAAGAGATGTTGTCTGATTATCAAGGCACGTTGCTTGTGGTAAGCCACGACCGTCAATTTATTGATAACACAGTGGAAGAGTGCTACTTCTTTGAAGGCAATGGGGTGCTGAATAAATATATCGGTGGCTATTTTGATGCCAAACAGCAGCAAGATAACTACCACGCCACCCGCACTGCCAATTTGCAAAATTCTGCTAAAAAAGAACCGCTTTTAGCAAATGAACCGAAGCAAGAAAAACCAAAAGCAGAGGCGAAAAAGGTCAAACTTTCTTATAAAGACCAACGTGAGTTAGAAGAACTACCGGCAAAAATGGAAGCCTTAGAAGCGGAAATCGAAGCCCTGCAAGCGGAAGTTAATAGTGCGGATTTCTTCACCAAAGATCAGGCTTACACCAACGAAAAACTGCAAAAACTGGCAGACACCGAAGCTGCCTTAGAGCAAGCCTTTGAGCGTTGGGAAGAGCTGGAAAATATTAAAAACGGAAATATCTAACGTAGGGGCGAATTATTATTCGCCCTTTGGCTAAAATGATTGGGCGAAAAATTTTTCGCCTCTACAGATGTAACATAAAATGACAGAAAGACTAGACAACTACGAACAACGCTTTGGCGGCATTGGTCGCCTTTACACACCGGAAGGGCTGGAAAAGCTCCGCCATTCGCATATTTGCGTGATTGGCATTGGCGGAGTGGGTTCTTGGTCGGTGGAGGCGTTGGCACGTTCAGGCATTGGCAAGATTACGATGATTGATATGGACGATATTTGTGTAACGAATATTAATCGTCAGATCCATGCAATGAGCGGCACAGTGGCTCAGTTGAAAACTGAGGCGATGAAAGCACGTATTCAGCTAATTAACCCTGAATGTGCGGTGGAGATTATTGATGATTTTATCACGCCTGAAAATATCCCTGACTATCTCAATCGTGGCTACGATTATGTGATTGATGCGATTGATTCGGTGAAAACCAAAGCGGCACTGATTGCTTATTGCAAGCGTCATAAAATTAAGCTGATTACCACGGGCGGAGCCGGCGGGCAGACCGATCCAACCCAAATTCAAATTACTGATTTGAGTAAAACCATTCAAGATCCGCTCGCTTCTAAAGTGCGTTCCTTATTGCGTAAGGAATACAATTTCAGCCAAAACACGAAGCGGAAATTTGGGGTAGATTGCGTATTTTCCACCCAGCCGTTGATTTTCCCAAAAATGGGCGAGGGCTGCGAAGTTTCCGCCACAATGAATTGTGCCAATGGCTTTGGAGCAGTGACGATGGTCACGGCAACATTCGGCTTTTTTGCGGTAAGCCGTGTAATTGATAAACTATTGAAGTAATAAGCGGTCACAAAAAGCGGAGCTTTTTGAACGTTGTCTAGCCAACGGCGGCGAAGCCGTGAACAATCCTTACAAGGATTGTGAATAAAAAAGTGTAATTTTTTGCAAATGAAAGGAGTAAGAATGGCAGTACACAGAATTAATCCGAAAGGCAGTATGGAACAGCTTTCTCATTTGGAAATGAAGCTATTAGCCAAAAATACACAGGGCAATTTATATCAAATTTATCGTAACTGCTCGTTAGCGGTGCTAAATTCAGGCGTGCATACTGATGACAGCCGTGCTTTGTTAAATCAATATCCTGATTTTGAAATCCGATTATTAACCCGAGAGAAAGGGGTATCGCTGGAGTTGCATAATCCACCCGCAACCGCTTTTGTTGATGGTAAGATGATTTTAAATATTCAGTACCATCTTTTTGCGGTATTAAGAGATATTGTGTTTGTAAATGCACTGAAAAATGCAATTCCACCGCTTGAAAATACATCAGCTGAAACGATAACCACAAATACGGTGTTTTCTATTTTGCGTAATGCGAAAGCAATAGAGATGAACACTGACCCGAATTTAGTAGTTTGCTGGGGTGGTCATTCTATTAATGACATTGAATACCAATATTGCCGAGCGGTGGGGCAGGAGTTTGGCTTGCGTGAGTTGAATATTGTAACAGGTTGTGGAGCGGGCGTGATGGAAGCTCCAATGAAAGGTGTTACCATCGGGCACGCTAATCAGCGTTATAAAAACGGGCGTTTTATTGGTATTACTGAGCCGTCAATTATCGCTTCTGAACCGCCAAATCCGATTGTAAATGAATTGGTAATTATGCCGGATATTGAAAAACGCTTGGAAGCATTTGTTCGTTTAGGGCACGCTATTGTTGTGTTTCCGGGTGGACCGGGTACATTAGAAGAGTTGCTTTATATCATCGGTATTAAATTAAATCCGGTCAATAATGCTCAAAAATTACCGCTTATCCTAACAGCACCGAAAGAATCTGCCGATTATTTTTATGCCATTGATAAGTTTATTGGCGATACATTAGGCGAAGAGGCTCGTAGCCTATATGAAATTATTATTGATGACCCTGTTTTGGTTGCTCGTAAAGTGAAACAATCAATGGTGGAAGTAAAAAACAGCCGTTATGAAAGTGGCGATGCTTATAATTTCAACTGGTCATTAAAAATTGAAGAAGATTTTATTACGCCATTTATTCCAGCCCACGAAAGTATGGCAAATCTGAATTTAAGCTTGGAACAGCCCAAAGAGCAGTTAGCAGCGAATTTAAGACGAGCATTTTCAGGCATTGTGGCAGGTAATATTAAGCCTGAAACCTCCGATTTGATTGAACAATATGGCGTGTTTAAATTAAGGGGTGATCGCAAATTGATGGATCATATGGATAGATTACTCGAAAGTTTTGTGGTTCAGCACCGAATGAAAATCCCAACGGGAGAGGCTTATCAACCTTGCTATGAAATTGTAAAAGAATAGTAATAAGGGGGCGGTATGTATCTAAAACATATTGAAATCAGTGGCTTTCGGGGAATTAATCATTTATCGCTACAATTACGCCCAAATATGGTGCTAATTGGTGAAAATGCGTGGGGGAAATCGAGCCTGATTGATGCCTTAAGCCTTATCTTTAACTTAGAACATAAGTTGTATCAGTTCCAGTTTAAAGATTTCCATATTCAATATACCGATACGCCAAGCCAAGTGCGAGACATCACGCTTGTTTTCACTTTTTGTGAAGAAATTGCCGATGACTCACTGCTTCAACTTTCTCCAGCATTATCGATTTGTTCATTTTATTTGGAGAACAAGCGATGCATTTCCTTGAAAGTAACAGGAAAATGGCTAGCTGAGCAGATTAGCACGGAATATCAATTCGTCGATCAAGACTTAAAACCGATTCAAATTGAGCAAGCGGAAAAATGGATTAAGCAGTTTATTTATCATCATCCTGTTTTCCGCTTTCGTGATGCACGGCTAAACAAGCGAGTGCATAATGAGCTATTACTTAATCGTGATAACCAGTCCGACACCGATTTGCAGCGTGAATTAAATGCACTTTCCTCCTTGCTGAAATACTATTTTCTAACCAGCCAAAGCCGCCACCTAATGAAAAATAGTATGCAAGATACGACATTATGGTGGGAAAAAGTGAAATCGCTCTGCCTGCGTTTAAAACAAAATGAAGAGTTGGTGGAGCAGATTCAACAGCATATTTTATATCTTTTTCTCTTTAAGCCTAAAGCTACGGTTATTGAAAAACCGATTATCTTATTTGAAGATTTTAATGCGTTTTTACATCCTCGAATGGTAGCGATTTTCTGGGAACTGCTCAGCTTTCTCCCTAGCCAACGTATTACCACAACAAATTCTATTGAATTACTTTCACAAGCGCCGTTACGAGAAATTTGCCGTTTAGTGCGTTATGACTCTCACACCCAAGCCTATTGGTTGGAACGCCAAAGTATCGGCAGAGAAGATCTGCGTAAATTAACCTTCCATATCCATCACAACAGAGGGTTAGCCTTATTTGCAAAAGCGTGGATCTTAGTCGAAGGGGAAACCGAGGTTTGGATTTTAGAAGAGCTAGCAAAATTATTAGATATCAATTTAGAAATGGAAGGCATCAAAATTGTGGAATTTGCCCAATGTGGTTTACGCCCTCTTATTAAATATGCCAGAGCAATGGGCATTGAATGGTATGTGCTAACTGATGGCGATGATGCAGGTAAACGCTATGCCGAAACTGTTAAAAGTTTAGATGAAGATTTCGCTCAACGCTTAACGGCATTACCGCAAAAAGACATTGAACATTTCTTCTATAAGGCAGGTTTACGGAATGTATTTGTTCGCCTTGCAAATTGGCGTTCTCAGGAAAAATACCCGATTTCATATATTATCAAGCGAGCCATTCAAAAAAGCTCTAAGCCTGATTTAGCCATAGCCTTAGCGAATGAGATGCGAAATAGAGGCGAACATAGTGTCCCGACCCTATTTACAAAATTATTCGCCGATGTGTTGGCATTGGTGAGAAAATAACAAACAACAAGCGGTTGCAAAAATGATGCTTTTTACAACCGCTTGTGTGCCATTATTCAAACTATTTCAGCTCTCTTGCCCCTTGGTTATCCACTTTACAGATGTGGATAACCCCTTCGTTGTTTTGTAGATACTCTTTTTCCAAATAGTTTACTAATCGTTGGGCGTGTTCCAAATCAGGGGCGATGGCGAACATCGTTGGACCGGAGCCTGAAATGCCAACCGCTAATGCCCCTAAATCTTTACAGCCTTGTCGAACGGTTGGGAAGTTAGGGAGCAAATCTTCACGATACGGCTCGGCAATTAGGTCTTTCATCATTGTTGCTGCCAAAATATCTTGGTGAGTATGACAAGCGTGAACGAAAGAGCCTAAATAGCGGGCTTGCTGAATCATATCTTGGCGAGTGTAGCTCTTTGGTAAAATTGCACGGGCTTCAGCAGTGGAGACTTCCACGCCCGGATACGCTAATACCCAGTACCATTCATCAAAGAATGGCAACGGTTGGCAAATATTACCAAGCGATTGGGTCATTAGCTGTAAACCGCCTAAATAACAAGGGGCAACGTTATCGTAGTGGATTGAGCCTGAAATTCTACCCTCCAGTTCGCCCATCATTTCCAACAATTCCATTTTTGAAAATGGTTCATCGTGGAATTTGTTGAGAGCCACTAATGCTGCCACAATCGAACAAGCACTCGAGCCAAGCCCTGAGCCAATCGGCATATTTTTTTCAAGTGTTAAACGTAAATTTTTTACGTTGCCACCACGCAGTTTTAAGCGTTCGCTGAAAAGCACATAAGCTTGATAAACGATATTTTTTTGCGGCTCTTTCGGTAACTTTCTGACGAAATAGCCGGCACTTTCTAATTCAAAGAGCTGATCACAATCTTCGATTTGGACGACATCGCCGAGCAATGAGCCGTCAATCGGGGAAATTGCTGCTCCTAAAGAGTCAAAACCGACACTGATATTGGCACTGGATGCCGGTGCATAAATGCGTAAAACCATTAGTTTGCTCCTCCGTGTAGAGTGCGAAGAATATCGGCAAAAATACCGGCTGCTGTTACGCTATTGCCTGCTCCGTAGCCTCGTAAGAGGAGTGGGATTGGGCTGTAATAGCGAGTTAAGAAGGCTAGGGCATTTTCACCGTCTTTCACTTTGTAAAGTGGGTGGTTTTCATCAACGGCTTCAATCGCCACACGGCATTTATTGCCGGTAATTGAGCCTACATAACGTAACACTTTGCCTTCGGCTTTAGCTGCTTGCACACGTTTATCAAATTCTTCATCTAATGATGGCAGAACAGCTAAGAACTCATCACGGCTCATTCCTTCTGAGAACCCTTTTGGCAATACACCTTCAATTTCAATATCGTCAAATTCAAGCGGTAAGCCGGTTTCACGAGCAAGAATTAACAATTTACGAGCGACATCCGCACCGGATAAATCATCACGAGGATCAGGCTCAGTAAAGCCTTTTTCTTTTGCAATTAAAGTCGCTTGAGAGAGAGTTGAACCTTCTTCCAATTTGCCGAAAATAAAGGAAAGTGAGCCTGATAAAATCCCTTCAAATTTTTCCACTTCATCGCCTGCTGCCAAAAGGTTTTGTAGGTTTTCAATCACCGGTAAACCTGCACCCACATTGGTTTCATATAAGAATTTATGTTGGCTTTGACGTGCATTTTCACGCATTTCCAAGTAATAATCATAGCCAGAGGTGTTGGCTTTTTTATTTGGTGTAACCACGTGGAAACCCTCTTTTAATGCACGAGCATAAAGATTCGCCACAGATTGAGCCGAAGTACAATCCACAAATACAGGGTTGACAACGTGGTGGAATTTGATGAATGAAAGTAACACATCAAAATCAGATGGCTGGATTGCTTTTTCTAAATCTTCTTTCCAATTATCTAAATTTAAGCCGTTTTCGTTAAGCAACATTTTATCCGAATTGGCTAGGGCACAAATTCGGATCTCAATGTCCTTCTTTGCCAAAAACTCCTTTTGCTGTTTAACTTGCTCGATAAGTTCGCTGCCCACACCGCCTACGCCGACTAAAAACATATCCACAATACGCTTGCTGTTAAACAAGGAATTGTGCGTCGCTTTTACCGCTTCAATCGCTTTGTTGAGCGGCACAACCGCTGAAATAGAACGCTCTGATGAACCTTGTGCAATCGCCACAATGCTGATATTCGC
This sequence comes from Mannheimia varigena, assembly GCF_013377235.1. Lineage (NCBI taxonomy): Bacteria > Pseudomonadati > Pseudomonadota > Gammaproteobacteria > Pasteurellales > Pasteurellaceae > Mannheimia > Mannheimia varigena. Next base: position 839,383 of record NZ_CP016226.1, on the reverse strand, counting down.
TTGAGCAAGAGCAGAGAAGAAACGAGCCGCAATACCTTTAGCAGTACGCATACCGTCACCCACCACGGAAACAATAGATAAATCTTTGATAATATCAATCGGGTCAAGCAAGTTCTCAGACAATTCTTGGGCAAATTCAGCGTTTAATGCGGCTAAGGCTTTCTCTGCCGATTTTGCTGGCACGCAGAAGCTGATGCTGTATTCAGAAGAAGATTGGGTAATTAAAATCACCGAAATCCCTGCTTTTGACATTGTGGAGAACACACGAGCTGCCATTCCCACCATACCTTGCATACCCGAACCTGATACGTTGAACATTGCCACGTTATCTAGGTTTGTGATGCCTTTTACTTTTAATCCATCGTCCGCTACATTGCCGTCAATTAATGTGCCTTTGCCTTCCGGATTGCCGGTGTTTTTGATTAAGCACGGAATATTTAACGGCACTAAAGGTCCGATGGTGCGAGGATGAATCACTTTCGCCCCGAAGTAAGAAAGCTCCATTGCCTCTTGGTAGCTCATTGATTCTAAACAAATGGCATCAGGCACAAGGCGAGGGTCGCAGGTGTAAACACCGTCCACGTCTGTCCAAATCTCGCACACGTCCGCTTTTAAGCAAGCCGCCAAGCACGCTGCAGAGTAGTCTGAGCCGTTACGCCCCAACAGCACTAATTCGCCTTTTTCATTACCTGCGGTAAAACCTGCCATTAATACTACATTTTTCTTTGGAATGGAGCCGGCATCCACACGTTTCGTAGATTCGGCAATATCTACCGAAGATTCCAAATAGTTGCCGTGAGCCAATAATTTCTCAACAGGATTAATGCGTGTGACTTCATAGCCTTTCGCCTCAAACCACGCTTGCATCATTGCAATAGAGAGTTTTTCACCACGGCTATGCACGGTTGCCCCGATGTTATCCGGGCAGAATTTATCTTTAGCAGCCTGTTCGGCAATACGGAGAATGTCGGCAAGCTCAGCTTGGATAAAAGCGTGCAGACCGTCACGGTCAAAATTGGGGTTAGCTTGATGTAAGCCATTGATAATATTATTGAAAATCGCATTTGCGTCATCAAGGTGGGCTTGGAAATTTTCCCCAGTTTGGGCTTTATCCACAATCGCTACAAGATGATTAGTGATTTTCGCTGGGGCGGAAAGTACGCCTGCCGCTTGATCGGCTAAATGGGCTTTTTCGATGATGTCTGCCGCTTGCATAAAGCGTTCTGCGTTGGCAAGCGAAGTGCCTCCAAATTTTAGAACTCGCATAATTTCTCCTGATTTATTTGTAAATTTTTATATAAAAAAACCCGCTTGTAGCGGGTTTCTTAGATTCTGTTTTTTAGCAACACGCACCCGCATTATGTGATTGCATAATGGTAATGGTGGTCATAATAATGGTTGCTAAATTAAACATTAGTCTGTTTCTCAAAAACAATAAATTAAGTGAGAGAATGTGGCAAACCTTTTCTTTTGTCAATCTTTTTTTGTGGGAAATTGTGCTTTTTATCGTATTCTATGTTTACCTATTGCATTAATTGTGATTAATCTGAAGATTAAATCATAGATTTCTTGTTTTAGATCAAAAAAATGCTAAACTTAGTAACGAGTGATTAACCTTTATATGAGGACAATAAAATGGCATACACATTACCAGAACTAGGCTACGCATACGATGCATTAGAGCCACATTTCGATGCAAAAACAATGGAAATCCACCATTCTAAGCATCACCAAGCATACATCAACAACGCAAATGCTGCGTTAGAAGCTCACTCAGAGTTATTAGATTTATGTCCGGGAAAATTAATCCAAGATTTAAACCAAGTGCCTGCTGAAAAACGTGTTGCAGTACGCAACAACGTGGGCGGTCACGTAAACCACACCTTATTCTGGAAAGGTTTAAAAACCGGCACAACTTTACAAGGTGCATTAAAGGACGCTATCGTGCGTGATTTCGGTTCTGTAGAAGCATTCCAAGCAGAATTTGAAAAAGCAGCAACCACCCGTTTCGGTTCAGGCTGGGCGTGGTTAGTGGTTGAAAACGACAAATTAGCCGTAGTTTCAACAGCAAACCAAGATAACCCATTAATGGGCAAAGAAGTGGCTGGCGTATCAGGCTACCCAATTTTAGGTTTAGACGTGTGGGAACACGCTTACTACTTAAACTACCAAAACCGCCGTCCAGACTTCATCAAAGCATTCTGGAACGTGGTAAACTGGGACGAAGCAGGCCGCCGTTTTGAAGAGAAAGTGGCTACTTGCGGTTGTGCGAAATAATTTAATTCGCTGGAAATAATATTTAAGCGGTCAAATTTTGCAGATTTTTTGCAGAATTTGACCGCTTGTTGTTTTATTGATATTCAAAAATCACACGAGGAGTGAGCTTGGTAATCAGCTCATAGCTAATCACGCCGATGTGTTTCGCCACATCTTCAATCAGTAATTTTTCTCCCCAAAAAATCACTTTATCGCCCACTTTATCTTGGCTGTCAGCCCCTAAATCAACTGTGAGCATATCCATTGACACACGCCCGACAATCGGCACAATTCTACCGTTTACCAAAACAGGCGTGCCTTCAGGGGCGTTGCGAGGGTAGCCATCGCCGTAGCCCATTGCGATTACGCCGAGTTTAGTGTCTTTCGGGCTGATCCAAGCTCCGCCATAGCCGACTGGCTCGCCGACTTTATGGGTGCGAACCGCAATCAGCGAGGACGAAAGCGTCATCACGGGTTTGAAGCCTAAATCGGTAATCGGTGTGTAGTGAGGGGAGATGCCGTGCATAATAATGCCAGGACGAACCCAGTCGTAGTGAGCTTGCTTCCAATACAGAATGCCGCTTGAGGCGGAAATGCTACGGTCGTGTTGGGCATATTTTGCGGTGGCTTGTTCAAATACGGCGATTTGTTTTTCGGTGTAGCCGCAATCCGGTTCATCGGCTCGGCTGAAATGGCTGACAAAGCTGATAGAATTAACCAGTGAGCAATTTTTCAATCGTTCCACAAACAGATCCACCTGCTCGGGGTGAACGCCTAAGCGGTGCATTCCGGTGTCGATTTTTAGCCAAATATTAATTGGGAAATAGATTTTCGCTTTGCGTTTCCAAAAGCCTTTTTTCTGCTCTTCTTCCCACTCTTGATTGACTTGTTCTAATAATTCCAACTGTTCAATATTATGAATTACCGTATCGAATTTACGCGAAAGGATTTTAAGCAACTCTTCACGATCAAAAAAACCTTCCACCAGTACAATTTTGCCGGTATAGCCGGTTTCTTGAATTTCCAACGCTTCACGCAAGCGGGCAACACCAAAGCCATCGACTAAATCTGTCAGTGTGGCAGCAGCAGGCAGTAAACCTTGTCCATAAGCATTAGCTTTAATCATTGCTAATAATTTTTGCTGTGGGGCGAAGGATTTAATCAGCTGAATATTATGGCGGAGGGCTTGGCTATCAATGGTAGCTGTTGCTGGTTTCATACTTCATCTCAGACTAAAATAATAAATGCGTTAAATTATACGCTGAAAATGAAAAATCCCTTAGAAAATAATGTAAAAAAGATTAGTATTAGTAAACTAATACGAGAAATTTTATATGCTAAATTTATTATTTGAACTGAAAAAAGAGAAGGTGATCTCTGATTTAAACTACCAATTTGCGGTGTTTATTGAGAGCAAACAAAGCAGATATGATTACTCTCAGGCACAAAAAGATCTAGCTGTGTTTCTTGCTGCATTGATGTCTTATCAAGTTGGGTTAGGGCATACGGCGTTACGTTTAAATTCACTAGAACCTTTCAATCTTTTTGAATTAAGAGCAAAACCGCAATGCCAACATTTACTCGAATCTATTTTGCAAAAAATTGGCAAAATCTCACCGCTTGAATGGCAAGATGTATTGAAAGATCACATTGCTTTTAGCCATTCGCCTGAAAAAATTGCCCCAATGCTATTCCAAAATGGTTTGCTTTATTTTTATCGCTATTGGCAGGCGGAGCATAATATTGCGGCTTATTTACAACAAGCGGTCACAAAAAGCATGCTTTTTGAACGTTGGCTTTGCCAACGGCAGCGAAGCTGTGAACAATCCTTACAAAGAATTGTGAATAATTTTTCAGAAAAGTTTACCAATACAGAGCTAAATAAAAACATCCTTGCTCAGCTATTTAGTGAAACTTCAAACTCTCAACAAGAAATCGATTGGCAAAAAGTAGCAGTGGCAACAGCACTGGAGAAGCCTTTTAGTCTGATTTCTGGTGGGCCGGGAACGGGCAAAACAACTACCGTTGTGAAGTTATTGCTCGGGCTTCAACTAAAACAGAAAGAACAAAATCAACCATTTTTACAAATTGCTTTAGCAGCACCAACGGGAAAGGCTGCAGCGAGAATGAAAGAGTCGATTGAAGGAAAATTAGAGGAAGAAAAGCAGCTTTCTCCTGAGTTAATCAAAGTAATTCCAACAGAAGCGATGACAATCCACCGCTTGCTTGGGGCAAGACCTTTAACTGATGAAACAAAATATAATGTGAAAAATCCGTTTCATTATGATTTAGTGGTGCTAGATGAAGCCTCAATGATTGACCTCTCAATGATGGAAAAAATTGTGCAAGCATTAAAACCATCTGCACGTTTGATTATGTTGGGGGATAAAGATCAGCTTGCTTCTGTAGAAGCAGGTTCTATTATGGGTGAGTTAGGTTCATTCTTAGAATACGGCTATAGCCAAGCTCATTGTGATTATTTAAAAGAGGTTACAGGCTATCAAATTGAGGCTGGCAATGCGTTAGCGATTTGTGATTCGCTCGCTCATTTGAAACATAGTTATCGCTTCGGCGAGAAGGCTTGGATCGGCGAGCTAGCTAATGCAGTTAATGAGCAAAACATTAATCACTCTTGGGAGATCTTCACTAAATACCAAGAGAGTGGAAAATTAGAGAATAGAATTTATCCTGAAGCGAAGGAGATGAGGAATAAATTAAATTGGATCGAAAAAAGTATACAAATGGTGGTAGATAAAGCTGTAGAGCTTTATCAGGACTATTTGCAAGCAGTACAACAAAGAGAAGAAAATCCACTAATTGTGAGTGTGAAAGAGATTTTTGTTAAATTCCAAAAGGTACGTTTTCTTTCAGCATTACGTGTGAGTGAATTGGGCGTTGAAAAATTAAATGTGGCCATTGCAGAAGGTTTGCGTAAAGCTGGCTTAGTGAAATTTAACCATAGCCGAGATCGCTATATTGGCAAGCCGATTCTTATAACCGAAAATATGCCAACGAATAAAGTAGCAAGTGGCGACATTGGGATTATTCTACCTGATGAAAATGGAGAAATGAGGGGGTATTTTGATTCCCAACAAGCAGACGGACAATATCATAGTTTGCCACTAAGCAGAATTTCAAATTATGAAGCAGCTTATATTATGACGGTGCATAAATCGCAAGGTTCAGAATTTGAGCATACGGTTTTGGTTTTACCACTAGTGATTTCGCCTGTTTTAACGAAAGAGTTAATTTACACAGCGATTACTCGAGCTAAAGATAAATTTACCCTATTTGGTAGCGAGAAAGTGTGGAAATATAGCGTAGGATCGAAAACTGAAAGACAAAGTGGGCTAAAAGAGCAATTAATTAACAAATTTCGATAGTAGAATAAACAAGTTGTAGCAAAAACATGCAAGCGGTCAAATTTTTTAATTTTTTTGCAAAAAGTGCTTGCGTTCATTTCAGATTTCTCTATAATGCACCCCACACAACGACGCACTGTTGTGAAGAGATTAAGTTTGATTCCGGTGCGTCGTTTTGTTTTGTTCTTTAACAATTTATCAGACAATCTGTGTGGGCACTTGTTGATTGACTTGATTTTAAAAATATTTTTAAAACTTGAAGTCTTAATAGGTGCTAACTAGAAATTCATTTAACTTTTTTAAGTTTTCTTATTAAAGTGTGATTTTATGTCAGCAGTATTGAGCGATTAAACTTTTTGAATTGAAGAGTTTGATCATGGCTCAGATTGAACGCTGGCGGCAGGCTTAACACATGCAAGTCGAACGGTAACAGGGAGAAGCTTGCTTCTTTGCTGACGAGTGGCGGACGGGTGAGTAATGCTTGGGAATCTGGCTTATGGAGGGGGATAACTACTGGAAACGGTAGCTAATACCGCGTAATGTCTTTGGACTAAAGGGTGGGACTTTCGGGCCACCTGCCATAAGATGAGCCCAAGTGGGATTAGCTAGTTGGTGAGGTAAAGGCTCACCAAGGCGACGATCTCTAGCTGGTCTGAGAGGATGACCAGCCACACTGGAACTGAGACACGGTCCAGACTCCTACGGGAGGCAGCAGTGGGGAATATTGCACAATGGGGGGAACCCTGATGCAGCCATGCCGCGTGAATGAAGAAGGCCTTCGGGTTGTAAAGTTCTTTCGGTAGCGAGGAAGGCAGACTTGTTAATAGCAAGTTTGATTGACGTTAACTACAGAAGAAGCACCGGCTAACTCCGTGCCAGCAGCCGCGGTAATACGGGGGGTGCAAGCGTTAATCGGAATAACTGGGCGTAAAGGGCACGCAGGCGGACTTTTAAGTGAGATGTGAAAGCCCCGGGCTTAACCTGGGAATTGCATTTCAGACTGGGAGTCTAGAGTACTTTAGGGAGGGGTAGAATTCCACGTGTAGCGGTGAAATGCGTAGAGATGTGGAGGAATACCGAAGGCGAAGGCAGCCCCTTGGGAATGTACTGACGCTCATGTGCGAAAGCGTGGGGAGCAAACAGGATTAGATACCCTGGTAGTCCACGCCGTAAACGCTGTCGATTTGGGGATTGGGCTTTAAGCTTGGTGCCCGTAGCTAACGTGATAAATCGACCGCCTGGGGAGTACGGCCGCAAGGTTAAAACTCAAATGAATTGACGGGGGCCCGCACAAGCGGTGGAGCATGTGGTTTAATTCGATGCAACGCGAAGAACCTTACCTACTCTTGACATCCAGAGAATCTTGTAGAGATACGAGAGTGCCTTCGGGAACTCTGAGACAGGTGCTGCATGGCTGTCGTCAGCTCGTGTTGTGAAATGTTGGGTTAAGTCCCGCAACGAGCGCAACCCTTATCCTTTGTTGCCAGCGATTAGGTCGGGAACTCAAAGGAGACTGCCGGTGATAAACCGGAGGAAGGTGGGGATGACGTCAAGTCATCATGGCCCTTACGAGTAGGGCTACACACGTGCTACAATGGCGTATACAGAGGGCAGCGACCCAGCGATGGTGAGCGAATCTCACAAAGTACGTCTAAGTCCGGATTGGAGTCTGCAACTCGACTCCATGAAGTCGGAATCGCTAGTAATCGCAAATCAGAATGTTGCGGTGAATACGTTCCCGGGCCTTGTACACACCGCCCGTCACACCATGGGAGTGGGTTGTACCAGAAGTAGATAGCTTAACCTTCGGGGGGGCGTTTACCACGGTATGATTCATGACTGGGGTGAAGTCGTAACAAGGTAACCGTAGGGGAACCTGCGGTTGGATCACCTCCTTACCAAAAATCAAGAAGCGAGAGCTTGAAATGACAGCAAGTGTTCACACAGATTGTTTGATAGAAAGTAGAATAACGGAAACATCCTTTTGGGTCTGTAGCTCAGGTGGTTAGAGCGCACCCCTGATAAGGGTGAGGTCGGTGGTTCAAGTCCACTCAGACCCACCACTCGATTGAGCAAGTGAGCGAAAGTGAACGAGCGAATGCTGAGTGAAAACTGAAAGGAAGGTTATGATGTACGGGGATATAGCTCAGCTGGGAGAGCGCCTGCCTTGCACGCAGGAGGTCAGCGGTTCGATCCCGCTTATCTCCACCAATCATCATACCTAAGATGACAAGCGGTTAAAAACAGTAACTTTTTTGCCATTTTAGGTATGATGATAGTCGAAAGATATCGTCTTTGTTCTTTAAAAATTTAGAAACAAGCTGAAAAACTGAGAGATTTTCGAAAGAAAGTCTGAGTAGTTAAAAAATCTTAGCTGAACAAAGGCAGCTAAGTGTTTAGTTGAATAATATCGCTTCAAATCAATTCGTTTGACTTGTTTAAATGAAAATATTTGAGGTTGTATAGTTAAGTGACTAAGCGCACAAGGTGGATGCCTTGGCAATCAGAGGCGATGAAGGACGTGCTAATCTGCGAAAAGCTTGGATGAGTCGATAAGAGGCGTTTAATCCAAGATGTCCGAATGGGGAAACCCAGTAGGTGAAGAACCTACTATCATTTACTGAATCCATAGGTAAATGAGGCAAACCGGGAGAACTGAAACATCTAAGTACCCCGAGGAAAAGAAATCAACCGAGATTTCGTTAGTAGCGGCGAGCGAACGCGAAAGAGCCAGTTAGTGATAGCGGATTTATTAGAGGAATGAGCTGGGAAGCTCAATCGTAGAGGGTGATAATCCCGTACTCGAAAATATTTCCGTGGTACTAGGCTAACAACAAGTAGGGCGGGACACGTGATATCCTGTTTGAAGATGGGGGGACCATCCTCCAAGGCTAAATACTCCTGATTGACCGATAGTGAACCAGTACTGTGAAGGAAAGGCGAAAAGAACCCCGGCGAGGGGAGTGAAATAGAACCTGAAACCTTGTGCGTACAAGCAGTGGGAGCAGATTTATTCTGTGACTGCGTACCTTTTGTATAATGGGTCAGCGACTTATATTTTGTAGCAAGGTTAACCGAATAGGGGAGCCGTAGGGAAACCGAGTCTTAACTGGGCGTGTAGTTGCAAGGTATAGACCCGAAACCCGGTGATCTAGCCATGGGCAGGTTGAAGATTGGGTAACACTAATTGGAGGACCGAACCGACTAATGTTGAAAAATTAGCGGATGACTTGTGGCTGGGGGTGAAAGGCCAATCAAACCGGGAGATAGCTGGTTCTCCCCGAAATCTATTTAGGTAGAGCCTTATGTGAATACCTTCGGGGGTAGAGCACTGTTTCGGCTAGGGGTCCATCCCGGATTACCAACCCGATGCAAACTGCGAATACCGAAGAGTAATGCATAGGAGACACACGGTGGGTGCTAACGTCCATCGTGGAGAGGGAAACAACCCAGACCGCCAGCTAAGGTCCCAAAGTACTAGTTAAGTGGGAAACGAAGTGGGAAGGCTTAGACAGCTAGGATGTTGGCTTAGAAGCAGCCATCATTTAAAGAAAGCGTAATAGCTCACTAGTCGAGTCGGCCTGCGCGGAAGATGTAACGGGGCTAAAACTAGTCACCGAAGCTGCGGCATCAGTGGTAACACTGTTGGGTAGGGGAGCGTTCTGTAAGCGGATGAAGGTGAGTCGAGAGGCTTGCTGGACGTATCAGAAGTGCGAATGCTGACATAAGTAACGATAAAACGAGTGAAAAACTCGTTCGCCGGAAGACCAAGGGTTCCTGTCCAACGTTAATCGGGGCAGGGTGAGTCGGCCCCTAAGGCGAGGCTGAAAAGCGTAGTCGATGGGAAACGGGTTAATATTCCCGTACTTGGTGTAATTGCGATGTGGGGACGGAGAAGGTTAGGTTATCAGGGTGTTGGATATCCCTGTTTAAGTTGGTAGGTGGAGTGTTTAGGCAAATCCGGACACTTATTAACACCGAGAGATGATGACGAGGCTCTACGGAGCTGAAGTAACCGATACCACGCTTCCAGGAAAAGCCACTAAGCTTCAGATTACACTAAACCGTACTATAAACCGACACAGGTGGTCAGGTAGAGAATACTCAGGCGCTTGAGAGAACTCGGGTGAAGGAACTAGGCAAAATAGCACCGTAACTTCGGGAGAAGGTGCGCCGGCGTAGATTGTAGTGACTTGCTCACGAAGGTTGAACCGGTCGAAGATACCAGCTGGCTGCAACTGTTTATTAAAAACACAGCACTCTGCAAACACGAAAGTGGACGTATAGGGTGTGATGCCTGCCCGGTGCTGGAAGGTTAATTGATGGTGTTATCGCAAGAGAAGCTCCTGATCGAAGCCCCAGTAAACGGCGGCCGTAACTATAACGGTCCTAAGGTAGCGAAATTCCTTGTCGGGTAAGTTCCGACCTGCACGAATGGCATAATGATGGCCAGGCTGTCTCCACCCGAGACTCAGTGAAATTGAAATCGCCGTGAAGATGCGGTGTACCCGCGGCTAGACGGAAAGACCCCGTGAACCTTTACTATAGCTTGACACTGAACATTGAATTTTGATGTGTAGGATAGGTGGGAGCCTTTGAAGATGACACGCCAGTGTTGTTGGAGGCGTCCTTGAAATACCACCCTTTAACGTTTGATGTTCTAACGAAGTACTCGGAACGAGTACTCGGACAGTGTCTGGTGGGTAGTTTGACTGGGGCGGTCTCCTCCCAAAGAGTAACGGAGGAGCACGAAGGTTTGCTAATGACGGTCGGACATCGTCAGGTTAGTGCAATGGTAGAAGCAAGCTTAACTGCGAGACAGACAAGTCGAGCAGGTGCGAAAGCAGGTCATAGTGATCCGGTGGTTCTGAATGGAAGGGCCATCGCTCAACGGATAAAAGGTACTCCGGGGATAACAGGCTGATACCGCCCAAGAGTTCATATCGACGGCGGTGTTTGGCACCTCGATGTCGGCTCATCACATCCTGGGGCTGAAGTAGGTCCCAAGGGTATGGCTGTTCGCCATTTAAAGTGGTACGCGAGCTGGGTTTAGAACGTCGTGAGACAGTTCGGTCCCTATCTGCCGTGGGCGTTGGAGAATTGGTTGGGGCTGCTCCTAGTACGAGAGGACCGGAGTGGACGCACCGCTGGTGTTTCGGTTGTGTCGCCAGACGCATTGCCGAGTAGCTATGTGCGGAAGAGATAAGTGCTGAAAGCATCTAAGCACGAAACTTGCCAAGAGATGAGTTCTCCCAGTCTATAAGACTGTAAGGGTTGTTGGAGACTACGACGTAGATAGGCGTGGTGTGTAAGCGTTGCGAGACGTTGAGCTAACACGTACTAATTGCCCGAGAGGCTTAACTATACAACGCTCAAGTGTTTTTATGAGAAAGAAGAAAACACAAGTGGAGAAACTAAACGCATAAAGAAAAAAATACACTCAGAATAATCAGCTTGTTTTTGAATTTTGACCCAATTATCCCGATGACCATAGTGCTGTGGTTCTACCTGATTCCATACCGAACTTAGAAGTAAAACGCAGTAACGTCGATGGTAGTGTGGTGATTCGCCATGTGAGAGTAGAGCATCATCGGGTTTTACTGAATAGATAGAAGAAAATAGATAACGAAGAATAGATACAGAAAGCGCCCCTAAGTAGAGATACTTAGGGGTTTTTGTTTTTTATTTTATCTTAGCATAGAAGGTTATTTTATAAAATAAGGTATGAAAATGACCGCTTGTAATTTAACTTGATACACAATGTAAGATTTTATAGCGAAGAAAAAGAAAAGGCATAATGTTTTCTCGTTATGCCTTGTGTTTTAATATTATCTCCATGCCTTGAATTGATTGATTAATCCATTCGTTGAGCTGTCGTGGCTGGTGATTTCTTCATTATTTTCCAACTCAGGTAAAATGCGGTTAGCAAGTTGTTTACCAAGCTCTACACCCCATTGGTCGAAGCTGTAGATGTTGAAGATGACACCTTGTACGAAAATTTTGTGTTCGTACATTGCAATTAATGCTCCTAAGCTGTACGGTGTGATTTTTTGTACTAAAATGGAGTTAGTCGGTTTGTTACCAGTGAAGACTTTAAATGGCACGATTTCAACCACTTCTTTCAGCGTTTTACCTGCATCTAAGAACTCTTTTTCCACGACTTCTTTCGATTTACCAAATGCCAAGGCTTCGGTTTGAGCAAAGAAGTTGGAGAGCAATTTGTTGTGGTGATCGCTTAACGGATTATGCGTTTGAGCCGGTGCGATGAAATCACAAGGGATTAATTTTGTACCCTGGTGAATTAGTTGGTAGAAAGCGTGCTGACCGTTTGTGCCCGGTTCGCCCCAAATAATCGGGCCGGTTTGGTGGGTAACCGGTTTGCCATCACGGCCGACAAATTTACCGTTAGATTCCATGTTACCTTGTTGGAAATAGGCAGCGAAGCGGTGCATATATTGGTCGTAAGGTAAAATTGCTTCACTTTCTGCACCTAAGAAATTGTTATTCCAAATACCGACTAAAGCTAATGTGGTTGGAATATTTTTCTCGATTGGGGTCACTAAGAAGTGGTTATCCATTGCGTGAGCACCGGCAAGCAGTTGCTCGAAGTTCTCAAAACCGATAGAAAGGGCGATAGATAAACCGATTGCCGACCATAATGAATAACGACCGCCTACCCAATCCCAGAACTCGAACATATTTGCGGTATCAATGCCGAATTTTTCCACTTCTTTTGCGTTAGTAGAAAGTGCTACGAAATGTTTCGCTACCGCAGATTCATCTTTAGCAAAATCTAATAACCATTTGCGAGCAGAAAGGGCATTCGTCATCGTTTCTTGCGTGGTGAAAGTTTTTGAGGCCACTAACACGAGTGTGGTTTCCGGATTGACTTTGCGTAACACTTCGGCAATGTGCGTGCCGTCCACGTTCGACACAAAGTGCATATTCAGATGATTTTTGTAAGGGCGTAACGCTTCAGTCACCATATAAGGTCCCAAATCTGAACCGCCGATGCCGATATTAATTACATCGGTAATCGCTTTGCCAGTATAGCCTTTCCATTCGCCTGAGATCACTCGCTCGCAGAACTCTTTCATTTTTGCTAGCACTGCATTCACTTCCGGCATTACATCTTTGCCATCAACAGCGATTGGCGTATTTGAGCGATTGCGAAGAGCCACGTGCAGAACTGCACGGTTTTCGGTACGGTTAATTTTTTTGCCCGAGAACATTGCATTTTTTGCCGATTCCAAACCGCATTCGTTCGCTAATTGACGAAGCAACGTTAAGGTTTTCTCGTTGATCGCATTTTTAGAAAAATCGACCAATAATTGATCTTCAAAACGAAGAGAATATTTATCAAAACGGCTGGCATCTTCGGCGAAAAGTTGAGGAATGGAGAGGTTATCTGCTTTATGTTGGCTTAAAGCATTCCAAGCAAAGGTTTGAACAGGATTGATTTTCTGCATTTTTATTTCCTTTTACAAATTTACAAATTGAAATCGGTTTAGGATTGAGCATCTTTAGCTAATTCATCAAGACGCTTTTCTAATTCGTTTAGTTTTTCACGGGTACGAAGCAACACTTGCGATTGCACATCAAACTCTTCACGAGTGACCACATCAAGGCGAGCAAGCTGAGCTTGTAGGATTTGTTTGAATTTTTCATCTAAATCGTTACCGACATTTTTTAAGCCTTGCGGCAGGGCATTGTGTAATTGTTGAGCGATAGCTTCAAGATTCTTTGGGGTAAGCATTGGTTCATTCCTTACAATAAAAACTTCCTCAATTCTAGTTAATTTTGGGTACAAGAGGAAGTAAATTATTTGATTTCTTGCGATAGTTAGAGCATTTAAGTTGCCTTTTTGTTAGAATGCTCGCCTTTCGCAAAATACAAGCTAAAAATTATTCACAATCCTTGTAAGGATTGTTCACAGCTTCGCTGCCGTTGGTAAAGCCGACGTTCAAAAAGCAATGCTTTTTGTGACCGCTTGTATTTATTATTCCGTGGTTCGTAAACCTCCCACGCAAAAAAACTAAGGATATAAAATGACATCTCAAACCTCAAAAGCCGTTGTGATTTTTTCCGGCGGTCAGGATTCGACAACCTGTTTATTCCAAGCCATTGCTGAATTTGGAAAAGAAAACGTGGAAGTCGTCACTTTTCAATATGGGCAACGCCATTCTATTGAGCTGGAAAAAGCAGCGTGGATCGCTAACGATCTCGGCGTAAAGCAGACTCTTATTGACACCTCGGTTATCAAAGCGATTACCACCAATGCTTTAATGAGCGACAATGCGGAAATCAAGCAAGAGGGCAGCACGCCGAATACCTTTGTCGATGGGCGAAATGCGTTATTTTTGCTCTATACTGCCATCTACGCCAAAGGGCAGGGTATTCAAACTATTTTTACTGGCGTATGTGAAACCGATTTCAGCGGTTATCCAGACTGCAGTGATGTGTTCGTGAAATCAATGAACGTCACGCTGAATTTAGCAATGGATTACAATTTCAATATTCGCACGCCGTTGATGTACCTCACCAAAAAGGAAACTTGGGCATTAGCGGATAAGCTCGGAGCCTTTGATTATATTCGAGAACATACCCACACCTGCTATTTGGGCATGGAGGGTGGCTGCCATACCTGCCCGAGTTGCGTGCTGCGTGAAAAGGGCTTGAATGAATATCTAGCGGAGCGAGGTCAAACCAATGTTTAAGATTGCCAAAGAATTTAGTTTTGATATGGCTCATATGCTTGATGGGCACGATGGCAAATGCCAAAATCTGCACGGGCATACTTACAAATTACAGGTCGAGGTGACAGGTGATTTGTACGAAAGCGGAGCGAAGCGAGGAATGGTGATGGATTATTCTGACCTGAAAGCCATCGTGAAATGCCATATTTTAGACCCGATGGATCACGCTTTCATTTACGATTTACATAATGCTCGTGAGAGCCAAGTGGCACAACTTTTAATCGACTTAAAATCGAAAGTTTATGGGATTCCAAGTCGCACCACCGCCGAAGAGATGGCGAAATATATGTTTGAAAAGCTGGAAAAGATGGGGCTACCGGTTAGCCTGATTCGCCTTTGGGAAACGCCAACCTCTTATTGTGAGTACAGCAAATAATGGCGGCGTTAATTTCTAATCCGACTTTTCCGATTGTGGAAATTTTTGAAAGCTTGCAAGGAGAAGGCTTTAATACCGGAATGCCGGCGATTTTTGTCCGCTTTGGCAAATGCAACCTCACTTGCCCTTGGTGCGATACCAATTACAATCAATTTGTGGCTTGGACATTGAGCGAGATTCTTGCCAAAGTCAAAAGTTATTCGGCAAAAAACGTGATTATTACAGGCGGAGAACCGACTATTCAGCCGAATTTATCCCTGTTGCTTGAACAGCTGAAACAAGCGGGCTATTTTTTGGTGATTGAAACCAATGGTTTAAAAGAGATTCCGCCACAAATTGATTATATCGCGACCAGCCCGAAGCGAATGTATCAGGAAAAATACCAGCGTCGCTGTATTGAATTTGCCAATGAAGTGCGAATTGTGGTGGACGGTGAAGTACAAGAGTTCTGCGAACAGCTAGAAACTCAAATTAAAGCTGATCATTACTACCTTTCCCCCTGCGAAGTGGACGGCAAGATGAATCTGCTGGAAACCATCACTCAGTTAGGGCTGCTGAATCAAAGAGCGAATAAACCCAAATGGCAACTGAGTATCCAAACCCACAAAATTGTGGGGATTGAGTAAGTAGAAGCTAGAGGATAATTTTCTATGTAAATTTAAAAGACTGAGCCAATATTATCCAGACTCAGTCTTTTTATTTCAGTTTTAAGCAGAAGATAACTTTATTTTTTCTCGCCAACCATTATTGCTTGCCAGCTCTCGCTTTTTGCTTCACCGATTAAGTATTTTTGGTCTCCAGCCCCTTTTGCAGAATCAATAAATTTAATATCCATTACAGCCTTCTCCATACCTTGACTGTAGTTCTGTTTACGTTCATTTAATATTACAGATATAACAGGGTTGTCTGCTGTTGGAGAAATTACTAAACTTTTTGTATCACCAGTGATTGTAAAGATAGGTTTTACGGAATTTTCATCACTTATATTACCGTTTGCCTTACCATCTTTGAATTCAATGTTTACATCTGCCAGTTTATTTAAACGTGCTTCAAACTCTTTTATACCTGCATTTGCACCATATACAACCCCTCCTTTTTTGTTATAAGTGGCTGTTAAGTCTTGAGATACTTTACTGTTAACACGATTTTCATCATAAATAACAAAATATTTACTGAATTTATCCGCTTCTTCTACAAGAATATTACTTTGTGTATCGTGATAAACGCCATAAAACAGATCTCCGCTACGTCCTATTAGATAATCAGCATTTTGATCAGATGTTAGTTCTCCAGTAGGAATATCTGCCAATGGTAGTATGATCTGGTTCTTTTCTTCAATAATTGGTTTGCCACTAACGCGATCATATTTTGTTGGGCTATCAGGTTTATCAACTAAAATAAATTTATTGAGTGTAATAGTTTGTTTTTCTGCATCAAGCATTACTGTCCCAATGTTATCAAAAGATCCATCTATTTTCTTTTCAGGTATTGAAGAAGCAATTTGTGTTGTTGAATGAGCCACTTCTTGCTGATCCTGTATTCGAGAATTATTTTGACTTTGGGTATTATTTTCCTCCTGAGGAACATTCTGTGCCTGAGGAGCATTCTGTGCCTGAGGAGCATTTTGTACCTGAGGAGCATTCTGTGCCTGAGGAGCATTTTGTGCCTGAGGAGCATTTTGTGCCTGAGGAGTATTTTGTGCCTGAGGAGTATTTTGTGCCTGAGGAGTATTTTGTGCCTGAGGAGTATTTTGTGCCTGAGGAGCATTTTGTACCTGAGGAGCATTCTGTGCCTGAGGAGCATTTTGTGCCTGAGGAGCATTTTGTGCCTGAGGAGTATTTTGTGCCTGAGGAGTATTTTGTGCCTGAGGAGTATTTTGTGCCTGAGGAGCATTTTGTTCCTGAGAGGTATTTTTCTGCTTTTGGCCATTATTGTGTGTTTCTGGAACTAGCTTAGGCTGGCTCGGTGTTGAAGACGAACCTCCGCTACCGCTCCCTCCGCAAGCACTTAAAACTAAAGTTGCAGCAAATGTTAAAATTAATTTTTTATTGAATTTCATTCAGTTATTCCTTAAATATAAAAACGAAACTGCGAGGAGTCTATCACATTTTTTATATAAAATAAGAATGAGTGGTCTGAGGAGTGTTACGTAAACGTTTCCCTTATGAAAATTTTTTAATTGTGAAATATATACTACTAATTTTGTAGTGGTAATGTGTTTTGTTAGGAAATTGGAAATGAAAATATAGAAATAATTAAGAGATTAAGTTCTGGAAGTCTAGCTTACAGATCCTCTTTTGTTACTAAATCAATATTCAATAGTTTAGCGATACCTTGTGATTTACGTTTAATTTCTTGCCATTCCGATTGTGGATCGGACGCCTCTACAATGCCGGCTCCTGCATAAAGCGTAATTGAGTTTTGTGAAATTAAGGCAGAACGGAGTGTTACGCAAAATTCGGCTTCATCATTACCCATTACCCCCAAAGTGCCTGCGTACCAATGGCGGGTAAAGGGTTCATTTTCAGTGATAAATTGTTTTGCTTTTGGACGAGGCAGCCCTGCTACCGCAGCAGTTGGGTGAATACGGTTTAAGCAATCACTATCAGTAATATTTTGTTTTAGCCTTGCTTGAATTTGGCGGCGTAAGTGTTGCACATTGTGTAGCCGCTTGATCTTTGCTTCAGATACATCAAACTCAGCCACACAATCTGCCAGATTATTTTCAATATCATCAACCACTAATTGATTTTCGTGGATATTTTTCGGGTCGCTTAATAACCATTGTGCATTTAATTCTGTTTGCGTTTCACTTGGTGTAACCGCTGCTGTGCCGGCGAGAGCTTCAGTAAAAAGTTGCTTGTCTTTGCGGTGATATAAACGCTCTGGGGTTGAGCCAATGAAGGCGATTTCTTTACTTTCAGCCCAGAGGAAATGGTAGCAACCTTGATTGATTTGACGACTTTGTGCAATCAAATCATAGCTGCAAATCGGTTTTTCAAAATGCAGACGGATGGCGTTTGCCAATACCACTTTTTGGAATTTGCCTTGTCCAATAGCACAAATCGCTTTGTTGATATTGCTTTCCCATTGCTCAAAACTGCTGGTTGCTGCAACGGATTGCAACGGATTATCGGACAAGCTCAATTCTTCAATATGCTCAAAATTTGCAATAAATTGTGCAAAAACAACCGCTTGTTGCTCCATATTATCGCTATCGAAATAGAAACAAGCGGTCAAATTTTGCTGATTTTTTACCAATGAGAATTGAGGCAAAATAAACTGAGTGTAACCTTCAAATTGTAATCCGCCGATTAGAGGCAAATTATGTTGTTGAATAAAGGCTTGTGCGGTTTCAAGGGTATGAAATTGACGAATTGCTCCCACAGTTGCAATTGTCTCATCTTTATCACGATATTGTAGAAAAAAGTGTGGATAGTGCTGATTTTGGGCTTTTAACCAACCAAGTAGCGATAAATCAGTTTCAAATAACGACACGGAGGCTTGAATGGTCACCAAACCTTCCCCTTTTCCCATATTTGAATAACTTTTTATAAGTTCTTGTTTTAATAGGTTAAAAATAGACATCTGCAAAAAAATGAAAAAATTATACCGCTTATTTTTAGCTGATTTTAAAAAAGGTCATTATTTTAACGCATTTCCTCTTTTTTTTCCTCCCAAATTAGAGTAATGTTTGTAAATTCATTCCAAAATATCGATTTTTTAAACAATGATATAAGCAAATAGCAGATTAATTATATAGGAAGTCAGCAATGGAACTTTTTCCCAAATCAGATAAATTAGCACAGGTTCGTTATGATATACGCGGACCAATTCATAAAGAAGCTCTCCGTTTAGAAGAAGAAGGGCATAAAATTTTAAAATTAAATATCGGTAATCCTGCTCCATTTGGATTTGAAGCTCCAGATGAAATTTTAGTTGACGTCATTCGTAACTTGCCAAAAGCACAAGGCTATTGCGATTCAAAAGGTTTATATTCAGCTCGTAAGGCGATTGTGCAATATTACCAATCAAAAGGTATGCGCGGAATGGACGTGAACGATGTTTATATTGGTAACGGTGTTTCTGAGCTGATTACGATGTCGATGCAGGCATTACTCAACGATGGTGATGAAATTTTAATTCCTATGCCTGATTATCCGTTATGGACGGCAGCCTCAACTTTGGCTGGTGGCAAAGCGGTGCATTATCTGTGCGATGAAGAAAATGAATGGTTTCCAGATATTGAAGATATTAAATCGAAAATCACGCCACGTACAAAAGGGATTTTAGTAATTAACCCAAATAACCCAACAGGTGCAGTGTATAGTCGACAAATCCTACTTGAAATTGCGGAGTTGGCTCGTCAGCATAATTTAATTATTTTTGCTGACGAGATTTACGAAAAAATTATTTACGATGGTGCGGTGCATCATCATATTGCAGCTCTAGCACCTGATTTATTAACCGTTACTTACAATGGTTTGTCTAAGGCTTATCGTGTGGCAGGCTTTCGCCAAGGTTGGATGGTATTAAGTGGACCAAAACATCAAGCCAAAGGTTTTATTGAAGGCTTGGATATGCTTTCGTCAATGCGTTTATGTGCGAATACGCCAATGCAGCACGCTATTCAAACCGCATTAGGCGGTTATCAAAGTATCAATGAATTTGTGTTACCGGGAGGTCGCTTACTTGAGCAACGTAACAAAATGCACGAATTGTTAGTGCAAATTCCGGGCATTAGCTGCGTGAAAGCGAAAGGGGCGTTGTATATGTTCCCGAAAATTGACACTGAAATGTACGGCATTAAAGATGACCAAAAATTCATCTATGATTTGTTACAACAAGAAAAAGTATTGTTAGTACAAGGAACCGGCTTTAACTGGCATAAGTCGGATCACTTCCGTGTCGTAACATTACCTTATGCACATCAAATTGAAGAAGCAATTGGTCGCCTTGCAAATTTCTTAAAAACCTATCGTCAAGATTAGGTTGAATCAGCCTTCCCCTCTTTTATCTGAAGAGGGGATTTTATTTCTATAAATTCATATTATTTCGTATGTTTTTGAATAGCCCAGTTAACTTCATTTAGATGAATGATTACTCTTCTTTAGAAAAGAGGAGCGAGGGAGATTTGAAAAACTAGCAACAACTAATTTCTTATCACTATGTTAAAAGGCATTCTTTTATCGCTTTCAGCCTCTATTTTATTCGGCTGTATGTACTATTTAGCGATCTTTCTAAAACCGTTGGCAGGTGTGAGCATTTTCGGCATTCGTATGCTGGTTACGATTCCTTTTCTTTTCCTCGCCCTTTTTCTTTTTAAAAAGCAAAACGAATTTCTTGAGTTTCTAAAAAGACTTAAGCGAGAGCCTCATTTATTACTGGTTATTTTAATCACGGCATCTATTGTTGGTGGGCAGATGTGGCTGTTTTTATGGGCTCCCAATAGTGGCAAGGCTATTGAAGTTTCAATGGGCTATTTATTGATGCCGATTATTATGGTGGCATTTGGAAAAGTGGTTTATAAAGAAATGCTTTCATTTAATAAATGGCTGGCGATTATTGTGGCTTTTGTAGGCGTTACCAGTAATATTCTGCTCGCAGGTAAAATTTCTATTGAAAGCTTATTTGTTTGCACAGGTTATCCAATTTATTTTTACCTCCGCCGCAAATTTGGTTTAAGCCATTTAAATAGCTTTATGATGGAAATTTTATATTTACTTCCTGTTGCTCTATATTTTATCAGCCAGCTTGATATGCAATATGTAGAAACACAAAATCCAAATATTTACTATTTTATTGCGTTACTCGGATTAATTAGTGGCACGGCCTTAATTAGCTACACCCTAGCCAGCACGATTCTACCTTTTTATTTACTCGGGTTATTGGGCTATGTAGAGCCATTGTTAATGCTGGTGGTTTCATTTTTAATTGGTGAAAGATTAGAGAGTGAATCTTATATCTTGATGGCTTGTTTGCTGATTTCGATTTTATTTTTGGTGTTAGATGGTATCATTGCTTTGCGGCAACAGTACAAAAAGCGAAAGCTACTATCTAGTTTAAGTGATGAATGATGAGTGATATTGTAAATTATTGGGGATTTTTAACCGCTTGTATTCTGCTTAACCTCACACCAGGTTCAGATACTATCTATATTTTAACTCGAACGATTGCAGAGGGGAAAAAAGCAGGCTTAATGTCTTCACTCGGCATTCTAGTAGGCATTTTATGCCATATTCTTGCTGTTTCACTTGGGCTTGCTGGCATTGTGGCACATTCGCCGACTTTATTTAATTTTCTGAAATATGCTGGGGCGATTTATCTTTGTTATCTCGGTGCTAAAATGTGGCAAGAACCATTGGTACTAGAAAAAATTATCTTAGATAAACTTCCGCTGT
This sequence comes from Mannheimia varigena, assembly GCF_013377235.1. NCBI lineage: Bacteria > Pseudomonadati > Pseudomonadota > Gammaproteobacteria > Pasteurellales > Pasteurellaceae > Mannheimia > Mannheimia varigena. Next base: position 818,232 of record NZ_CP016226.1, on the reverse strand, counting down.
GGAGTATATTTCGTCAAGGCTTGATTACCAATTTATTAAACCCGAAAGTGTTACTCTTTTTCTTGGCGTTATTGCCACAATTTGTTTCCCATAATTTAGAAAATACCTTTATACCTTTTATGTTACTAGGGCTGACGTTTTTGTCCACCAGCATTATTTGGGTAAGCATTTTAGTATTAGCTGCTGCACCTGTTGGAGATTTTTTACGGCATAATCAAAAGGTTGGGGGTCGGTTAAATAAAATTTGTGGTTCGATTTTTATCGGACTTGCAATCAAAATTGGTTTAGAAAAGTGAGATTAATCAAAGTGGCACTGAATGTGCCGTTACATCGTTATTTTGACTACTTACTGCCCGACGAACTCAATGTTTGCAAGGGTAGCCGAGTAGTTGTGCCTTTTGGTCGCCAAACCAAAATTGGTATTGCGGTTGATTTTCCGCAAGAGAGTGATGTTCCCTCTGATAAGCTCAAGCCGATTACAGCTGTTCTGGATTTAGAGTCAATTTTTGACGATGAAATGTGGCAACTTTTAACGTGGGCAGCTCGCTACTATCACGCTCCTGTGGGCGAAGTGCTAAACAGTGCTTTACCAGTGAAACTTCGCAATGGCGATTCTACAGAACGCTCCCAGCCTGATTATTTCGTGGTAACGGAACAAGGACGGAAATCCTTAATTATCGGAGAAAATAAAAAAGCTAAAAAACAAGTTGAGCTTTTAACCGAGCTTGCTGTATTTACAAAATTTTTTGAAAAACCGACCGCTTGTAGCCCTTCTGCTTGGAAAGGCTTATTAGAAAAAGGTTATGTTGAGAAAATTGACGTGCCTTTTGTCGCACAATCGTGGCAACAATCGCTTGGTGAGTTGCCGTTAGTAAATGTGCAAAATCGCCTTACGTTGAATAAACAGCAAACTTTAGTGGTTAGCCGTTTAAATGTACAAAATGATTTTGCTACTTTTTTGTTGAATGGGGTAACTGGTTCGGGCAAAACCGAAGTTTATCTACAATTCATCGAAACTGTGCTAAAACGCAAACAACAGGTGCTGGTACTTGTGCCTGAAATTGGGCTAACACCACAAACGGTACAACGTTTTAAAGCACGCTTTAATGTGGAAATTGATGTTTTACATTCCAATATGAATGAAACTGAGCGTTTAAATGCGTGGCTGCGAGCTAAAAATGGCGAAAGTGCGATTGTGATCGGCACACGCTCTGCTCTGTTCACTCAGTTCCACAATTTAGGAGTGATTATTTTAGACGAGGAGCACGACAGTTCGTTTAAACAGCAAGAAGGCTGGCGGTATCACGCTCGAGATTTGGCGGTGCTGCGAGCGAAAAATGCAGATATTCCCATTATACTAGGTTCAGCAACTCCAAGCCTTGAAAGCCTGCAAAATGTGCAAAACGGCAAATTTGTGGAACTTGCTTTAACTGTCCGAGCCGGAAATGCTCAACTTGCTCACCAGCAAATTATCGATCTCAAAACCCAGCGGATTACCTCTGGTTTATCTGAGCGTCTGCTCTCAATGATGAAAAAACATTTGGGGCAAGGCAGTCAAGTGATGTTGTTTTTAAATCGCAGAGGCTTTGCTCCGGTCTTGCTTTGTCACGAATGCGGTTGGATTTGCGAATGCGAGGCGTGCAATAAGCCGTTCACTTACCACCAAAAACAGCGAGTGCTACGTTGCCACCATTGTGCTACGCAGAAAGTGATTCCTCGTCAGTGCGGACATTGTGGCTCAACCAATCTCATCACAACCGGCGTGGGAACAGAGCAGCTCGAACAGGTGCTGAACGAGCAATTCCCAAACTACCAAGTTACTCGAATTGACCGAGATTCCACCGCTCGCAAAGGCACGCTCGAAAATCATTTGGCGGATATCCGAGAGGGGAAAAGCCAAATTCTAATCGGTACGCAAATGTTGGCGAAAGGGCATCATTTTCCGAATGTGACTCTGGTTGCGATTGTGAATGTGGATTCCGCCCTGTTTTCGGTGGATTTCCGAGCGGAAGAACGGTTGGCTCAACTCTATTCGCAAGTGGCAGGACGTGCTGGGCGTGCGGAGAAAAAAGGCGAAGTGGTGTTGCAAACTCATTACCCTGATCACCCATTGCTCAAAACTTTGTTAGAACAAGGCTACGCCGAATTTGCGAACGAAGCCCTCAAAATGCGAAAACTAATGATGCTACCGCCATTCTCTTCGCAAGCTCTGTTTCGGGCAACCGGCAAAGATAACGCCCAAACCTTGGCGGTGCTAGAAAAGTTAAATGGTTATTTTCAACAAAAAATCCAGCAACTCAATTTGCAAAATGTCCAGCTTTTACCACCGCTTGCTGCCCCAATGGCAAAAAAAGCAGGGCATTACCGCTGGCTGTTGCTTATTCAACACCCGGCACGCAATGCCCTACAACAGCTGTTAGATTGTTTTGATCAGGATAGAGAAAGTTTGGAGATCCCGGCGAATATTAAACTTAGTTTGGATATCGATCCGCAAGAAATCAGCTAAACAAGCGGTCATTTTCTCCCTCTTTTTGCAAAAAATAAGGCAGGTTGAACCTGCCTTATAATGTTATTTACTTTCCTTCCAATACCCAATCCACTCTTTTAATGCCAGCATATTGCTGTTCATCGCTCCGGCTTGCGGAACAAAGTGCATAAAGTTGAGCTTGTAATGATCAGGTGTATCACCCGAGCCGACACTTGCCGGTAGCACATCAAAACCTTGTTGTTTGAACAGCATTTCTGCTCGTTTCATATGCCATTGGTTGGTGACAAGAACAATTTTATTGATGTTCTCTTTTTCCAAAATTTCACGACTAAAAATGGCATTTTCTTTAGTGGTTTTGGCTTTGTTTTCGAGCCATTTGGTGTCAATGTTGAAGAACATTTTAAATTCATCTGCCATAATTTTAGCTTCAGAAGTGCCATTAGGGCTGCTGCCGGTGGCTAAAATCGGCAAGCCTGTCTTTTTATGTAAGTAAGCAGCATAACGCATTCTTTCCAGTGGAATACCTGGAATCGCGAGTTTTCCAAATAGTTCTTGGCTATCCCGTAAGCCGCCACCTAGTACTACAATCGCTTGGGCGGTTTTGTATTTTTCAATAGTAGGCTCTTCGCCTTCAAGTAAGGAATCGCCCAATTTTTGTGAGGTGTAAGGAATACTGAAAATATATAAAATTGTAATGCCAAGCAATGCAAAAAAATAAGCGGAGTATTTATAGCCGATTGCAAAGAGAATTAATGCTAACAACCATAATAGAATAATATTAAATGGCGGTAGGATCATTGCGGTGATAAGTTTAACCAGTTCAAACATAAAATGATTTATTGTAAAGATGGATGAGTTATAAGGATTTATTTTCCTAGATTATCAACGAATTGTCTATTTTTCTAAATTAAAAAGTATTAAAATATTTCATTTGGAGAGTTATGCTTTGAGATAGTAGTATGCAACAGCAATTAAAAAGAGAAAAATTGATTTTAATTGGTGCAGGTGGCTATGCGAAATCAGTGTTGGATTCGCTTGATGTTGAACAATATGAATTCTGCGGGTTTATAGATAATTTTAAACCAGAAGGAAGTAGCCATTTAGGTTATCCTGTACTGTCATCAACAGTGCAAGATTTTAAAAATCAAGAGAATTATAGTTATTTCGTTAGTATCGGTGATAATACTCGCCGATTAGAAAAATTTTTAAAATTGCAGCAGCTAGGCTGCAAAATCATTAATGTAGTGGATAAAACAGCGTTAGTGTCAAAGAACTCAAGCCTTGGTATTGGGGTGTTTGTGGGCAAAATGGCGATTGTAAACAGCGGTGTAACAGTGGGCGATAACGTAATTATCAACACTAAATCATTGGTGGAACACGGTTGTTTTATCGGCAATCACTGCAATATTTCCACCAACACGACACTAAACGGCGATGTGATTGTCGAAGATTATGCTTTTGTAGGCAGTTCCTCTGTGATCAACGGTCAATTAAGAATTGGTGAAAGTGCATTGGTGGGTTCCGGTGCGGTTGTGATTAGAAATGTGGAGCCTCGCACGGTGGTGGCCGGGGTTCCGGCAAAATATATTAAGGATATAAAATAATGGCAAATGTATTTATTGTGGCAGAAATCGGTTGTAACCATAACGGTGATCCGGCGTTAGCCCAAAAAATGGTGGATGTCGCGAAAGAGTGTGGTGTGGATGCGGTGAAATTCCAGACCTTCAAAGCGGATAAATTAATCTCAAAATACGCTCCAAAAGCGGAGTATCAAAAAGTCACCACCGGCACGGCGGATTCTCAATTAGAGATGACCCGCAAATTAGAGCTGCCTTATGATGAATTTGTGAAGCTGGAAGCCTACGCTCGTTCATTAGGCTTGGAAGTGTTTTCCACTCCATTTGATTTTGAATCCATCGACTTCTTAGCCAACCAGCAGCAAAAGGTGTGGAAAATTCCATCGGGCGAATTAACCAATTTGCCATATTTGGAAAAAATCGCACGCTTGCCGATTGCTGGCAAAACCATTGTGATTTCCACCGGAATGGCAACGATCGAAGAAACCAAAGCCTCACTGAAAGTGTTGGAAGACAACGGCGTGGCGAAAAAAGATATTACTATTTTGCACTGCAACACCGAATATCCAACGCCATACGAAGATGTGAACCTCAACGCCTTCCACCAACTCAAACAAGAGTTTGGCGAATATAGCTTAGGTTTTTCCGACCATTCGGCAGGCTATTTCGCAGGTTTAGCAGCAGTGCCTTATGGCATTACCTTTATCGAAAAACATTTCACGCTGGATAAAAATTTTGAAGGGCCGGATCACAAAGCGTCTGTTACTCCAGATGAATTGAAATTGCTCTGCGAAGGCATTCGTGCGGTGGAAAAATCCCTCGGTTCGTCTGAAAAATTGGTGACTAATTCGGAGGCGAAAAATAAAATTGTGGCACGCAAATCGATTATTGCGGCTCGCCCAATTAAGAAAGGCGAAATTTTCACGGTGGAGAATATCACCACCAAACGCCCGGGCAATGGTATTAGCCCAATGTTCTGGTACGAAGTGCTAGGAAAAGCAGCCGAACAAGATTTTGAAGAAGATCAATTAATTCAAGATTCTCGCTTCGAAAATCAATTATAATATGCAATCTGAGGTTCCAAGCCTCAGGTTTTCTCTATACAAGCGGTCAAAATGATGAAAAAAATTGCAATTATTACAGCTCGAGCCGGCTCAAAAGGGCTGCCGAATAAAAACGTGTTGTTAGCGGACGGCAAGCCGTTAATGGCGTACTCCATTGAAGCGGCGATTGAATCGAAACAGTTTGACAAAATTATTGTCAGCACCGATTCGCAGGAATATATCGATTTGCTCTCGCACTATCCGATTGAATTTATCAAGCGTGCCGAGCATTTGGCGAGCGACAAAGCCAGCTCGTTCGTGGTGATTGAAGATGTGCTGAATCAATACAAATCGGTGGATTTCGACTATTTCGTCTTGCTCCAGCCGACCTCGCCATTACGCAGTGCCGAACATATTCGTGAAGCGTGCGAGAAATTTGAGCGTAATTTTGAGCAGTTTGATTTCTTGGTGTCGGTGTCTGATGCCCATAAGCCGACAACGCTTACCCGTGTGATTGAAGAAGATGAAAGCTTAAAACACTTCCAACTGGATTATTCCAATTATGCTCGCCAGCTTTATCGCCCTGAATATTCGCCAAATGGTGCAATTTTCTCGGCAAAACCGATCGCTTACCTTGAGCAAAAACATTTCTATGGGGCGAAATGTTTGGCATATTTTATGGATAAAGATGTCTCTATTGATATTGATGATCGCCAAGATTTTGAATATTTCTACTTTATTCTGCAGCAACGCAACAAAGAGAAAGTGCTGCTTGAAACTATTAAACGCTCGATTTTAATGAAAAAACAGAACTTCCGTGAAGTGAAAGAGATTGCGTTAATCGGGCATTCAATTATCGAATATTGGGATATTGAACATTTAAACGGTAAAGCAGTCAATAACTTAGGTATTGCCGGCATTTCTACCAAAGAATATAGCGAACTGATTTTAGACAAAGGCTTGATTTCCGCCTTGCCGAAAGATGTAGTGTTGATGTTCGGCACAAACGATTTGGTGCGTAACGCATGGAGCGATGAGAAAATTCTTGCTGACATCAACCGTTTAATTGCTCAATTAAAAGCAATCCGTTCTGATATTCAGATTTCATTCTTGGAAATCACCCCAACCGTATTCCGAGTGGATCGCAATAACAACGATATTCGCCTGTTAAATCAATATCTGAAAGCGAATTTAGCGGTGAAATGGATTGAACTAGATAAAGCCTTTAGCGACAAATATGGCAAGCTCGATTTAGCTTACAGCAATGACGGTTTGCACTTAAATGCAAAAGGTTATGAAAAATTGACCGCTATTTTGGAAAAAGAATTAAATTAAATGAAACATATTGCTTATATCACTGGCTCTCGTGCCGAATATGGAATTGTCAAACGCCTGTTGAAAAAATTGGAGCAAGACCCAGAGCTGAAATTCTCGCTTGTGGTCACCGCAATGCACCTTGCACCGCAGTATGGCAATACGGTAAATATCATTGAGCAAGATGGTTTTGATATTGCCGCTCGCATTCCGCTTACTCTCAACAGTGAAAATAACCAAACTATCATTCACTCAATGGCGGAATGCTTAGACAAATTTGGTGAGCATTTCCAACAAGTGAAATATGATGCGGTGATTGTGCTAGGCGACCGCTACGAAATGTTAGCGGTGGCAACAGCAGCTGGAATGCACAACATTCCGCTTATTCATTTGCACGGTGGTGAGCAAACTTTAGGTAATTATGATGAATTTATCCGCCACTGCATCACTAAAATGTCGAAATTGCATTTAACTTCAACCGAAGCTTATCGCCAGCGTGTGATTCAAATGGGCGAACTGCCGGAAAATGTGGTGAATACCGGTTCACTTGGGGCAGAAAACAGCTTGGGTTTGGCATTACCAAGTCGTGCGGAATTGGTGGAAAAATTATCCATTCCAAATAGCCCTTATTTCTTGGTGGTGTTCCACCCGGAAACCTTGACGAATGTGTCGGTGCTTGAACAAATTGATGCGTTATTAAATGCCTTTGAGCAGTTTAAAGATCAATACCAATTTGTCTTTATCGGCTCAAATTCGGACACCAATTCCGAGCAGATTTACCAACGCTTTAAAAACTACACCGATGCTAATCAGTTTGCGTTTTTCACCTCCGTTAAACCGGAAGAATATTTGGCGTTAATTCAATATTCCCAAGGCTTAATTGGTAACAGCTCATCAGGCTTGATTGAAGCCCCAAGTTGTGGAGTCGGCACGCTGAATATTGGCAATCGCCAACAAGGGAGAGTGCGTGGCGAATCAGTGATTGATGTGGAAAGCGATGAAAAATCCATTATCGAGGGCATCAAAAAATTGATTTCTGCCGAGTTCCAAAATCGATTACCTGCAATGAAAAATCCATATTTTCAAGACAATGCAATGGAAAAGGCTTACAATGCCATCAAAAAATTCTTGTCGGACAGCAAAAACAGTCAGCCGAAAGGGTTTTATGATGCAAGCTTCTAACAAGCGGTCGAAAATGGACAAAATTTTGCAACTATGAAAGCAGTTAAAGACAGCGTTATTTACTTAATTGGGGAATTGGCTTCTAAGTCAATTCCTTTCTTGCTATTACCCTATTTTTCCCGAAAATTGGGCGTAGAGGGTTATGGTGAGCTTTCCTATTACCAAACTTTCTCCGCATTATTTGTGATTTTTATCGGACTCAGCCAAGATGGGGCAATCGCTCGCTACTTCTATTTTTATGGTAAGCGTTCTCTGAATTTAGTGCTGAAGACCGGCTATCTCTACACTGTAGTGATGGGCTCGCTAATTTTACTCGGTTGTTGGATTTTCAAGGCCGAAATGATTGCCTATGTGGCTATCGGGGCGATTTTTCAATCTTTCTTAAACGTGCAATTAAGTGTTCGCCAGTGCCAAAAACAGGCGATTTCTTACACTGCAATTCAGCTGATGTCAGCAATATTTTCCGCCATTATTACCGTGGCGATGATGGAATATTTTGATTCTGAGTTGGTCGAAAAACGGATTTTAGCGATTTTAGTGAGCAATGCCTTGGTCTTTTTCATCGCTTATCTGCTCTATGCTAAAAAGACAAAAACTAAAAAATTTAGCCTTGCTCGCCATAAAACCGCATTGCTTTATTTGCTTGGCTTCGGCGTACCGTTGATTTTGCACCATTCCAGTATTTTCATAAAAGGGCAGTTAGACCGTGTGTTTATCTACCATAAATTCAGTGAAGCGGATCTTGGTTTATATGCAATGGGGGCTCAAATTGCGATGATTTTGGCAATCGTGATTCATGCCTTAAATAAAGCGACTTTGCCCTATTTTTACGAAGCCCTGAAACAGAAAAAAATTAACGTGAGCCACATTCATAAATGGGCGTTTTATGCCTTATTTAGTGTACCAATCCCAGCTCTCATTATGTGGCTAATTCCGGAAAGTGTGGTGGTTTGGATTTTAGGTAATCAATTCGCTGGCATAAAATATTACATTATTCTGTTTTTAATTTCGACAATGCTGGTTGTGCCTTACTTGATTTTAGTGAATTATTTATTCTTTTACGGAAAAAATAAACTGATTTCATTCTGCTCGATTTTATCCACAATCTTTTATTTAGTGGCATTATTTGCCTTAACATTGACCAAAATAGAATATATTCCTTTTGCGAGCATTATTGGAGCTGTGTCAATTATTCCAATTCTCTATGTAATGACCGCAAAAGTAGGAAAAACCGTATGAATTTAATTATTTGTTGTACGCCTTTGCAAGTGTTGATTGCTGAAAAAATTATTGAAATGCACCCGAATGAGGAATTTTTCGGGGTGATGTTTTTCACAGTCAAAAATGCAAAATTTGATTATTACCAAGAGCGTTTAGCGAAAAAATGTAGTCAATTTTTTGCAATGCAGCAAAATATTGAACGGATTCAATTATTAAAAGAGATTATCTACTTAAAGCGGAAATTTGGTAGTAGGCAATTTGATAAGGTTTTTTTGGCTAATATTAATGAGTTGGAAATTCAATTTGTATTAAGTGCAATTAAGTTTAATACACTTAATACTTTTGATGACGGCACGGCGAATATTGTCAAACAAAGTATTTTTTATCAAGCAGAAGAGCAGGGGCTGAACCGCAAAATCATTAATACTCTGTTAGGAAATAAATATAGTTTAGAGAAACTGAAAACGCTTTCTAAAGCTCATTATACACTATATAAAGATTTCCCGAATATTATTGAAAACACCATTTATGTGGATTTAATGATAGGAAAAAATATTACAGAAGCTAAAAGCCAAAGTGACGAAGTAGTCAATATTTTGTTAGGGCAGCCGGTTTTTGAGCGTGAAGATGATAAAAATATTGCCTTGGCTGAAAAAGTGATTGAGCGATTTAATATCCAGCGTTATCTGCCTCACCCTAGAGAAAAATATCAGTTAAAAAATGTAGAATATATTCATACAAATTTGATTTTTGAGGATTATATTTTTCAAGAGTTTAGCAATAAAAAATGTCGGGTTTACACCTATTTTAGTAGTGCTGTTATCAATATTCTAAATAAAAGCCCAAATATTGAAGTGATCTCATTAAGAGTAAATGTGGATAATCCGGCCTATCTTGCTAGCTATGATTTACTAGAAAAGCTAGGTGTAAATATTATTGATATTAGAGAATAAAATGAAAAAATATTTAATTTCATTAGAGAAAGATGTACAAAGACGTGAACTTTTCTTTTCTCAATCAAATACGGCAGATTTTGAAGTATTTAATGCCATTAATACGATGAGTAGTGATTGGGCGGTTTTAAATACCCGTTTTGATTTGGCAAAATTTGAGCAGCATTATGGGCGAAAAACGACTAAAGGCGAAGTCGGCTGTACATTAAGCCATTTAGCGATTTATCAAAAAATTGCTCAAGATAATTCTATTTCAAATGAAGATTACTGTCTTGTTTGCGAAGACGATGCTTTATTTGCAGCTGATTTTCAACAAAATTTAGATAGCTTATTAGCTCAAGATTTAAAAGCCGATATTATTTTAGTTGGGCAATCCAAAATCCCAAGTTTTGATAATATGGAATTAGAAATTAATTACCCGACAACCTTTGGCTTTTTACAAAAACAAGTCGAGAATAGTCAGTATAAATATGCTTATCCATATCGTAATTATTTTGCCGGCACAGTTGCATATTTAATTAAAAAATCGACTGCTTATCAGTTTTTAACACAGGCGAAAATGGATCGCCCTTACTGGTTGGCTGATGATTTTATTTTATTCGGCAATCAGTTTAAATTCGATATATTAATTGTTCGTCCATTAATGGCGATTGAAAATCCCACTTTAATCAGTAATTTAGAAGACTTACGAGGTTCGCTTAATAATAATTTATTCAAAAAAGTGATGAAATATCCTCTGAAAAAATTATTAGCAATTAAACGTAATCTTTCTTCAAATTTATAATAGGTGTGTAATGTCTGCACTGTTTAATCTATTTTATATTTATGACCCTTGGTTCTTCCACTTTTTGCGAATGGCATTTGTGGTTGGGTTATTGGCGTGTGCTTATTTAGCAATCCAAGTTATCAGAGGGAAATCTAACGGGATTATTATTCCGAAAGATAGTCTGATTGCGATTTTTGCATTAATTGGTTTTAGCGTTATTCCGTTATTAATTAACGGGACAAAGGAAATCGGTGTATTGGCAATGTATGTCAAAATGCTGATTTTATTTCTTTTCGGTATTGCGGTTTATAATATTTTCTATCGCAAGGAAAATGGTCGATCTTTGTTTGTACGAGATCTTAAAATAGGCATTAGCATTCAATGGATTTGTGGCGTAGCAGCATTATTAGGTGTGCCGTTGATGGTGGATTTTCTGTTATCCAGTAATGCAATGATGCCTCGCTTTTTCGGCTCAGAGCAAGAGTATCGTTTATACAATATTACCTCATCAGCTTTTTTCCAATTAAGTATTTTTTATTTAATGCTGCTGCATTTTTTATTGGCTTATAATAAAAAAACAGACTCAGTCAATGAGTGGTTTTTATTTTTGATTTTATGTGTTGGTTTGATTTCAGGTAGAACCTTTTTGCTTATTTCAGTAATCAGTATTGCAATTTATTTTAAATGGAAATATATCTTGCCATTAATTGCTTTTACTGCATTAATTCTATTTTTAGCGATTGTATTTCCGGAAAATCGTTATGTAGAGCACGCATTAGAACCTGTAATTAATTTATTATCCGGCACAGGAAAGGTAAGTTCTTCCACTGATAATTTAGTAAAAAACCATTTATTTATTCCAACCCTTAGTCAGTTTATTTCTGGGGACGGATTATATTACACTGAAAAAGGCGGTTATTATGGCGGCTCTGATTCCGGCTATATTCGCCAGGTGTTATACGGTGGTTTATCCTATATGTTCGTCTGTTTTGCATTTACTGCTTATTTTGTGCGAAAAGTGGCGATAAATTGGTTTGATGGTAGTTGGATTTTCACGCTTTCCACATTGGGTATTTTCGCTATTTTAAATATTAAAGCTGACACCTTTGCTTATCCGGGGATTATGTTTGTTTTATTAATGTTTTTATCTTTATTTGGAACAAGCGGTCGGAATTTAATATTATTTTGCAAAAACAAAGAGGCAAAAAATGTTTAGTATTATCGTGCCATCTTATAATCGTAGTGAAGAAATTAAGGCTCTACTGGAAAGTTTAAAACAGCAAACGGTTTATAATTTTGAAGTGGTGATCGTTGATGACTGCTCCAAAACGCCTGTTACTGTTAATGAAGATTATCCTTTTGAGGTTAAAGTTATTCGTAACAATCCAAATGTTGGGGCTGCACAAAGCCGAAATGTCGGAGCGAATAGTGCCAGCCGAGAATGGCTGCTGTTTTTAGATGATGATGATCGTTTTATGCCGGAAAAATGTGAGCGATTAGCGACCGAGATTGTCCAAAATCCAACCGCAAATTTCATTTACCACCCGGCAAAATGCGAAATGGTAAACGAAGGCTTTAGCTATGTGACTACGCCCTTTAAACAGAAAAGCGAGCTCACGAAAGAAAATATCCTCAGAGCGAATAAAATTGGTGGAATGCCGATGATTGGCTTGAAAAAAGAGCTATTTTGCAAAATTGGCGGATTATCTGACCGCTTGCGTTCGCTGGAAGATTACGATTTCTTGCTGAAGCTGTTGGAAGAATCGAGTTTTGAGCCACTTTATATTGATGCCGCTTTAACGTATTGTACATTCCACACCAAGCGTTCCAGCGTTTCAACCGATACTACAAATACTGAAAAAGCGATTGAATATATTCAACAAACTTATATTCAAACCCCTGAGCAAGCGAATAATTTTAAATTAAATTCACTTTATATTTTAAGTTATCCGCATATTATGAATTTATCTCGCAAGGCGGCAGGCTATTATTTTGAGATGTTCAAACAGACAAAAAATATTAAACAGCTAATTATTGCCGCTGCGATTTTAATTTCGCCGAAATTGGCGATTAATTTAAAAAGGTTTATTTAATGAAATTTTCTGTTTTAATGTCGTTATACATTAAAGAACAGCCGCAATATTTAAGAGAATGTTTTGACAGCCTCAAAGCCCAAACTCGCCAAGCCGATGAAATCGTGCTCTGTTTTGACGGAGCGGTCACGCCGGAACTTGAAGCTATTGTGGACGAATACGCTGCTATTTTGCCGATAAAAGCAGTGAAATTCCCGCAAAATCGAGGTTTGGGTAAAACACTAAATGAAGGCTTAACCTATTGTTCAAACGAATGGGTTTTCCGTATGGATACGGACGATATTTGCTTGCCAGAACGCTTTGAAAAGCAAGTGGCGTTTATTGAGCAAAATCCTGATGTGGTGATTTTCGGCGGGCAAATTGCTGAATTTGGACAGAATATTGAAGATATCGTGGCGTATCGCAACGTGCCGACAACGGCGGAAAAGATTGTGAAATTTACCCGCTTGCGTTGCCCGTTCAACCATATGACTGTGGCGTATCAAAAATCCAAAGTGCTGGAAGTAGGCGGCTATCAAGATTTACAAGAGGATTACTACTTGTGGATTAAGCTGATTGCTCAATTCAAGCAAGTAGCAAATTTACCTGAGGTGCTGGTTTACGCCCGAGTAGGCAACGGAATGGTCGGCAGACGCCGTGGAATGGCTCAAGCCGAAGCAGAATGGCGTTTATATAAATTGAAAAACCAGTGTAAAATCCACGACCCGATTTCAGGTTTAGCCGTTTTCCTAATGCGAGCCGTACCACGCTTGTTACCACTTTCCGCCTTGAAAGCGGTGTATGGGCTGTTGAGGAAATAGAAAGAAAACCACAGATGTTACTCTGTGGTTTTTTATTATTGATTTTTCAAAATCTCATTCATCAATTGAATATCAATATGGCAATAACCCGTTGGGTTTTTGACTAAATATTCCTGATGATATTCTTCGGCAGGGAAATATTGCTCCAGCATTTCGTTTTCAACCGCAAGTGGTTTGTCGAACTGAGTTTGTAACTCGGCAAGGGCTTGGCTGATTACCGGCTCATCTTGCGGATCGACATAATAAATCCCAGTGCGGTATTGAATGCCGATGTCACCACCTTGTTGGTTAATGCTTACTGGATCAATCACTTTAAAGAAGTAATCCAATAATTTTGCAAGGCTGATTTGGTTAGCATCGTAAGTGACTTTTACCACCTCAGCATGTCCGCTACCGGCGCACACGTCTTGATAACTTGGGTTGTCTGTGCTGCCGTTGGCGTAGCCAGATTGAGCTTTAATCACGCCTTTAATGCGCTGCATAAAAGATTCAACGCCCCAGAAACAGCCCCCAGCTAAATAAATTTCACGAATGTTTTGCATATTTGCTCTCCTATAACCCTTGAATTTAAAGCATTGTAAAAAAATAGCTGAAATTATACCGCTTGTAAAACACAATAATATATATTTTACCGATTTCAATTATAGATAATTGCATTTTTTACAAGATTTTTTACGCAAAAATAGGTATAGTATCGCCACTTTTTTAACTTCATTTTATTAGAGGTCTTATGGGTACGCTTAATAGCCTTTTAGGCATTATTGTTTTACTATTTATCGCATTTTTATTTTCGAGCAATAAACGTTCAATAAATGTGCGTACAGTGTTAGGAGCATTGGCATTGCAAATTGCGATTGCGGCATTGGTACTTTATGTGCCAGCAGGTCGTGATGCGTTAAATGCAATGGCAAGCGGTGTTTCTAAAGTTATTTCTTATGGTAATGAAGGTATTTCATTCCTATTTGGTGGCTTAGTCAGCGACAAAATGTTTGAAGTCTTTGGTGGCAGTGGCTTCATCTTTGCTTTTCGTGTGCTTCCTGTGATTATTTTCTTCTCGGCACTTATTTCATTGCTTTATTACATCGGGGTAATGCAATGGGTAATCCGTATTTTAGGTGGTTTATTGCAAAAAGCTCTTGGCACATCTAAAGCAGAATCTATGTCTGCGGCGGCGAATATTTTCGTTGGTCAAACCGAAGCTCCACTTGTGGTAAAACCCTTTATCAGCAAAATGACTGAATCTGAACTCTTTGCGATTATGTCGGGGGGGTTAGCTTCTATTGCAGGCTCAGTAATGGCAGGTTATGCAGGAATGGGTGTGCCTTTAACCTACTTAATTGCAGCATCATTTATGGCAGCTCCGGCAGGTTTATTATTTGCGAAAATTATGGTGCCACAAACAGAAACGTTCCGTGATGAGTTAGAGGCAGTTGATTTAGAAAAACCGGCTAATATTCTTGATGCGGCTGCTTCAGGTGCGTCATCAGGTATGCAACTAGCCTTAAACGTAGGGGCGATGTTGATTGCTTTCGTAGCGTTAATTGCCTTAGTGAATGGTATTTTAGGTGGTATTGGTGGCTGGTTCGGCTATGACTCATTAAACTTAGGTCAAATTTTTGGCTGGATATTCAAACCACTTGCTTGGGTAATTGGCGTTCCTTGGGAAGAAGCTGAAATTGCAGGGCAGATGATTGGTCTAAAATTAGCGGTTAATGAATTTGTAGGCTACTTAGAGTTTGCAAAATATTTAGCACCTGAATCAGCCATTCAGTTAAGCGATAAAACCATCGCAATTATTACTTTTGCACTTTGTGGTTTCGCTAACTTCAGTTCTATTGCTATTTTAATCGGTGGTATCGGTGCAATGGCTCCAAATCGCCGTGGCGATATTGCTCGACTTGGCATTAAAGCCGTAATTGCAGGTTCACTGGCGAACTTAATGAGTGCGACTATTGCAGGCTTATTTATCGGCTTAGGCGGTGCAGTTTTATAATCTGAATAATGAATAAAACCACTAGAAATAGTGGTTTTATATTTTTTTATCTAGCGTAAACGGTTGCTTGAAATTTGTCTATTTACAAGCGGTCAGATTTTTATAAAAATTTACTGAATCATTCATTTAATTAAAAAGGAGAATCGTATGAGTCTAAAAAATTCAGCTGAGATTGCACTTTCTTTAATGGATCTCACTACATTAAATGACAATGATACAGACGAAAAAGTTATCGCACTGTGTGAGCAGGCTAAAACCGATTTTGGTACACCGGCAGCAGTATGTGTTTATCCTCGCTTTGTACCGATTGCACGTAAAACCTTGAAAGCAAAAGGCATTGAGCAAGTAAAAATTGCGACTGTTACTAACTTCCCACACGGTAATGATGATATTGATATTGCCATTGCCGAAACCAAAGCTGCGGTGGCTTATGGAGCAGATGAGGTTGATGTAGTATTCCCTTATAAAGCGTTAATTGCAGGTAATGAACAGATTGGTTTTGAATTAGTTAAACAGGCTAAAGCGGTATGCCAAGAGAAGAATGTTTTACTTAAAGTGATTATTGAAACGGGCGAGTTAAAATCAGAAGAACTCATTCGTAAAGCAAGTGAAATTTCAATTCGTGCCGGGGCAGATTTCATCAAAACTTCCACAGGTAAAGTGGCAGTAAATGCAACGCTTGAATCGGCTCGCATTATGCTTGAAACAATTCGTGATTTAGGCGTGGCGGAAACCGTAGGCTTTAAAGCCGCCGGTGGGGTAAAAACCAGCGAAGAGGCAGCGGAATATCTAGCTTTAGCTCGTTCCATTTTAGGCTCGGATTGGGTTAATTGCTCACATTTCCGTTTTGGTGCATCAAGTCTATTAGGTAATCTGTTAGCAACATTAAAAGGCGAGCAGCAACAAGCTGTTCAAGGTTATTAATTATTCATCATAAGAGGAAAATAAAATGGCAACTCCACACATTAACGCACCTGAAGGTGCTTTTGCAGACGTTGTATTAATGCCGGGCGATCCGCTTCGTGCAAAATATATTGCTGAAACCTTTTTAGAAGATGTTAAGGAAGTAACTAATGTACGCAATATGTTAGGTTACACCGGTACTTATAAAGGTCGTCGCATTTCTGTGATGGGACACGGTATGGGTATTCCATCTTGTTCGATTTATGCTAAAGAGTTAATTACGGAATATGGTGTGAAAAAAATTATTCGTGTCGGCTCTTGTGGTGCAGTGCGTAGCGATGTTCGCATTCGTGATGTTATCATTGGTTCAGGTGCTTGTACGGATTCTAAAGTAAATCGTATTCGCTTCCGTGATAATGATTTTGCCGCCATTTCAGACTTTGAAATGACATTAGCCGCATATCAAGCGGCACAACAAAAAGGCGTGAATGTTCGAGTAGGGAATTTATTCTCAGCAGACTTATTCTATAGCCCAGATGTTAAAATGTTTGATGTGATGGAAAAATACGGCATTTTAGGTGTGGAAATGGAAGCTGCGGGTATTTATGCGGTAGCAGCGGAATATGGTGCGAAAGCATTAGCGATTTGTACCGTTTCAGACCATATTCGTACAGGCGAGCAAACCAGCTCGGAAGAGCGTCAATTAACTTTCAATGAAATGATTGAAATTGCGTTAGAGTCAGTACTGATTGGCGACAAACAATAAGCGGTCATATTTCTAAAATTTTTTGCAAAACCCTAACAATGCTAACGTTAGGGTTTTTTGTTATTCTTAAGTGAATAAAAACTCAATTTTAGTGAATTTATATTCAAAAATAAACTTGAGTTTAGCCGGAAATAACCTTAGACTACGACCTAATACAAGCGACAGATAGAAGGATTTTTAATGAGCAAATACAAAATTTTTGTTGATGGGGCAGTTGGCACAACAGGGCTACGCATTCACGAACGTTTGAGTGCAGCAGAAGATATTGAACTTTTGACTTTGCCTGACGAACTACGAAAAGATCTGAATGCCCGAGTACAAAAAGTGGCAGAGGCTGATTTAACTTTCCTCTGCTTGCCTGACGATGCTTCGAAAGAATTAGTAGCAAATGCCCCAAAAAATGCCCGTATTTGCGATACTTCCACCGCTCATCGAGTGAATCCTGATTGGATTTATGGCTTTGCCGAATTAAGCGGACAACGAGAGAAGATCCAACAAGCCAAGCGTGTCGCCGTGCCGGGCTGCCACGCCACGGGTTATATCGCCTTGGTTCGCCCCTTGGTGGAAAATGGTGTTTTGCCGGCGGATTATCCCCTCAGTTGCCATTCACTAACCGGCTATTCAGGAGGCGGAAAAGCGATGATCGCCAATTATGAAAATGCAGAAAGAGCAGAAGAATTTAATGCTCCTCGTGTTTACGGCTTAGCTTTAAAACACAAACATTTGCCTGAAATGCAAGCCCTCACCCAAATGCAAAATCCGCCGATTTTCACCCCCGTGGTGGCAGATTTCTACAGCGGAATGTTGGTTACTGTGCCACTGCCGATTGTAGCGTTACAAGCGGTCAAATCTGGCGAAGAAATTGCAAATCTATTCGCTGATTATTACCAAAACCGCAACTTGATCACCGTTCACCCATTCCAAACTCTGCCTGAAGATGGAATGCTCGCCGCCAATGCCTATTCAGGAAAGGACAGCCTTGAGATTTTTGTCTACGGCAATGAAAGCCAAATTTTACTTGCTGCTCGTTTTGATAATTTAGGCAAAGGAGCATCAGGAGCAGCGGTGCAGTGTATGAATATAATGTTGGGGAGAGAGGAAACCTCGGGGTTAGAAGTTTAATCATCAACTCCCCTCTTTTCTAAAGAGAGGAACTAGATAGTGAGAAAAATATGCAACTACAAGAAATCAACCAATTCGCAAATTTATTAGAAAAATCCACCGCTTGTCTTGCCAAGTGGCAAGATAAAATCATTGTGGTGAAATACGGCGGTAATGCAATGATCAACGAGGAACTGAAGAAATCGGTAATGGCAGATATTTTGCTGTTAAACCGACTAGGCGTGAAAGTGGTGCTAGTGCACGGCGGTGGGCCGGAAATTTCGCAAGGGGTGAAATTGCTTGGTAAAGAGCCGCAATTTATCAACGGTTTGCGTGTGACGGATAGCGACACCATCAACGTTGTGCTTCAAATGCTGGCAGGTAAGGTGAACAAAAGTTTGGTAGCATTGCTTAAAGGTAAAGGCATCGGCTTGTGTGGCATTGACGGGGCTATGTTGCAGTGCAAAAAACTCGAAGGCGAGGTAGATTACGGCTTCGTAGGTGATATTGTAAACGTGAATCCGCAAGTGATTGACATTGCCCTAAACGCAGGCTTGATTCCAGTGATTTCAACCGTGGGCGTTGATGAAAACGGACAAGCGTACAACATCAACGCAGATACGGCAGCGAGTGAAATTGCGATTGCCTTAAATGCAGCGAAATTAGTTTCAATGACCGACATCGCAGGATTATTGCGAGATCGCTTTGATGAAAGTACGCTGATTCCAGAAGTGGAAGTGAGTGAAGTACAGGGGTTGATCGACCAAGGCATTATTGCTGGCGGAATGATCCCGAAAATTGCCTGCTGCACCGATTTCATCAACGCCGGCGGCATTGAAGCGAACATTATTGACGGACGCATTGACCACGCTATTTTAGTGGAGCTGTTCGGCGGCAAAAACGGCACTCGATTTTATAAGCAATAGGATAAAAAATGACAACTTCGAACAACATCAAACAGTTAGATAAAGATTACATCGCCCAAACTTACGGCAGATTTGACCTTGCCCTGTCGCACGGCAAAGGCTGCGAGGTGTGGGATTTTGAAGGCAACCGCTATTTGGATTTCACCAGCGGCATTGGCGTGAATAGCCTTGGCTGGGCAGATGACGATTGGCTACAAGCAGTTGTGAACCAAGCCGGAAAATTGCAACACACCTCAAATCTGTTCTTCACCGAACCCTCAAGCCAACTTGCAAAAAAATTGGTGGCAGCAAGCGGTTTAAAACGGGCATTTTTTTGCAATTCAGGGGCGGAAGCGAATGAAGGAGCGGTGAAAACGGCTCGTAAATATAGCCACGATAAATACGGAGCAGGGCGTTCAACCATTTTAACTTTAGTGAACTCTTTCCACGGACGCACGATTTCCACCCTTGCCGCAACAGGGCAAGAGGTATTCCACCAACATTTCCACCCTTTCACGGACGGTTTTGAATATGTGCCAGCGAACGAAATTGAGGCTCTCAAAACTCGTTTAAACACCAATGATGTGTGCGGTATTTTGGTTGAAGTGGTGCAAGGCGAAGGCGGCGTTTGCTCGCTTGATAACGACTACTTGCAAGCGGTGCAAGCCCTCTGCCACGAAAAAGATATCGTCTTTATTATTGACGAAGTGCAAACCGGCATTGGGCGAACCGGCACAATGTTCTCTTACCAACAATTCGGCTTGCAGCCCGACATCGTGAGTTTGGCGAAAGGCTTAGGCGGTGGCTTGCCGATTGGCTCGTTCCTACTCGGTGAAAAAGTGGAAAATACCCTCGGCAAAAGCGACCACGGATCAACCTTTGGCGGCAATCCTGTGGCTTGCGCAGGGGCGAATGTGGTAGTGGATAAAATCAACGCTGATTTCTTGGCGGAAGTGCAACGAAAAGGGCAATCGCTACAAGCAACACTTGCCGCTCTTCCAAAAGTGAAATCGGTTTCAGGTCTAGGTTTAATGCTTGGTGTGGAATTTGAAGATGGCGTGTTAGCTTCTGATATCGTGGCAAAATGTATCGCTAAAGGTGTGCTGTTTTTAACGGCGAAAAGCAAGCTACGTTTGCTCCCACCGCTCATCATTTCTGATGAACAAATTGCTCACGGAATGCAAGTGCTAAAAGAAGTGCTGGAAAGCGAGTGATTTTAGAGAAGAAAGGCTACACAGTGTGTAGCCTTTAACATTTTATTTGGGTTTAAATTAGGAAATAAAAACACTTATCATTAGTAAGTTGTTGATTTTATTCGTTTTTTGATGTAAGTCAAGTCAGGGGTACTTCTTTTGAGTTAAAGTTAATTTACTTAATTTTCGTGGGGGAAATTATATGAGTGATTTTAACTTAAATCGTCGTCATTTTCTGAAAACTGCCTCTGCAACAAGCCTAGCGGCGGCATCTGGTCTATCTCTTCCTTTCTCAGCTAAAGCTGAATCTATTCCTGTTCAAAATACAAGTGATGAAAAAGTCGTTTGGAGTGCTTGTACAGTAAATTGCGGTAGCCGTTGTGCATTACGCATGCATGTTAAAGATGAACGTATTACCTATGTTGAAACTGATAATACAGGAACTGAAACCTACAATCTCGATCATCAAGTTCGAGCCTGTTTGCGTGGACGTTCAATGCGTCGCCGTGTGTACAATCCTGACCGATTAAAATATCCGATGAAGCGTGTTGGCAAGCGTGGCGAAGGTAAGTTTGAGCGAATTACTTGGGACGAAGCCTTAACAATCATTGCAGATTCTTTAAAGAAAAATATTGCCAAATATGGCAATGAAAGCATCTATCTAAATTATGGTACAGGGACTCTAGGTGGCACAATAACAAAATCTTGGCCACCAGGTTCAACATTAGTTGCTCGTTTAATGAACTGTATTGGCGGTTATTTAAATCACTATGGCGATTATAGTACGGCACAAATTGCAGTGGGCTTAGATTATACTTACGGCGGTGGTTGGGCATTAGGTAATGGAATGGCTGATATGGAAAATTCCAAATTGATTGTGCTATTTGGGAATAATCCAGCCGAAACTCGAATGAGTGGTGGTGGTTTAACTTACTGTATTCAGCAGGCCAAAGCAAAATCTAATGCGAAATTAATTATTATCGATCCTCGCTATACGGATACAGGGCTGGGTAAAGAAGATGAGTGGATTCCAATTCGACCAGGGACTGATGCCGCGTTAGTTTCTGCCTTCGCTTATGTATTGATTACCGAAGATTTAGTTGATCATCCTTTCCTTGATAAATATTGTGTTGGTTATGATGAAAAAACATTACCAGCCTCAGCTCCGAAAAATAGTCATTATAAAGCCCATATTTTGGGGCAAGGGGAAGACGGTATTGCAAAAACCCCGGAATGGGCGGCTAAAATCACAGGTATCCCAGCTGATCGTATCGTGAAATTAGCTCGTGAGATTGGCTCTACAAAACCGGCTTGTATTTCACAAGGTTGGGGACCGCAACGCCGTAGTAATGGCGAAATTCTTTCTCGTGCTATTGCAATGTTGCCGATATTAACTGGAAATGTGGGGATTAGTGGCGGTAATACAGGAGCTCGTGAAAGCTCTTATGGCGTACCTTTTGTGCGTATGCCAACATTAACCAATCCGGTAAAAGCCAGTATTCCAATGTTCCTCTGGACAGATGCGATTTTCCGTGCAACAGAAATGACGGATAAGACAGATGGTATTCGCGGCGTAGAGCGTTTAACCGCACCAATTAAGGTTATTTGGAATTATGCTAGTAATTGCTTAATTAATCAGCACGCAGAAATTAATCGAACTCACGAAATTCTACAAGATGATTCTAAATGTGAGTTGATTATTACCATTGATAACCATATGACATCAACCGCAAAATACAGTGATATTTTGCTTCCTGATTGTACGACATCAGAGCAAATGGATTTCTGTTTAGATGCGTTTACTTCGAATATGAATTACCTCATTTTTGCTGACCAAGTAGTGAAGCCGCCATTTGAATGCCGCAATATCTACGATATGTTGAGTGATTTGTCAGAAAAATTAGGGGTGAAAGAGAAATTTACTGAAGGTCGTACACAAGAAGAGTGGTTGCGTCATATTTATGAACAATCCCGAGCTCAGCTACCTGAATTGCCTAGCTTTGAAGAATTTAGAAAACAAGGGATCTTCAAAAAAGTTGATCCTAACGGTTTCTATATCGCCTATAAAAATTTCCGTGAAAACCCAGATGCAAATCCACTAGCTACACCGTCAGGTAAGATTGAAATTTATTCTGAACGTTTAGCAGAAATTGCGAAAACTTGGGAGTTAGACAAAGACGAGGTTATTCATCCATTACCGATTCACGTTGATAGTTTCGAGCATTATGGTGATCCACTAATGGAAAAATACCCTCTACAAATGTGTGGTTTCCACTATAAAGCCCGAACACACTCTACCTATGGCAATGTTGATGTGCTGAAAGCAGCTACGCCACAAGAGGTTTGGATTAACCCAATTGATGCAGAGCCTAGAGGCATTAAAAATGGCGATATGCTGAAAATTTTTAATGATCGTGGTGAAGTGCATATTAATGCCAAAGTGACTCCTCGTATTATGCCGGGAGTTGTGGCATTAAGTGAAGGTGGTTGGTATGCACCGGATAATAAAGGTATCGATCATGGTGGTTGTGTCAATGTGCTGACTACCCAGCGTCCATCACCTTTAGCCAAAGGTAATCCACAACATTCTAACTTAGTCCAAGTTGCAAAATTATAGAGGTGAGCTATGGAACAATATGGTTTTTATTTTGATTCTGAACGTTGTACCGGCTGTAAAACTTGTGAGTTAGCTTGTAAGGATTACAAAGATTTAGGAACAGAGGTGAATTTTCGCCGAATTTATGAATATGCAGGTGGTAATTGGATACAAGATGGAAATGGTTGCTGGAATCAAGATATTTTTACCTATTATATGTCGATTTCCTGTAACCATTGTGATGATGCAGCTTGTAGTAAAGTGTGTCCAACTGGAGCTATGCACAAAAATGCTGATGGATTTGTCATTGTTGATGAGGAAAGATGTATTGGCTGCCGCTACTGTAGTATGGCTTGTCCTTACAATGCTCCGCAATTTGATGTGAAAAAAGGGCTAATGACGAAATGCGATGGCTGTTATTCACGAGTGAAAGATGGAAGTAAGCCAATTTGCGTAGATGCTTGTCCGCTACGTGCATTAGATTTTGCCCCAATTAAAGAGTTGCGTGAAAAATATGGCAATCAAGCCTCTATTGCACCATTGCCATCTGCTGAGTTTACCAAGCCGAATTTGGTGGTGAAACCGAATAAAAATGCACGCTCAAGTGGCGATAAAACAGGCTTTTTAGCCAATCCAAGAGAGGTGTAATATGAACGGACTACACGAATTACCTTTAATTGTTTTTACTGTACTTGCACAATCCGCAGTTGGCTGCTGGCTATTATTGAGTTTTGTGCTATGTCGCAATAATTCGGAGCAGAGCCACTCGTATATTCATAAAGTGATGTTTATTCCGCTTGTTTTATTAGCTCTCGGTTTTGTGGCATCTGCACTACATTTAGGCTCTCCTCTGCGAGCATTTAACAGCCTAAATCGTATTGGTGAGTCAATGCTCAGTAATGAAATTGCCAGTGGGGCAGCTTTCTTTGCTTTAGCTGGTTTATATTGGTTATTAGCGGTGTTAAATAAAATGCCAACAGGATTTGCAAAAATTTGGTTAATTTTGACCGCTTGTGTGGGCTTGATTTTTATGTATATGATGAACAATCTTTATCATATTAGCACCGTACCAACGTGGAATACCGTATTTACCTCGTGGCAGTTTTACTTAACGGTGATAATTGGCGGTAGTGCATTAGCTTACGTTCTATTACACTCTAATCCTCATCGAGAATACTCGTTCTGCTATTATCCTTGGCTATATGTTATCGCCATATTTCTAGCTGCTATTGTGGTGCTTGATCAAGGTTTTGGATTAAGCCAAATCCATAGTTCGGCAGCACAAGCGGTCGATTTGGTGCCAGATTATGCAATTATGCACGTAGTTCGATTATGTCTATTAGGTTTAGCAGGTATTTTATTATTTAAGGGTAAAAATACAATGCTTTTAGGAATGGCACTTATAATAGTGCTATTGGCTGAAATGATTGGCAGAACCGTGTTTTATGGATTACATATGACCGTTGGAATGGCGGTAGCAGGGTAAAAATAAAGGGCGGATATTCGCCCTTTGAGCATTTTTTATATTCGAGGTGGTATGGATAAAGCATTATTAGAATGGATTTCTTTAAGTGGACGATTGTTAGGAACGCTATTTTATTATTCGCCAAATGAGCAGCAGGCCCAAACAGTGTTATCACTATTCTCTGAGCCAGAGTGGGAACAGCAATGGTCAATTCAGCATTCGGAAATTCCTGCGTTAATTGCTAAAGGGCTGAAACAGAATATTTCTAGAGATTATCAAGCACTATTTATTGGTCCAAATGAACTACTCGCACCACCTTGGAGTTCAGTATATTTAGATAAAGAGCAGGTGAATATAGAGATTATCTCATCACAACTCTATCGGTAATGAATATGCAAGGCAGAAATGAACAATATTATGAGGCATATTTAAATCATAAACAGATTTCAAGGCGAGGGCTATTACGAACACTCTTCCACTCTATAAATAAAGGGCAGAAAGAGCATAATTCTCGTTTAGCTTATCGTCCGCCTTTTGCCGCAGAAGAACATCTATTTCTAGTTGCTTGTACTGGTTGTGGAGATTGCATTCAGGCTTGCCCACATAATTTAATTCAAATTCAGCGACAAAAAGCTGTTTTAGAGTTAGATTATATGAGTTGTAGTTTATGTGGAAAATGTGCTGAAAGTTGTTCTACTAATGCTTTAAATATTGCCTTCAAAAGAGATACTGAGCTTCGCCCAAGTTTTTCTAATGAATGCTTAGTGAAACAAGCTCAATTTTGTACTATGTGCCAAGATAAATGCCCTCAGCAAGCTATTTCTGAAAATTTAGTCGTGAATGATGAATTATGTAATGGTTGTGGGGAATGTAAGATAAGCTGCTTTTTATCAGCAATTCAACTGGTTTAATCTTTCAAAAAAATCAGCACCTAAATGGTGCTGATTTTTTTATGTTCTACGAACGTTTCATAATCTCAAAAAACTCTTCGTTGGTTTTTGCCATCATTAATTTATCAATTAACCATTCGATAGCGTCCACTTCATCCATAGGATTGAGCACTTTACGTAGCATCCAGGTTTTTTGTAGCTCATCGGCTGCCATTAACAAGTCATCTTTACGCGTGCCTGAACGGTTAAAGTCAATCGCAGGGAAGATACGGCGTTCAGCAATACGACGAGATAAATGTAATTCCATATTACCTGTACCTTTAAATTCTTCAAAGATAACCTCGTCCATTTTCGAACCGGTATCCACAAGGGCAGTCGCGATAATGGTTAAGCTGCCGCCTTCTTCCACATTACGAGCGGCACCGAAGAAACGTTTTGGACGATGTAATGCGTTTGCATCCACACCACCGGAAAGAATTTTACCTGACACAGGGGTTACTGTGTTGTAAGCACGAGCAAGACGGGTAATAGAGTCTAATAAAATCACCACATCTTTTTTATGTTCAACCGAGCGTTTGGCTTTTTCAATTACCATTTCAGCTACTTGAACGTGGCGGGTTGCCGGTTCGTCAAAGGTAGAGGCAATCACTTCGCCACGCACGGTACGTTGCATTTCGGTTACCTCTTCCGGGCGTTCATCAATTAAGAGAACGATCAATTCACATTCAGGGTGGTTAGAGGTAATGCTTTGAGCGATATTTTGTAGAAGAACGGTTTTACCCGCTTTTGGAGGCGCTACGATTAATGCACGCTGACCTTTACCGATAGGAGCCGCTAAATCTAGGATGCGAGCAGTTAAATCTTCTTTTGAGCCGTTGCCACGCTCCATTTTCAAACGAGAATTTGCGTGTAGAGGGGTTAAGTTCTCGAATAAAATTTTACTACGAGAGGCTTCAGGTTTGTCATCATTGACGGAATCCACTTTTAACAGAGCAAAATAACGTTCGCCTTCTTTTGGTGGACGGATTTTACCTTCGATTTTATCCCCGGTTTGCAAGTTAAAACGGCGAATTTGACTCGGTGAAACGTAAATATCATCAGGTCCGGCTAAGTAAGAACTATCTGCAGAACGCAAGAAACCAAAGCCATCAGGCAAGATTTCTAACACGCCTTGACCAAAAATATCCTCACCACTTTTTGCGTGTTGTTTGAGAATGGCAAAAACAATGTCTTGTTTACGTAAACGGGCTAAATTTTCTAATCCCATTTGGTTTTCACCCATTTTAACAAGATCAGAAACGGGGGTATTTTTTAATTGAGTAAGATGCATAATTTGAATATTAAATTTATGATTAAATAAGATTGGATTATTTGATTAGATATTGATAAGCACATAAAAGATGGGCGAAGAATACCGTAACCATCGGAAAATTGCAAATTTTTTATAAAAAATAACCGCTTGATTATATAAAGCCATCTTTAAATGGATATATTAATATTTAAAGATGGCTTTAACATTTGGTTATTCAATTCCTGTCGTGACAGTAAATGAACGGCTTTCTTTTGGCGCTAACATAATTAGCGAACCATTTTTTTGTGCTGAAAGAAAGCCTTCAGGGCGGCAAGTCGCAGGTAAAACAAAAGCTCCGACTTGTTGATCTGCATTATATAAAATCCAGCGAGTGGCATAATTAAATTGATCTGATGAAAATGTAGCTAGATAATTATACCCTTTAGGTGAGTGCATACGATATTCCAACTTTTCTTGATATTGCTGCAAATTATCCATAAAGAATACAATTTCAGGATTATACATTTCATCATTTTCTAATGCTGATAAAGTATATTTTCCTTGCTTGATTTCTTCATTAAAAGCTAACCATTGTGGCGTTGGTTTTACGTGTGCTGGAATCGTTTGACGTAATTGCACGGCATTATCTGGAATATTTTGGCTGAATGTGGCTCCATGCTCATAGCAGTAATTCATATGACACATATATTGTAGTGGCATTTCAACACTTGCTAGATTGGTCACCTTCATATTAATATCAAAAAGTGTACTATCTGCCGGTAATACAACTTCAGGCTGAGCTAAGTAATGGTCGCCAAATCCTTTTACGTATTCAAATTCTCCCCCAACGCCTAATTTATTATCTTCAATGAACAACCAAGCTTTGTTCATTTCTGCACAAGGCATTTCACCGTGTAATGGATGATCATCTTCTGGACTAGGACATCCATTACGAATAAGTCCGGAGTGGAAGGCGAAACAACCGTAAGTATCAATAATGCTTGTACCACGTTTCGGTTCGCTAAACATATTTTTCATTGTGAGTGTTTGCCCCAAGAATTGAGCATCCCAAATAATTTGCCCATAAAAGGGTAATACAATAATAAACCCTTTACTGTTAATAAGTTTAATCGCTTCAATAGCCGAATTATATTTAAAAGCGATAGCACTTAGATGATCATTTTGAAAAATGAGACGTTCTTCGGCTGTAAATTGTGATTTACAAAGATAAATATAGTTTTTCATTTTATTTTTCCTCATTTTCTTTTAATTTGCCGTAAAAATAGTAACCAACATATGCAAAACAAAATAGTGGTACGATGAAGGCAAGTTGTAGCGAGCCTAGAGTATCTGAAACATAGCCATGAACAGCGGGCACAACAGCTGCACCAATGATCGACATAACAACAACAGCACCACCTACTTCTCGATGTTCTTGAGATACAGTACCTAATACAGAAGCGTAAATTGTTGCCCAACAAGGTCCAAATAGTAAGCTGGCAAAAATAGCGGCATAAACAGCAGAGAAATCATGAACAAATGCGGTATAAGCTAGAGTAATTACCCCCAAGATTGAATACCATAATAAAACTAAGTCGGACTTAAATTTAGTCATTAGGAAGTTGGCGACAAATTTACCAATGAAAAATCCTATAAAGCTATAGACCATATAGTCGGAAGCGGCACGTTCATTCATATTACTTAAGTTTAAAGCAAGGCGAATAGTGAATGACCATACAGCTACTTGCATTCCTACATATAGGAATTGAGCAATAATTCCTTTTTGGAATTTTTTATTTGAAGCTAAATATTTTAATGTATCTGTAATTTTTACTTCTGATTTTCCAGCTTCAATAGCTGCTTTACATTTTGGAAATGGAGTGAGTAAGAATAAGGCTGTTACAGCAATGAGAACAAATATTAAATATTTATACGGTTTTAAAGTATGTTCTAGCATTGATAATTTGAATGCGTGAATCTGTTCTGGTGTCATCCCAATCATTTGCTCTTCAAGGCTTGCTCCCTCTTGGAAAATAAGATATTTGCCAAGTAAAATACCTGCAATTGCACCGATTGGGTAGAAGGTTTGGCTGATATTTAAACGTAAAGTTGCATAATCTTTATGACCAATCATTGAACTATAGGTATTAGCGGAGGTTTCTAGAAAACTAAGCCCAATAGCTATAGCGAAAATAGCTGCTAAAAACATTGTATAAGTGGCCATGTGTGAGGCTGGATAAAATAGTGAACAGCCGCCAATATATAAAACTAGTCCAATAAGAATGGCAATTTTATAACTTGTTTTTTTAATTACTAAAGAGGCTGGAATTGCGATTAAGAAATAGCCACCATAAAATGCGCTTTGGACTAATGCACTAGCAAAATCACTTAATATAAATACACTTTTAAATTGAGTAATTAGAATATCATTTAAACTTGCTGCAGCTCCCCAAAGCGGGAATAGGCAAGAAAGCAAGATAAATTGGAAAATAGGGGTTTTGTTGAGATAACCATCTGGCATTTGTTGAATATCTTTCATGGTACTATTCCTTATTTTAAAGATTGTAAGAACTGTTCAAATTGAACTTTGTCCGGGTAAGAGGTTTGTGTGCCTTGTCCTGTAACACTATAAGCTGAGTAGGCCGATGCCATTTGCATTGCTTGTTCTACATTTTGAGTTTGAATATAAAAATGAGCGAAACAACCTATAAAGGCATCGCCTGCACCGCTAGTATCAATAGCATTGACCTTATGAGGAGGAATGTGAGTTACTTTATCTTGATGGAACCATACAGAACCTTTTTCACCTAAAGTTACAATGAGATTTTTTAAACCTTTTGCAAATAAACAATTTGCAGCTTCTTGAATTTGCTCCATAGTTTTTACAGGCATGCCTGTTAGAATCTCTAGTTCAGTTTCATTTGGCATAAAGAAATCACATTTACAAGCATAGTGAATATCTAATGATTTACTTGCCGGTGCAGGGTTAAGAATTACAGGAATGTTATATTTATTGGCAAAATCAATTGCGTAATAGACAGTTTCTAAAGGAATTTCGAGTTGTAGAATAATAAGCTTACAGACTTTTAATTGCTTTTCTGCACGGTCAATATCTTCCGGTTTCAAACAAGCATTTGCACCTTTGATAATTAGGATTCGATTTTGCGACGATTGATCTACAAAGATAGGGGCTACACCACTAGAAACTCCCTCTACTTTTTCAACAAAATCGGTATTAACACCATATTGTTGGAAATTCTTAATCGTATTTTCAGCAAACATGTCATCACCAACTTTAGTGATCATCATAACTGAAGCACCTAATTTAGCAGCTGCAATAGCTTGATTAGCCCCTTTACCCCCACAGCCTATTTTAAAGTCTGGGGCTTCAAGTGTTTCTCCCATTTTTGGCATATCTTCAATATAGCTAATTAAATCCACCATATTAGAGCCAATTACTGCAATATCCATAAATTTCTCCTTATCATTGAATTATGTTAAAATAATAACAAAATTTATTTTTATTTATTGTATTACAATAAAAATGTTATAAAAGTGACAAAGATCACAGTTTTTAAATTTTTTTTAAGTATCATATAAAAAAGTAAAAATAGTCACATAAACGTAATATTAGGAGAAAATTTATGTCATCTTACAATCTTGCCAGATTTATTGATCACACAGCCTTAACGGCAGAGAAGACAGAGTCAGATATTCTGAAACTTTGTGGGGAAGCAGTAGAAAATCATTTTTTTTCTGTTTGTATTAATTCTGCATATATCCCTCTAGCTAAGCAAAGGCTAGAAAATTCAGATGTTAAAATTTGCACAGTTGTTGGTTTCCCTCTTGGAGCTAATTTATCTTCTGTAAAGGCTTTTGAGGCGAAAGAAGCTATTAAAGCTGGGGCGGAAGAAATTGACATGGTTCTGAATGTAGGTTGGGTAAAATCAGCAAAGTGGGCTGAGGTAAAATCGGATATTCAAGCAGTTTTGGATGCTTGTGATGGAGTATTATTGAAAGTTATTTTAGAGACTTGTTTATTAACACAGGATGAAATTATCAAAGCTTGTGAGATTTGCCGTGAATTGAAAGTAGGGTTTGTAAAAACATCGACAGGCTTTAATAAAGGAGGAGCTACTGTTGAAGATATTGCCTTGATGCGCCAAGTTGTTGGGGATAATATTGGAGTAAAAGCATCCGGTGGAGTTAGGGATACTGAAACGGCTGTTGCAATGATTAATAACGGTGCAACCCGAATTGGTGCGAGTGCGGGGATTGCTATTATCAATGGTTTAAAGGACAATAGTAGCACCTATTAACGATTAATAAGAGCCTGTTATGGATAAAAAAATAAAATCGCGTATCCAAAAATTGGAGTTTTTGCTCAAACAGATGGATAAAATTCATTTGAGAGATGCTGCAAATATTTTGAATGTATCAGAGATGACTATTCGGCGTGATTTAAATACAGAAACAGGCTCAGTTGTTTTATTAGGTGGCTATATTGTGAGGGATCCTCAAAAAAATAGTGATAATAACAATTATCAGATTTTTGAGCAGGAAACCAAACATATTGCCGAAAAAATGGAAGTAGGACGGTTAGCTGCAGAATTAGTGAAAGAAGGAGATGTTGTTTTTTTTGATTGTGGGTCCACAATTCCTTTTATTGCTTCTCAAATTGATGCTTCAATAAAATTTACTGCACTTTGTTGCTCCATTAATACTTTTATGGTGTTGCAGGAGAAACCACATTGTGAAGTTATTTTATGTGGTGGAAATTATTCTCGAAACAATTCGTTTTTAGTACCTATTCAGCTTAAAAATGAATTAGATGTTATTTGTACAACAAAGGCTTTTATTTCTGCAGCTGGAATTGATGCTAAAAAAGGGGTAACTTGTTTTAATTTTGATGAGGCTAAAACAAAAGAAAAGGCAATGGAAAAAACTAAAGAGTCTATATTAGTTATTGATTCCTCAAAAATTAACCAGGTTCAAAAAGCGTATATTAATGATATTAATAAATTTGATAGAATTGTGTGTGATCAGCCACTACCTAGCATTTTTTTTAGTAAAATTGAATAACATCTATAGAATTTAAAGGCTGTATTTTATGTTTTAAATACAGCCCTTATTGAATTAAGCTTCAATTCCTTCGAATAAAAGCGTACTTAAATAACGCTCTGATGCAGAAGGTAAAATCACTACGATAAGCTTGTCTGCAAATTCAGGAAGTTTAGCAATGCGATCTGCTGCTGCAACTGCCGCCCCTGATGAAATTCCGCCTAAAATACCTTCTTCAGCCATTAAACGGCGTGCTGTTGCAAGGGCTTCTTCGCTAGACACTTGTTCTACACGATCCACTAAAGATAAATCTAAGTTTTTCGGAATAAAGCCAGCACCGATACCTTGGATTTTGTGTGGGCCCGGTTTCACTTCTTCACCGTTTAAGGTTTGGGTGATGACTGGCGATTCTGAAGGCTCTACCGCCACAGAAATAATCTGTTTACCCTTGTCTTGTTTAATCGCACGAGAAACACCGGTAATAGTACCGCCGGTTCCCACACCTGCCACTAACACATCAATTTTACCTTCAGTCGCCGCCCAAATTTCAGGGCCGGTAGTTTGTTGGTGGATAGCTGGGTTAGCCGGGTTTTCAAACTGTTTTAATGTCACATAGCGGTTTGGATCAGAGGCTGCGATCTCTTCTGCTTTCGCAATCGCCCCTTTCATACCTTTCGCCCCTTCGGTAAGCACTAAATTTACACCTAAACCACGTAATAAACGCTTGCGTTCGGTACTCATTGTTTCAGGCATTGTAAGGGTTAATTTGTATCCACGAGCTGCTGCCACATAGGCAAGAGCGATGCCAGTGTTACCGCTGGTTGCATCAACGATTTCCTTATCTTTTGTTAAAATACCGTCTTTTTCCGC
Source organism: Mannheimia varigena (assembly GCF_013377235.1). Lineage (NCBI taxonomy): Bacteria > Pseudomonadati > Pseudomonadota > Gammaproteobacteria > Pasteurellales > Pasteurellaceae > Mannheimia > Mannheimia varigena. Next base: position 785,761 of record NZ_CP016226.1, on the reverse strand, counting down.
TTGCCACACCATATTTGCACCGATACGGCATTTTACGCTAAAGCTCGGGTTACGCCCTTCCACTTTAACCACGATATTGCCGTTACCGAAATTTTTTAAACGTACAAGTGGGGTGTTGCCGATGGAGTATGAGTTGTCTGCATAGATAGTCATAGAAAATTCCTCTTAAAGTAGGTATTAAAATTTGATTTCATCATACTGATTTTTTTGAGCTTGGCTAGTAGCGGAAATTTATTTTATATAACCAAATGGAATATTGCAGAGGGGAAGCAAGCGGTCAAATTTTGAGGATTTTTTGCAAAAATCCGACAAAATCCAACCGCTTGTGGTAGGCAATAATGTTAAATATGGGCTTTATTAATTAAGAATTGTGTCAGTAACGAAACCGGTCTGCCGGTTGCCCCTTTCGCAGCCCCTGATTTCCACGCTGTGCCGGCAATATCTAAGTGAGCCCAAGTGTATTTTTTAGTGAAGTTGGCGAGGAATTGCCCTGCGGTAATCGCCCCCCCCAAACGCCCGCCAATGTTGGCGAGATCGGCAAAATTAGATTTGAGCTGCTCTTGATATTCCTCGCCCAACGGTAAACGCCACGCTTTGTCATCGGCTTGCTCGGCGGCAGATAAAAGCTCATTCGCTAAGCTGTTAGATGGTGACATCAATCCGCTGTTGTGGTTGCCGAGTGCGATCATACAAGCCCCCGTGAGAGTTGCGATATCGATGACCAGCTCCGGCTCGAAACGTTCTACATAGGTGAGGGCATCGCATAGCACCAAACGTCCTTCCGCATCGGTATTCAACACTTCCACGGTTAGCCCCGACATTGTGGTGAGAATATCGCCCGGGCGGTACGCTTTGCCGTCCACTGCATTTTCGCAACCCGCTAACAGCCCAATCACGTTAAGCGGTAATTTCATCTCTGCAATCGCTTTCATTGTGCCGTAAACGCTGGCGGCTCCGCACATATCGTATTTCATTTCGTCCATTGCTTCTGCCGGTTTAATGGATAAACCGCCGGAGTCGAACGTCATTCCTTTACCGACTAACACAATCGGTTTCGCATTCGGATTTGGGCTGCCTTTGTATTCGATAACCGATAAAAACGCTTCGTTTTCAGAGGCTCGAGATACCGCCAAATAAGCGTTCATTCCCAATTCTGCCATCTGTTTTTCATCGACAATCGTGGTGGAAATCGCGCCATATTCCGTAGCAAGCCCTTTTGCTAATTCCGCAAGGTATTTCGGATTGCACACATTCGGTGGGCAGTTCGCTACATTTTTTGCATTTGTTACGCCTAAAGCGACCGCTTTACCGTGCTCTAACGCACGCTCGGCATCAGCTAAATCTTTGCGGTTCGCCACATTAAAAATCACACGGCGTAGTTCACGGCGAACTTCTGGTTTAATGCTTTTGAAATCGTTGTAGGCATATTGGGTTTCTTGGATAGCCTCCACCGCAAAACGGACATTCCAGTAAGGGCTTCTGCCTTTCACGTGCAGTTCGGTTAAGAAGCAAACCATCTCCATTGAGCCTGTGTCATTAATGGTTTGCATAGTTTTTTGGATAATTTGCTTATATTGGCGTTCGGTGAGTTCACGCTCCTTACCGCAACCGACCAAAAGCACTCGGTCTGCCGGCACATTCGGCACATTGTGTAGCAACAATGTTTGCCCAGCTTTACCCTCTAAATCACCTCGTCTAAGTAGCGAGCTAATATAGCCATTGCTTAATTTATCCAGTTGCTCGGCGGCGGTACAAAGTCGGCGAGGCTCATATACGCCCACTACCAAACATGCGGTTCTTTGTTTTTCAACACTGCCGTTTTTAACGCTAAATTCCATTATTCTTCCTCTAATTATGGTTTCATTTTGGGTAGAGTGATAAATAAATCCTTAGTATAAATAAAATTTTCAAAAATTTACGCTTTATATTGAAATATCCGTAAATTTTTTGGTCATATAGATGATTTTATTGGTTTTTCTTTTAGTTTGCTTACTTTATACTAGAAGAAATATTGAGATTTCAAGATTATGGGAGATAAATATGCGGTTTTTCGGTAAAACATTAATTATGAGTATGATTGGGGTGTTTATTCAGAACTCTGCGTTAGCCAACGATGATGCCCAAATTAGCCGCTATGAGCAGGCAAAGTTGCGCCTTTCTTATGAGGGCGATGTTGGTAATTTGCTTCAGCAACTTTCACAACGTTTGAAAGTAGGTTTTATTGCTTATGATATTGATACAGCTCGCAAGGTTTCTATTCAAAACACTGCTGAAACCTCTATTAAAAAGATAAATGAACAAATAGGACAACAGCTCTCCAATACTGATGTACGTTTTGAAAAAATAGGCGAGCGTTTATTTATGGTGATTTCAGCGAAAAATGCTGAACCCTTATTGAAAGATCTTCCTCAGCCTAAAGAGCAGTTTGTTGGGGACATTATTTTTGATGGCGAGCAGGCAGCATCTGAATCAACTCAAACTGAGGTAAGTTCAACATCTCAATCAGATGCAACAACAAAAGTTCAACATATTTTTAGTACGGCAACAGATAAAGAAAATATTGCAGCAGCAAAAAATAAAAAAGCCCCTCAATATAAAACTGTTACTAAGGAAAACTTGGGGTTAAAAAACATTCGGGTAACGCCATTAGGAACTTTCTTGATTTTTGATAGCCAAGTAGAGGCTGGAAAATTAACTGTAAAAGGAAATTTTGAAGAGTTAGCACAAGGAGAAAATATTATTGCAATTCTCCACCAAAAATCAGATGCGCCGGTTAAGATTGAAGTCGTAAATGAGCAAGGTAAAAAGTTAATCCTTGAGGCACATAAAGTAACATCATCTAAGAAATCAAAGAAATAAACAATGAATTTACGCACGCTTAGCCGTGCGTAATTTTTCTATAGATGATTTTTCTAGCTAAAAAAGGTATTATTACCAATTCGTATGAAGAACACTTTTGCAAAAAATTGTAAAAAAGAGACCGCTTGTTATAGCTAAGTGTGACTTAATATTTTAGACATTATAGATAGAGAAAAACTGTGATTTTAAGCCGATATTTAACTAAAGAGATATTTAAAAGCCAATTAGCGATATTGTTTATCCTACTGCTCATCTTTTTCTGCCAGCAATTAGTGCGAGTTTTGAGTTCTGCAGTAAGTGGTAAAGTACCGGCTGATTTAGTGGTTAGTTTGTTAGGATTAGGTATGCCGACAATGGCACAGCTTATGTTGCCATTGTCGCTTTTCATTGCTCTATTATTAACGCTTGGGCGTTTTTATGCCGAGAGTGAAATCACGGTGATGCGAGCCTGTGGGATAGGGCAAGGCTTATTAGTTAAAGTGGCGATGTTCTTGTCTATTTTTACTACTGCATTAGCGGTTTATAACGTCTTTTGGCTGACTCCTTGGGCGATTAACAAACAAAGTGAAATGCTAGCCGAAGCGAAAGCGAATCCACGTTTTGCCGCCCTTTCTGCTGGGCAGTTTATGTCGGCAGGCGGCTATGTACTATTTATTGATAGTATTGAAAATAACAGTTTAAACGATATTTATGTGTTCCAACCTGAACAACAGAAGAATAATAAACCTTCGGTAGTTGTGGCAGAGTCTGGTACTTTACAAGGTTTGCCAAATGGTGATCAGGTTTTAACGTTATCAGAAAGTAAGCGTTTTGAAGGGACGCCGAAAAGCCCAGATTTTCGTATTTCTCACTTTGAAAATTATTCCGCTTATTTAGGTTATCAAGATGTGGAATCAGACGAAAAATTAGTACAGCGAGCTGATTTCGCGAAGCTAATGGAAACTGACACTCCGGAGGCTAAAGCTGAATTACATTGGCGTTTAGCCTTGATTCTGGCGGTGCCGTTAATGGCATTATTAGCTGTGCCGATGAGTAGTGTAAACCCTCGACAAGGGCGTTTTGCTAAATTATTACCTGCATTACTACTTTATTTAATCTATTTCTTACTGCAAAGCTCGCTCAAATCATCAGGTGGCTCGGGCAAGCTAAATGCAGAGATTTTGATGCCGTTAGTCTCCGTTGCCTTTTTAATTTTAGGTATTGTGTTGAATATATGGAATGGTAAATTTATGTCTAAATTACGCTATCAGTTTAGTGCAAAAAAGCCAACGAATAAGGCGGTAGCATAATGAAAATTTTCTCAATGAATATTTTAGAACGCTACATTGGCAAAACGATTTTATCATCTATTTTCCTCACTCTTTTTTTGCTGATTGGGCTAGGGGCTATCATCAAATTTGTTGAGGAGTTTCGTGATGTAGGGCGAGGTTCTTATGATGGTTTGAAAGCAGCTTATTATACCTTTTTAACCATTCCAAGAGATATCGAAACCTTTTTCCCGATTGCGGCCTTATTAGGCTCACTATTAGGTTTAGGTAATCTTGCCAGCCGCAGTGAATTGGTGGTAATGCAAGCCTCTGGCTTTTCTCGTTTTAGAATTGGTTTAGCTGTAATGAAAACTGCATTGCCTCTGGTGCTTTTTACAATGATTATCGGCGAATGGGGTGTGCCGCAAACTGAACAATTTGCCCGTAATATGCGTTCTATTGCGCAAAGTGGCGGTTCGATGATTGCTACTAAAGACGGTTTTTGGGCGAAAGATGGTAATTCCTTTATCTACATTAAACGTATTAATAATGAAAAAAGCTTGAGCAATATTCTGATTTACGAATTTGGTGACAGTGAGCAAAAGCGTGAACTGAAATCAATTCTCAGAGCAGATTCGGCTAAATATAGTGATGATAAAGGTTGGAAGCTCTCTAAAGTGGAAAAATCGGAAGTGGGTGATAATCAGATTGAGCAGGCAAAACAGCCTGATCAAGTTTGGCAAACTAGCCTAACACCAAGCAAGCTTGGGATTGTATCACTCAAACCGGAATCACTCTCTATTTCGGGTTTGGCGGATTATGTCGGCTTCTTGAAAGATACCGGGCAAGATCCGAAACGCTTTGAAATTACGTTCTGGCGTAAAGTATTCCAGCCGATCTCAATGGCAGTGATGATGCTGCTTGCGATCTCCTTTATTTTCGGACCGCTTCGCAGCAGCACGATGGGGGCAAAAATTGTTATCGGGATTGTTGCCGGCTTTATGTTCTACGTGGCGAACATTGTATTTGGCAATTTAAGTCTTATTGCCACTTGGCTACCTGTGCCTGTTGGGGCATTAATTCCAAGTTTGCTCTGTTTAGTCATTGTTTGGTGGTTACTGAGCAAAAAACGTGATTAATTTTACAAGCGGTCATTTTTACAAAATTTTTTGCAAAGATGACCGCTTGAATATTCCTTTAAATCTTAATTCTACCTTAGCATTATGTCTGATTGTCGTTTCGTCCATTTAAAAGTTCACAGTGATTTCTCAATGATTAACGGTTTAGCCAAAGTGAAATCGTTAGTCAAAGCAGCTGTTGCCAATAATATGGTGGCAATGGGCTTAACCGACTTTACAAACTTCTGTGGCTTGGTGAAATTTTATGGCGAAGCACTGGGCTCAGGTATTAAACCGATTATCGGTGCTGACGTGTATGTCAAATCGGATACAGGTGGTGATAATTATTTTGAGCTAACGCTATTAGCTAAAAACAATATAGGATACCACAATATTACCCAAATTCTCTCCAAAGCCTATCAACAAGGCTACATTGAATTTCCAATGGTAGAGAGAGAATGGCTGGCTGAGCTGAATGAAGGCATTATTGTGCTTTCAGGTGGGAGAATGGGCGATGTGGGTAAAGCTTTACTTAAAGAAAATCTATCAGAAGCTGCTGAGAAACTCGCTTTTTATCAACAATATTATCCAAATCATTTTTATATGTCGGTTTGCCGTACAGGGCGAGCAGACGAAGAACGCTACATTAAACAAGCGGTCGAATTTTCCCAAAAAAATGCAATTCCTTTAGTGGCGGTGAATGATGTTGTTTTCTTAAAAGAAGATGACTTTGATGCTCACGAAATCCGCGTGGCAATTCACGACAGCTATACTTTAGATGATCCGAAACGCCCGAAAAAATATTCTCCAAAGCAATATTTCCGCTCAGAAGAGGAAATGTGCAAGCTGTTTGCAGACTTACCGAGTGCCTTAGCTAATACGGTGGAAATTGCGAAACGCTGCTCAGTGACGGTGCGTTTGGGCGAATATTTCCTACCAAATTTCCCGACAGGTGAGCTTTCAACCGAAGATTTTTTAGTAAAAAAATCTCGAGAAGGTTTAGAAGAACGCCTTGAGTTTTTATTTCCTGAGCCTGAAGAAAGAGTTAACAAGCGGGCAGTTTATGACGAAAGATTGCAAGTTGAATTAGATGTTATCAACCAAATGGGCTTCCCAGGTTATTTCTTGATCGTGATGGAGTTTATTCAATGGTCGAAAGATAACGATATTCCGGTTGGTCCGGGGCGAGGCTCGGGAGCGGGCTCGTTGGTTGCTTATGCATTAAAAATTACCGACCTTGATCCGCTGGAATTTGACTTGCTTTTCGAGCGTTTCTTAAATCCTGAACGGGTTTCAATGCCCGATTTTGATGTGGACTTCTGTATGGACGGCCGAGATCGCGTGATCGAACACGTGGCGGAAACTTACGGTCGCCAAGCGGTATCACAAATTATTACCTTCGGAACGATGGCGGCAAAAGCAGTAATTCGAGATGTAGGGCGAGTGTTGGGGCATCCGTATAGCTTTGTGGACAGAATTTCCAAGCTGATTCCGCCCGATCCGGGAATGACACTAGAAAAAGCTTTTGCCGCTGAGCCAAAACTCCCTGAGCTGTACGAGGCTGATGAAGAAGTTAAAGATCTAATCGATATGGCTCGCAAGCTTGAGGGCGTAACCCGAAATGCCGGTAAGCACGCAGGGGGAGTGGTGATTGCCCCAACAGCAATTACCGATTTCTCACCACTCTATTGCGATAGCGAAGGTTTGCACCCGGTTACCCATTTCGATAAAAACGATGTGGAATATGCAGGCTTGGTGAAATTCGACTTCTTAGGCTTGCGTACGCTCACCATCATTAAATGGGCGTTGGAGATGATCAACGAGCGTTTAGCCCGTGAAAGCAAAGAACCAATTCGGATTGAAACTATTCCGCTTGATGACAAAAAATCCTTCGACTTATTGCTAGCAGCGAAAACCACAGCTGTGTTCCAGCTTGAAAGCCGAGGAATGAAAGATTTGATTTCCCGCCTCAAGCCTGACTGTTTTGAGGATATTATCGCTCTTGTAGCCTTGTTCCGACCAGGTCCGCTGGAGTCGGGAATGGTGCAGAACTTTATCGACCGTAAACACGGCAAAGAAGAGGTTTCTTACCCTGATCCTGAATATCAGCACGAGTGCCTACAGCCGATTTTGGAGCCGACTTACGGCGTAATTGTTTACCAAGAACAAGTAATGCAAATTGCTCAAGAGCTGGCAGGCTATACCCTCGGTGGAGCGGACTTACTTCGCCGTGCGATGGGTAAGAAAAAGCCGGAAGAGATGGCAGCTCAACGTGAAGTTTTTGAAAAAGGGGCAGAATCGAAAGGGATTGATGGTAAATTAGCCGGGGCAATTTTTGATTTAGTAGAAAAATTCGCCGGCTATGGCTTCAACAAATCTCACTCCGCAGCCTACGCTTTGGTTTCCTACCAAACGCTTTGGTTAAAAGCTCACTACCCGGCTGAATTTATGGCGGCGGTAATGACTTCTGAGATGGACAATACCGACAAAATCGTGGGCTTCTATGATGAGTGTATCAATATGGGGCTCACCGTTGTACCGCCGGATGTGAACAGCGGAAAACACCGTTTCAGCGTGAATGAAAAAGGCGAAATTGTCTATGGTTTGGGGGCAATTAAAGGCGTGGGCGAAGGCCCAATTGAAGCAATTTTAGAGGCACGTAACAAAGACGGGCGTTTTAAAGATCTGTTTGATCTGACGGCTCGGGTCGATTTAAGAAAAATCAACCGCCGAACCTTTGAAAGCCTGATTATGTCAGGAGCGTTCGACAAATTAGGCCCGCACCGTGCTGCCTTGATGAAAAATCTCGAAGATGCGTTGAAAGCTTCAGATCAACATAGCAAAATGGAAGAACTTGGGCAGAGCGATATGTTTGGCGTGCTGACCGAAACCCCTGAAGAAGTGCAAAATGCCTATGCCAATACGCCAAAATGGTCGGAACAAACTATTTTAGACGGCGAACGTGCAACATTAGGGCTATATTTAAGCGGTCACCCAATCGGTAGATTTTTGAAAGAGCTGTCGCACTATTCGCCAAATCGCTTAAATGAGTTACAACCAACTTTCCGTGGGCAAATGGCGACTGTTTCTGGTATGGTAATGGCATCTCGAGTAGCGGTTACCAAGCGTGGCAGCCGTATTGGGATTGCAACTATTGAAGACCGTTCGGGTAAACTCGATATTACGCTTTTCTCTGAGGCATTAGAGAATTTCGGGCATTTAATGCAGCAAGATCAGGTTATTGTTGCCAGCGGCTCGATTCAATTTGATGATTTCAGCGGCGGCTTGAAAATGTCGGCAAGAGAGGTGCTTTCCCTTGATGAGGCGAGATCCCGATTTGCAAAAAGTTTGGCATTGGCAATTAGCCAAGAACAGCTATCTGCAACTTTTATCAAAAAAATGACCGCTATCATCACCCCTTATAAGGAAGGAACACTACCGCTACACTTCTACTATCAAAGCCCGGAAGGGCGTGTATTGCTAAAAGGCGGCGTAGAATGGAGGGTAACGCCAAACGAGCAAATGTTCTCTGAGCTCAAAGCGTTGTTGGGGGAAAATTCGGTGGAGTTAGAGTTTGAGTAGAGGAAAAATAAAAGGTGGGAGTTTCCCACCTTCGTTTTATGCGATTATTTGTATTTTTTGTGATACTCACGCTTAATCATTTCAAGCTCTGAAACCATCATTTTGGCTTCTTGTAACTCACCAGCTTTGGCTTTTTCGTCTGCTTTTTTCACCACATCAATTAATTTCTGCATTCCAGCTTGATAATCTTCAGCCGCCGCTTTGTCGCCCTCTACGCTGTTAGGCAAAATTGCTTTGGTTTTCTCAGTAATTTCAATGAAATCTTTGGCGATTGCCTGAAAATCTTCCGCACTGCCGGCTCTCATTAATTTGCTGGCGTTCATATTCATCTGCATCATTTCCATTTTGATGCTTTGAGCTTGGCTTAACGCCGAAAATGCAAGCAAGCTTGTTGCTAAAATAAGTTTAAGTTTCATCGCTTTGTTCCCCACAAAAAGTGTAAATAAAAGAGCTTAAAGAAGCGAATTGTATGGATTAACTTGCCAATATGCAAGATTTCTTAGAAAATAGACCGCTTACGCTTTCCCTTGTTGGAAAGTCCTGACTTGTTATCAGAAAAGAGATTACCTATGACTTTAAAATATGCCAAACCTGAGCTGCTTTCGCCAGCCGGTTCATTAAAAAATATGCGTTACGCTTTTGCTTATGGAGCCGATGCGATTTACGCCGGTCAGCCACGTTACAGCTTGCGTGTGCGTAACAACGAATTTAACCACGAAAATTTAAAAATTGCGATTGATGAAGCTCACGCTCTCGGTAAAAAATTCTATGTGGTAGTGAATATCGCCCCACACAACTCCAAGCTCAAAACCTTCATCAAAGATTTAAAAGTGGTGGTGGATATGAAGCCGGACGCATTGATTATGTCTGATCCGGGCTTGATTATGTTAGTGCGTGAAAACTTCCCTGAAATGGATATTCACCTTTCCGTGCAAGCAAATGCGGTGAACTGGGCAACGGTGAAATTCTGGCATCAAATGGGTTTAACTCGTGTGATTTTATCCCGTGAATTATCCCTTGAAGAAATCGAAGAAATTCGCCAACAAGTGCCGGAAATGGAGCTGGAAATTTTCGTTCACGGTGCGTTATGTATGGCGTATTCAGGTCGTTGTTTGCTTTCAGGCTACATCAACAAACGTGACCCGAACCAAGGCACTTGCACCAATGCGTGCCGTTGGGAATACAAAATGGAAGAGGGTAAAGTGGACGAAGTCGGTCAGATCGTGCCGAAATATGAGCCGGAAATTGAAGTAAAGAACATTGCTCCAACCTTAGGCTCAGGCGAAGCGACCGACAAAGTGTTCCTCTACACCGAATCACAACGCCCTGACGAGCAAATGACCGCTTTTGAAGATGAGCACGGCACCTATTTTATGAACTCGAAAGACTTGCGTGCAGTGCAGCACGTTGAGCGTTTAACCCAAATGGGCGTACATTCTCTGAAAATTGAAGGGCGTACCAAATCGTTCTACTACTGTGCGAGAACCGCTCAAGTTTACCGTAAAGCGATTGATGATGCTGCCGCTGGTAAGCCGTTTGATGAGTCGTTATTAGATACGCTCGAAAGCCTAGCACACCGTGGCTACACCGAAGGTTTCCTACGCCGCCACACGCACGATGAATATCAAAATTACGAATACGGCTATTCGATCTCCGAACGCCAACAATTTGTCGGCGAATTTACTGGTAAACGCAATGAGCAAGGTATGGCAGAAGTCGCCGTAAAAAATAAATTCTTAGTGGGCGATTCAGTGGAAATGATGACGCCAAAAGGCAACATTGTATTCAAAATCGAACGTATGCTAAACCGCAAAAACGAAAGCGTAGAAGCCGCCCTTGGGGACGGACATTTCGTCTTTTTAGATGTGCCGCAAGACATTGATTTGGATTTTGCCCTATTAATGCGTAATTTGGTGAAGGCTAATACTCGCAATCCACATCAAGCCTAATTTCAGTTAAAATAATGTAAACCACGAAATCCAAACTATTTCGTGGTTTATTTTTAGGTATAATAAGGCTGATTTGCAAAAAAATTAGAAAAAAAGACCGCTTGTAAGGAAAATAAATGCTCCGTTTACTCTATATCTGCTTAAGTTATTTATTACAGCCCGTGATTTTGCTTTTGATGTGGTACAAAGGGCGTAAACAGCCGGCTTACCGTAAGCGATTGTGGGAGCGTTATGGTGTTTATGACGAGGCGGAAAAGCCGAAAGCCAAGGGAGTAGTGATTCACGCTGCTTCTGTAGGTGAAGTGATTGCGGCAACACCGCTAATCAAAGCGATTGGCAAACAATATCCGGATTTACCACTTATTGTTACAACAGTTACACCAACAGGCTCGGATCGTGTGATGTCCGCTTTTGGCGATTCAGTTTCGCATTTTTATCTGCCTTACGATTTGCCTGATGCGGTGGAGCGATTTTTAAATTTTATCGATCCAAAGATGATGATCGTGATTGAAACCGAGTTATGGCCGAATTTGATCCGCAAAGTACATTTACGTAATATTCCGTTTGTGATTGCCAATGCAAGGCTTTCTCCTCGTTCAGCTAAACGTTATGGTTGGATTAGAGGCAGTATAAAAGATATGCTTAATCAAATTTCGCTTATCTTGGCACAAGATGAAGTGAGTAAAGATCGTTATTTAGCACTAGGCTATAATCCTGCCAAAATGGTAAATACGGGCAACCTTAAATTTGATTTGGAAATTACGCCAGAGCTACACCAAAGCGTACTAAAAACAAAGTCAGCTCTGAATTTACGGACAAGACCAGTTTGGATTGCAGGTAGTACGCACGAAGGTGAAGAAAAATTGATTTTAGAAGCGCATCAAATGTTATTGAATAAGTATCCGGATTTGGTATTGATTTTAGTGCCGAGGCACCCCGAACGTTTTAAGTTAGTCGAGCTTTTGGTTAAAAAATCAGGTTTGGATTATGTAAAACGCTCAGGACATAAGGCATTAAATCAAGACACCAAGGTCCTGTTAGGCGATACAATGGGCGAAATGATGTTACTATACGGGCTTTCTGATATTGCTTTTGTTGGTGGTAGTTTAGTTAAACATGGCGGACATAATCCGCTTGAACCAATCGCTTTTAATATACCTGTTATTTCAGGACTATTTACCTACAATTTTCCGGAAGTATTTGAAAAATTGAGGGAAGTGAAAGGCGTGATTGAGGTTGAAAGTTCTGCGGAAGCCTTAGCTGAATGTATCCAGTTATTATTAACTCAACCACAAATCGGGCGAGACATAGCCGCGTCAGGTTTTAGTGTATTACAAGAAAACCAAGGAGCGTTAAAACGGCATTTGGAACTGTTAAGCCCCTATTTAGAGAAATAGATCAGAGAAATAAAATGAGCTATAACGTTATTTATGCAGGGACTTTTGATCCCATTACCAACGGGCATTTAGATATTATTCGTAAGGCTTCAATGCTCTTTGGAAAAGTGATTGTTGCGGTGGCTAAAAATCCAAGTAAGCAACCGCTTTTCGAGCTAGAAGAGCGTGTTGAATTAGTGAAAAAAAGTTGTGCAGAGCTTGATAATATTGAAGTGATTGGTTTTAGTGGTTTACTGGCGGATTTTGCTAAAGAGCAGAATGCGAAGGTGCTTATTCGTGGCATTCGTAGTGCAGACGATATTGACTATGAAATCCAACTTGCTCAGATCAACCACAAACTTTCGGGAAGCCTAGAAACGATTTTTTTCCCACCATCAGTGGAGTGGCGTTATCTCTCTTCCACAATGGTGAGAGAGATTTACCGCCACAATGGTGATGTGAGCCAGTTTGTGCCACAAGCGGTCAAAAATGCCCTAAAATTTGCAAAATAATTGAGTAATAAAAAGGAAATAAAATGAGCCAAGATGCACAAAATCTAATTTGGATCGATCTTGAAATGACAGGTTTAGATCCGGAAAAAGAACGCATTATTGAAATAGCAACTATTGTGACTGATAAAGATCTGAATATTTTAGCGGAAGGTCCGGTTTTAGCAGTTTATCAATCTGATGAATTATTAGGAAAAATGAGTGATTGGTGTGTGAAAACCCATACGGCAAACGGCTTAATTGAGCGAGTGAAAGCGAGTAAATTCACTGAGCGTGCGGCAGAATTACAAACTATTGATTTCTTAAAGCGTTGGGTACCAAAAGGAAGTTCGCCAATTTGTGGCAACAGTATTGCACAGGATAAACGTTTCCTTTATAAATATATGCCTGATTTAGCGGATTATTTCCACTACCGCCATTTAGACGTGAGTACGCTCAAAGAGTTGGTAAGACGCTGGAAGCCAGAAATTCTCGACAACTTCAGCAAAGGTAATACGCACTTGGCGTTAGACGATATTCGTGAATCCATCAACGAATTAAAATTTTATCGGGAACATTTTATTAATTTAGACGAAAAATAATGGCTGATTTACTCTCTTTTTACTGCGAAGATGAAACTAAATTACTTGAATTTGGTCAATCATTCGCATTAGGGCTAAAAAACTATTTGTTGCAAGACAGCAATCACGCTCTGGTAATTTACCTAAACGGCGAGTTAGGGGCGGGCAAAACGACCTTAACTCGTAGTATTGTAAGAGGATTTGGGCATCAAGGTAATGTGAAAAGTCCGACTTATACGTTAGTTGAAGAGTATCATCTCGCTCCTTTTAATGTTTACCATTTTGACTTATATCGCTTAGCTGACCCGGAAGAACTGGAATTTATGGGTATTCGTGATTATTTCAAACCACAAACATTGTGTTTGCTTGAATGGGCAAGCAAAGGCAAGGGAATGATTCCGGAAGCTGATTTTGCCATTCAGATTGATTATATGAATGAAGGGCGACAAATAACGGTTGTTCCGCAGAATCAATCGGCAACAGATATTTTAGTAAATTTTAATCAAAAATAGATCGCTTGTAGGGAAGGTGATGAAGAAGGTTATCCAATATATTGTTTTTGGTGCATTAAGCATATTCAGTTTTTCCAGTTTTGCAAAAACGGTAGTGGTGATTGATGCAGGGCATGGAGGAAAAGATCCGGGGGCAATTGGTAAAAACTTAGGACTTCTTGAAAAAAATGTAACACTTTCTATTTCTAAAGAGCTAAAAGCATTATTAGACGCAGATCCAAATTTTAAAGCAGTAATGACACGCTCAGGCGATTACTTTATTCAACTGCCGCAGCGTACCGAAATTGCGCGTAAACATCGTGCAGATCTATTGGTTTCTATTCACGCAGATTCTTCACCGAGAGGTGATTCTTTAAAAGGTGCTTCTGTTTGGGTGCTTTCTAATAGCCGTGCTAGTGATGAAATGGGAAAATGGTTAGAAGATCACGAAAAGCAATCTGAATTGCTTGGTGGTGCGGGTGCCGTGCTATCTGCAAATAAAGAGCGTTATTTAAATCAAACAGTGTTAGATTTACAGTTTTCACATTCTCAGCGTGCAGGTTATGAATTAGGCAAAAGCATATTAAGCAAAATGGCTGGTATTGCAGCATTGGCTAAATCTTCTCCGCAACACGCAAGTTTGAGTGTATTGCGTTCACCTGATATTCCCTCAGTATTAGTTGAAACGGGGTTTTTATCTAATTCAACAGAAGAGGCAAAATTAGCGAGTGCAAATTATCGTAAACAGCTAGCTCGAGTAATTTATCAAGGATTAGTAGCTTATCGTGCGAAAAGTGGGCTTTCAACTTCAACAAATTTAAGTAAGACATTGGATAAAAATGAGAAGAAAGAAGTGAGTAAAAAAGAGGAAAAATCCGCTAAAACCGATTCTAAAAAAGTGAAGGAAGAAAACCAAAAAGCCACGAAGAAAGAACAAAGCAGCAGTGTGGATAAGAAGAAAGAGCGAGCAGCTAAAGAAAAGTCTGCTAAAGAAAAAGTAAAAGAGTCGAAAAATAAGGACGAAAAATCTTCATCTAAAAAGGAGATTAAAACCTCAAATAATGGCTACCACATTGTTCAACAAGACGAAACCGTTTACTCCATTGCCAGAGCGTACGGCACAACCCCGCAAAAAATTAGTGAGCTGAATAATCTGAAAAATTATCAGATTACGGTGGGTAAAAAGTTGAAGGTGAAGTAAATTCGCTTTTGCAAAAAATCCGAAAAAAATGACCGCTTACACAAGCGGTCATTCTATTTTTTTCATCCTATATTTTTAATTTTTTATGGCACAGCCAAAATCCGGCAGTTGCATAAATCATCGCTTTCAAATTCGGTGAGGTCTCCGGCTTTTTTGTTAGGAATTGGGAAAACTCGCACAGTAAGTGGTTTATTAAGTCTGAATGCCATTGTGCCAGTATCTCGCATTAATGCGGCAATTTGTTCAATGCTGGCTTCAGATGAAATCGGTACGGTGTCTAGCCCTATGCCGCATACTGCACTGTAAGTGAGTAAGGCTCGAATATCAAATTGCTCTTTTTGTGTACCAGCGGCTAACCCTAAATCTTCGGTAACGGCAAGCATTAAGCCGGAAAAGCCGATAAGCGGTACATTTTTGACGGATTTAAACACTTTGGTGAGCAGCGATGAAGCCTCAACCGTGCCAGCTGCTCCAAAATATGGGACTCCCATTAATTCGTACACTTCCGTCATCGAGGCACAGTTTTTAGACGGAGCGGCAGAGCTATCAATGCCGGCAAATTCAAATTTCAGTGAGGATTGCACCGATTTTACCGCTTCTAGCACTTCGTCGACGTGATATTGCAATGCCTGAGCCATCGCTTCATAACACTGACGGTAAAAATCGTTGTGCTTGGTTTTCTCTACCTCTTTTAACACGGCAACCAATAAATCCGGCGTTTCGAGCCCAATCACAAAGCTGTTTGGTAAGGCACTTTCGTGGTAACTGGCTGGAAAATAAGGAATAAATGGCTTGCAATTGAAATTGACGGTGAAGTTAAAATTCCCTTCGCCTCGAGGAGTGATTTCTGCAATTTTTTGTACAATTTGGGCAGATTGTAAAATTTTGTCGTTATCTAAAATACCAAATTCATCGCATTCAATATTGACGCAAGCGTTAGATAAATCCCCATAATTTAAGATCAGTTCAGGCAGTAGAGCAATTTCTTGTGGCGTTTTGGCTTCCCCAATCGCAAAGCGGATCCGCAGTCCGCTGTCGTTTAATTCGCTCAATAAATTTTTCAGATAAGCCAGATCTTGTTTTGCCGTGTCGATGTTGGTTAAGTCTAAATATTCGCCAAAACCGTTAGTCACGATGCGGATAGATTGAAGTGTATAACCTTGGTTTTGGATAGCTGGCACAAGTAAATCAAACTCTGCTTTGGCTGATTTTAATGCGGTTTCCCATTGCGATTTATCTTTGGTGAGGCTGAGAAATAAGGTGATGGTTCGTACTCGGCAGAGGGCTTTGTTTTGGTAGGTTTGCATAGGATTTTCCTTTTTATTTTTCGAGATTTTCGCAAAGAATAGCAAAAAAATGACCGCTTACACAAGCGGTCGTTTTCTATCTGAAATTTACCAATTAGCCTTCCGCTAACAGAGCTGGCAATTCAATGAAGGCATAGCCAAAAATCACCAGCAAGAGTGCCAAAATCACTTTCTCGAAAGTGAAAAGCGTGAGTTTGCCGTGGAATTTGTAGTTTGAGTAGAGGTATAACAAAATCCCCGGTACATAGAGCACGACTGAGAGCAGTAAGTATTCCAAACCTGCAGCATACACAATCCATAAACCGTAAGCAGCTGCCATAAAACCGGTGAGTTTGATGTACCACGCAGCATTGGTTTGGATGGAGAGCTTGAATAAGTACGCCCCGATGAGGAAGTAAGGAATTAGAATCATCGAGGTGGAGATGAGCAGCAAGGTGTTGTAACTTTGCTCAAAAACGAACACCAACACCAGGCAGAGCTGAACCACAAAACCGGTGAACCAAAGGGAATTAATCGGCGTGCCGTTTTCATTGAGCTTGTCTAAGATTTTCGGGAAAGCCCCGTTTTTCGAGCCACGATAAGGCACTTCGGCGGAGTACATTGTCCAGCTAATGTAAGAAGCTAATACGGAGACGATCAAACAAGCGGTGATGATCACTTTGCCGGTCGGGCCCATCATAGCATCAAGTAGCGGTCCCATTGATGGATTCGCCATATTCGCAATGGTTTCACGAGGTAAGATCCCAAGTGAAAGAATGGTGATCGCCACATATAAACAGAGGGCAATCACAATGCCAAGCACAGTTGCCAGGCCAACGTCTGAACGTTTTTTAGCGTGAGCAGAGAGCACCGAAGCCCCTTCTACCCCGGTAAATACCCACAAGGTAATCAGCATTGTGCTTTTGACCTGATCGCTGATGCTATTGTTTAATGCCGTGGCTTTTACATCGGCATTGAACACCTCCACATCGAAATACCAAAGCCCAAGAGCGATGAAAAGAATAAGCGGAGCCACTTTCACAAAGGTCGCAATTAGGTTTACAAACGCAGCTTCTTTAATACCACCGGCAATCAAAGCGTGCACCAGCCAAACGATGATTGATGAGCCAATGAATGCGGCAAGCGTGTTGCCTTGCCCGAAAATCACCGTGCTTTCGTTATCGGTGAATACGCCCAAGCCCTCAAAAGCAACGGTTAAATAGCCGACAATCCCGATGGTGGCACAAAGCCAGTAGCCCCAAGCCGACATAAAGCCCATTAGATCGCCAAAACCTTCACGGGCGTAGGTGTAGATGCCGCCGTCTAGGTCGGGGCGAAGTCTTGAGATAAAGAAGAATGATAAGCCTAAAAAGATGATCCCCACACCGGTGATTAACCAACCAATAGTGATCGCTTCCGCCCCAGCAACTTCCGCCATATTTTGCGGTAAGCTGAAAATACCCGAGCCGATCATTGAGCTTAATACGAGAGCAGTAAGGGAAATTAATCCGATTTTTTTATTTGACATTGCTATTCCTTACTTTAAATTTTTTGCCAGTGTTTCAATATATTCCACACCGATACCGCAACAACCACCGATAATGGTTGCCCCTTGCTCCGTCCATTTTTTGGCCCACGCTAAATAAGCATTCGGATCTAAATCTTTGCGAACCTCATCTAAGCCGTCATTAGCGGTTGCATCTTTGGGCTGAGGTGCAAACGCATTAGCATAAGCTCCTGTGCGGATATGAGTTGCATTGAGTTCAGCTAACATTTTTTGCGTAACTGCTAAGGCTTCGCCAATCACTTCGGGTTGGCAACAGTTAAATAAAATTGCCTGAACGCCTAATGCTACCATTTCTTCAACGGCTTGTTTTACCGCTTCACCTGAGCGTAATTTTGGCTCTGTGGTTGGTTCATCATCAATAAGCGTGAACGAAACCCATAAAGGGCGGTTATCTTTTGGTAATAGTGCTTTGATTGAAATTGGCTCAATAATCGCACTTTGCGTTTCGCATAACCAAACATCCACATAAGGCGAAAGCCCATCAATTAACGGTTGAGCAATTTCTGCAAAACGTTCCATTTTAATCAGATCAGCTCGGTAAGAACCAAACATTGGAGGGAGAGAACCTGCAATTTGAGTTGCAAAATTTCCGGAATTTTTGACCGCTTGTTTAGCAAGACGACCAGCCAAATCAGCCAAACTTTTGCCATCAGCGGCAAAACGTTTCTCGCCAATGTGAAAAGGCACAACGGCATAGCTATCAGTAGTAATCACTTCTGCTCCATGAGCAATAAAATCTTCGTGAACGGCTTGCACAAAGTGCGGACCTTCATACAAAGCGGCAGCAGACCATTCGGGCTGATGGAAAGGGGCGTTGCGACGCATTAATTCACGGCTCATTCCGCCGTCTAATATCGTGATTGACATAAAATTTCCTAATTAAAAGATAAGAATAATAGAATAAACTCAAGCAGTTTACTGACTTTTTGAGTAAGTGCTTATAACTAAATGAAATAAATTAGATTTTTTTGTAAAACAGATTGTTATTCCAAACTAAAATAAGAAAGCACTTCTTGTAGATTAGTTTGTATTACCATCGGATCGACTGGATTATCTGACATCACAATATGTTCCATCATTGCAATAGAAAGCGTTGCAAAGAGTTTACCTTGAAACTCAGCATCAATATCGTCAAGACTTTTTCGTGTTGATATAACATCAATATATTTCTTTTTTACTTCTTCTTGAATTTGCCTTTTTAAGCTAATACGGTGGGTATCAATTTTCCATAATGCCTGTAATGTGTGGCGAAGCGTATTAATCACAGGGGCTGCTTTTATTGCAAATTCCAGAGTGGGGGTACTAAAGCGTTCTTCAAGAAGAGGAAGAAGGGATTGGTGTTTGAGTTTTTCGATAATATCGGTTGCCAAATGGTCTTTATTTAAGTAATGCTTATAAAAAGTAGAGCGGTTAATGTTGGCATTATCTAAGATATCTTGCACCGTAATGTCATCATAATCTTGCTTTTCAAGCGTTGTAATGAAAGCTTGGTGGATAATCTCTTTTGTGCGGGTAATTCTAGGATCTTCTTTTTTCATATTTCCTACTAACCATTGTAAATAAGCAACATTTTATGGTGTTTTGTATTATTAGACAACATTTTATCGCTTTTTGGTGGTTGCTAATAGGAAGCTATTTTTTTACACTTCAGACCAGTTAGATAGATTATAAGGGTAAAAGATGAAGAAATTATTAATTGCAACTTTGATTTTTTTTGTCGCAGGTGGGGCTTATTTGTGGCAGCAAATACAGGATGAACGTACGGAATTGTCAGGAATTGTTGCAGTAAATGGACGCTTGGAGTTAGAACGTTTAGATGTTGCAACCCTTTATGCAGGAAAAGTAGAAGAAATTTTAGTTAAAGAGGGGCAAAACGTTGAGAAAAATCAACCGCTTGTACGCTTTTCTTCTACGCAATCACAAAGCCAGGTAACTTCCGCAGAGGCTCAAATTTCCGCTGCGAAAGCTCAAGTAGAAAGTGCCAAAGCTCAAAAATTACGTGCAGAAGAAGCAGTGGCTCGAGCTTCAGCGGAAATGAGTGCCCAGCAACAGCAAGTCTCTGTTGCTAAATTAGAATTAGATAATGCAAGAAAATTACGCCGTGAAAACTTAGTTTCTGCCAGTGAACTAGAACGCCGACAAGCGGCTCATAAAGCAGCTTTAGCGGCAGTTGAAACCGCAAAAGCAGCAAGAGCAGAAGCTCAGGCGGCAGTTAATCAAGCAAAGGCAGTGATTTCTCAAGCAGAAGCAACGGTTAATCAAGCTGAAGCAGCAGCCAACCAAGCAACTTCACAAAATGATGATATGTTAATTAAAGCACCAATTGCAGGCAGAGTAGAGTACCGCATTGTTGATGTGGGTAATGTGGTCGGTATGGGGGCAAAAGTTATTAGTTTGCTGGATACTAAAGATGTTTACTTAAATGTATTTTTACCTGCCCATCAATCAAATAATGTCAAAATAGGCGAAGAAGCTCGCATTAAAATTGATGGTACAGACTATGTTTTCCCAGCACATATCGGTTATGTGGCGAGTGAAGCCCAATTTACGCCAAAATCGGTGGAAACATTGGAAGAACGCACAAAATTAATGTTTAAAGTGAAGCTCCAAATTCCAGAGGACATCGCCCAACAATATGCTGGCTTTTTCAAGGGTGGAATGACCGCAATGGGCTATGTGAAATATGACGACAGCGTCGATTGGCCTGAAACCTTATCTGTAAAACTGCCAGAGAGCCGATGAATGATGACTGAACTTGCGGTTAAAATTAGCAATCTTCGCCATACTTATAAAAACACGGTGGCGGTTGATAATGTTTCGCTTGAAATTCCGAAAGGCAGAACAGTTGGGCTGATTGGCCCTGATGGTGTGGGTAAATCTACGCTACTTTCGCTGATTACTGGGGTAAAAATTCTCCAGCAGGGAGAAATTTCGGTGTTTGGTTTAGATGTATCGAAAGCAAAAGACCGAGATATCTTAACCCATAAAGTAGCTTTTATGCCGCAAGGGTTAGGGAAAAACCTCTACCTTACACTTTCCATTTATGAAAATATTGATTTTCACGCTCGAATGTTCGGGTTATCGCCAAGCCAGCGAAAAGCACGTATTCATCGTTTGCTAAAAGCAACGGGACTGTTGCCATTTGCCGATAGAGCAGCAGGCAAATTATCAGGTGGAATGAAGCAAAAACTCAGCCTTTGCTGTGCGTTGGTGCATAGCCCTGAATTACTGATTTTAGATGAGCCAACAACAGGGGTAGATCCACTTTCACGCCGCCAATTTTGGGAATTAGTCGAAGAATTGCGTGTTGAAACACCAGATATGACAGTTATCATCGCCACCGCCTATATTGATGAAGCCGAAGGGTTTGAATATGTCATGGCAATGGACGATGGCAAGCTAATTGTTGATAAACCAACTCAAGCTGTTATTGCTGAAACAGGCAGCCAAAATTTAGAACAAGCCTATATCAAATTATTGCCACCTGAAAAACGAGGGGTAGTTGATGGTTTGGTTATTCCGCCTTTTGAGCCGTTAAAAGATGAACCACCTGTTATTGTGGCAGAAGGTTTAACCAAAAAATTTGGCGATTTTGTTTCAGTAGATAATGTGAGCTTTGTGATTCCGAAAGGTGAGATTTTTGGCTTTTTAGGCTCTAACGGCTGTGGAAAATCCACTACAATGAAAATGCTAACTGGTTTGCTGGAGCCAACCGAAGGCTCGGCATTACTGCTTGGGCAGCCGATTGATGCGAGCAATATCGACACCCGAAAACGGGTTGGTTATATGTCGCAGGCATTTTCACTTTATGAAGAGCTAACCGTGCGTGAAAATCTTGAATTGCACGCCAAATTGTATCAAATTCCCCGTAGCGAATGGTCGCATTACGTTAATAATGTAATGCACCAATTTGATCTTGCTGACTTAGCTGAAGAAAAACCGTTATCTTTACCGCTTGGTATTCGCCAACGCTTACAGCTTGCCGCTGCGTGTTTGCATAAACCTGAAGTGTTGATTTTGGATGAACCTACTTCTGGGGTTGATCCGGCTGCCCGTGATATGTTTTGGGAGTATTTAATTAAACTTTCCAGAGAAGATCGTATTACCATTTTTGTTACTACCCACTTTATGAATGAGGCGGCTCGCTGCGATCGTATTTCTTTTATGCACAGAGGAAAAGTACTTGGCGTTGGTACACCTGAAGAATTAAGGCAAGGTAAGAATGCGAAAACACTTGAAGAAGCCTTTATTATCTATTTAGAAGAACAAAATGATGAAGTAACCGCCCCGAAAGAAACGGTTGATAATGAAGAGCTGGAAAATAGCTCTCTACAAGCGGTCAAAAATCCGCAATTTTTTGCAAATGGGTTAAGTGTTATCTGGACTTTTGCCGTGCGTGAAGGGAAAGAACTGTTAAGAGACAATATACGCTTATTATTCGCTTTGCTTGGGCCATTGATAATGTTGTTGGCGATGGGGTCGAGTATTTCTTTTGATATTAGACCATTAAATTTTACCGTGCTTGATCACGATAATAGTTCGGAAAGCCGTAAATTGATTGAAGCCTTTTCCGGCTCGCCTTATTTTATTCGGCAAGACAATATTTATTCGATAGATGAGATAAACCTCAGCCTCCAAACAGGTACAGCAAAGCTGGTATTAGAAATTCCGTCTGATTTTGGTCGGGATCTTTTAGCCCAAAGAATGCCTGAGGTAGGAATATTTATTGATGGAGCTTTCCCAAGTACCGCAGAGAATTTACGAGGCTCTGCACAAGGCGTTATTGGGCAATATATGCAAGAGATGTTAAGAGAAAATGGCATTAGTGCAAGCATTCCTTCGGTAACCGAACCTCGAATGATCTACAACCAAGATTTCAAAAGCGTGTTTGCGATGACACCGGGTATTATTATGCTTGCAATGATGCTTGTGCCGCCAATGATGACCGCACTTAGTGTGGTAAGAGAAAAAGAGATGGGAACAATTATGAACCTCTACGGATCGCCTGCTTCGCAATTTCAGTTTTTGTTAGGCAAACAGCTTCCTTATATCGCACTCTCATTTATCAGCTATTTAATTATGGTACTGGCAGCTATTTTTGTATTTGGTGTGCCGATTAAAGGCTCAATAACCGCAATGTTCTTAGGTGTGTTATTGGCAATTTGTGCTTCAACAGGTTTTGGCTTATTGGTTTCTAGTTTTGTGAAATCACAAGTAGCTGCTATTTTTGCCGCCGCAATTATTTCAATTGTACCGACTATTAACTTCTCAGGAATGATGTATCCTGTATCTCGTTTAGATGAAAATGTGCAGCTGGTTTCAAAGATTTTCCCTGGGGCTTGGTTCCAGCAAATCAGCTTAGGTGGATTTACCAAAGGACTTGGCTTTGCCGATTTCCTCCAGCCTTACTTGGCACTCGCAGTTATTTACGCCGTTTATCTTGCATTAGCAACTTTTGCGTTGAAAAAACAGGAGAAATAGATGAACCGTTGGTTTAAAAATGTTGGTTTCCTCGCAGTTAAAGAGTTGAAAAGTTTATTTAGTGATAAGGTATTGGTTTTACTGATTATCTATATGTTTTCCTTTGCGGTTATCACTATTGCAAAACAAGGTATGACCGATGTTAAAAACGGCTCAGTGGGAATCATTAATTACGATCATTCAGCCTTATCTTATCGCTTGAAAGATGCATTAATTCCCCCTTATTTTAAAACGGTAGAAGATATTGAGCCTCAAACGGTTGATCGTGCAATGGACGTGGGGCAATATACCTTTATTGTCGAAATTCCACCCAATTATCAACGCGATACTTTAGCTGGAAAAAATCCCAAAGTGCAGCTATTGGTTGATGCAACGGCAATGACGCAAGCAAATATTGGTGCTCATTACGTCAGCCAAATTTTTAACCAAGAAATTCAGCGTTTTGTTGGTTCTACAGAAATGCCTGTTCCGTTCAATACCGCAATCAATGTGCTATATAATCCTAATTATGATAGTGCTTGGTTTATGGGAGCAGGGCAGATTGTCGGTAATCTTACCTTATTAACGTTGTTGCTTTCAGGTTCTGCGGTAATTCGGGAAAGAGAGCGTGGCACAATAGAGCATTTATTGGTAATGCCTGTTCGCTCAAGTGAAATTGCAGTATCAAAAATTCTTGCTAATGATGTAATACTGTTAATTGTTACTTTATTCTCACTGAAATTTATTGTTTCGGGCTTTCTCGGTGCACCGATAAGCAATCAACAAATTGCGATTTTCATTTTAGGCGTAGCCATTTTTCTGTTTTCGATTGCTTCACTTGGTATTTTATTGGCGGTTTTTGCCCCCACAATGCCACAATTTGGCTTGCTCTGTATTCCGATTTATTTAGTTATGTATATGCTTTCAGGGGCAAATTCTCCGCTTGAAAATATGCCTCAATTGGCACAGCAATTAACGCAATTCTCGCCCACTACTATTCTGGGGAGTTATGCTCAAGATGTATTATTTCGCAATGCAGGCTTAGATTTAGTGTGGTTGCACTTAGTAAAAATGGCGTTAATTGGGGCGGTTTTTTTAGGCATCGCATTAATGCAATTTAAATCTATGCTATCTAAACAAGGATAAAAAAATGAATCTTTATAAATTATCGACAATTGCAATTTTTACCGCTTTTTTGACCGCTTGTAATAGCATTACCGTCGATACCCAATCTTCCGTTGAAGTACCGCTTGAGTTTGATCAAACTCAAGCAGCGAAAGGAGCCAATGAAATCCAACAATGGTGGAAAAACTGGAATGATCCGCAATTAACAGCCTTGATTGAAAAAGGATTAGCTAACAGCCTTGATATCAAACTCGCCCAAGCCCGATTAGCGGAAGCTCAAGCCAACAGCCAATATACCGAAGCCGATAAAGGGATTAACATTGGGGCAAGTGGTTCTGTTGGTGGAGGTCTGATGGATATGGACACCGGGTTGTTTGACCCAAAACGCTCTGATGTAGCAGCGATACAAGGCGGAATCTCTGCTTCTTGGGAGCCAGATTTTTTTGGTAAAAAACGCAGCGATGCTGATGCTGCAAGAGCAGGAGCGTTAGCACGCCAAGAACAAGTTTATGGTGCACAGCTTTTAGTTTCCAGCAGTATTGCGGAAAATTATTTCCGAATTTATGCCATTGAGCAGAAACAAGAAATTCTTCGTAAAAATGTGGCCATCTTGAATGAACTACAGCGTTATATTCAAGGGCGTTTTAATGCAGGGCAGGCAACTGCGTATGAAATCAGTGAAATTAAAGCTCAAATCACTGCATTACAGGCTCAACAATCAATGTTACAATCACAAGCTGATGCCCTCACTCGTAATATTGCGGTATTGATTGGTTCAGTGCCACAAGGTTTTCACATTGCCAAAAGTGGTAATCCGTTAGCGAAAATTCCGGATAGCCCAAGTGGGCAAATGCCAAGTACAGTGATTGAACGCCGCCCGGATATAAGGGCAAATGCCCGTCAGGTAGAAGCAATGGCGGCTAAGCTTGCAAGTGCGAAAGCAGATCTCTACCCACGTTTTGACATCCAGTTCTTGGGGCAGGGCGGTTATATCAAAATCAATAATGATCTATCGCCAATTTCGGCTTTAGCGAACCTAGTGAGTGTTGGCGTGAAGCTCCCGATTTTTACCAATGGCAGAATTCAAGCCAATATTGATGCTTCAGATGCTCGCTTGCAAGCAGCAATGATTGAGTACGACAATAGTCTCTTAAAAGCTCTCGGCGAGGTAGATTCTGCTTATCAACATCAATCCAGTTTAGCTAAGCAAAGCCGATTATTGCAAAATGCAGTACGCCAAGCCCAAAAACAGGCAAATGATGCTCAAAGTTTGTTTAAATATGGCGAAAAAACTTTAGATGTAGCGATTGGAGCAAGAACATCGGTGCTGAATTATCAACAGCAGCTTGTTCAATCTCAGCTTTCACAAGCATTAAATTTAATTAGCTTGTATAAAGCACTCGGCGGTGGTTGGCGATAGCTTACAAGCGGTAAGGTTTTTTAATTATTTTTGAACTTTTGTTATTCTTGCAAAAAGACAAACAAAAATGACCGCTTGTAAGCGGTCATTTTTATCAGAATGAAAGATTATTCTGTTTTGCCATAGTAGGCTTTTGTCATAATCTCTTCCATATCTTCAATCATTGCTAAGCGTGGATTTGCTGGTGTGCATTGATCTTCAAATGCGTGTAAGGCAAGTTCACGGCGAGCATTTAAGAATGCTTGTTCATCAACGCCTTGCTCACGTAATGACATTTTCACACCGCAACGTACCGCTAAATCATGTACTGCCTTAGCGTAAGATTCCACCGCTTGTTCCGGTGTTTTAGCCGGTAAGCCGAGCATTCTGGCGATGTCTTGGAAGCGAACGTCTGCCACATAGTTGGTGTATTTCGGCCAGGTTGCCACTTTGGTTGGGCGTGTGCCGTTATAACGAATGACGTGCGGGAGTAAAATCGCATTGGTTCTACCGTGAATAGTGTGGAATTTACCGCCGATTTTGTGTGCCATTGAGTGACAAATCCCTAAGAATGCGTTGGCGAACGCCATACCAGCCATTGTAGAGGCGTTGTGCATTTTTTCACGGGCGGCTTCGTCAAACTCTTTCACCGATTTTTCGAGGTTTTCGAACACTAATTTGATCGCTTGTAACGCTAAACCGTCGGTGTAGTCGTTGGCTAAAATTGAGGTGTAGGCTTCAGTAGCGTGGGTTAAAACGTCTAAGCCGGTATCTGCCGCAACGTGTGATGGCACGGACATCACCAATGCCGGATCAACGATCGCAATCGTTGGGGTTAAAGAGTAGTCCGCTAACGGATATTTAATATCACCGTCAGTAATTACTGCAAATGGTGTTACTTCAGAACCTGTACCGGAAGTGGTTGGAATACCAACAAATTTCGCTTTTCTGCCTAATTGTGGGAATTTAAACGCACGTTTGCGAATATCCATAAATTTTTGCACTAAATCACGGAAATCCACTTCAGGTTGTTCGTAGAATAACCACATAATTTTCGCTGCGTCCATTGGCGAGCCACCGCCTAATGCAATAATGGTATCCGGTTGGAAGCTACGCATTAATTCTGTACCACGCTGCACGGTTTGTAGGCTTGGATTCGGTTCAACATCGGTGAAAAGTTGAATCATTACTTGATTGCGGCGTTGGCGGAGTTGCTCGGTAATTCTATCCACAAAGCCGAGATCTACCATTGAACGGTCTGTCACGATCATCACTTTGTGTACATCGTGCATTGATTTGAGGTATTGAATTGAGTCACGCTCAAAGTAGATTTTTGATGGCACTTTAAACCATTGCATATTATTTCTCCGTCTGCCCACTCGTTTGATGTTGATTAAGTTCACTGCACTCACGTTGTTGCCCACGGAGTTTTTGCCGTAAGAGCCACAACCTAAGGTGAGCGATGGGAGGAAAGAGTTATACACATCACCGATACCGCCGAAGGTCGATGGCGAGTTCCAAATCACACGAATCGCTTTCACACGCTCACCAAATGTTTTGGCAAGCTCTTTGTTTTCGGTGTGGATCGCCGCACTATGCCCTAAACCGTGGAAATTCACCATCGCTTCGGAAAGCTCTAAACCATGTTCGGTAGAATTAGATTTGAGTAAGGCTAACACCGGCGAAAGTTTTTCACGTGTAAGTGGTTCGCCTTCGCCCACAAAAGCACATTCCGCTAATAAAATATTGGTTTTTTCCGGCACTTTGAAGCCTGCTTGCTCGGCAATCCAAGCTGCTGGTTTACCTACTACTGCAGAATTAAGTTTCGCCCCAGAGCAGCTTTCCGCATCGGCTTTATCAACACCAAAAATATATTTCTCTAACAACGCTTTCTCTTTTTTGTTCACCAAATAGACGCCGTAAGATTGCATCTCTTTGATGAAATCGTTGTAGATCTCTTTATCCACAATCGCTGCTTGTTCAGAGGCACAAATCATACCGTTGTCGAAAGATTTCGACATCACGATGTCATACACCGCTTGTTTTAATTTGGCGGTTTTTTCTACATAAGCTGGCACATTACCTGCCCCAACCCCTAATGCAGGTTTGCCACAAGAGTAAGCTGCTTCAACCATCGCATTACCGCCTGTAGCTAAGATAGTTGCAATACCTGAATGCTTCATTAAAGCAGAAGTACCCTCCATTGAAGGTTGTGTAATCCATTGTACGCAATGTTCCGGAGCTCCTGCAGCAACAGCTGCATCACGCACAATTTGAGCAGCGTGTGCAGAACATTGTTGAGCTGATGGGTGGAAAGCAAAAACGATTGGGTTACGAGTTTTGAGGGCGATTAACGCTTTGAAAATGGTAGTAGAGGTTGGGTTGGTAGTTGGGGTGATTCCGCAGACGACACCGACTGGGTCGGCAATTTCGGTGATACCTGTGACATCATCTTCACTAATGACTCCGGCGGTTTTTAAATGTCGCATATTATTGACAACATATTCGCAGGCAAACAGGTTTTTGGTGGCTTTATCTTCAAAAACGCCACGCCCGGTTTCTTCATAAGCATGCATCGCCAAGATGCCGTGTTTATCTAATGCCGCGACGGACGCTTTCGCCACAATGAAATCAACCTGTTCTTGGTTGAGTTTTCTAAACTCATCAAGGGCTTTTAAGCCTTTTTCAACAAGCTCGTTCACTTCTGCTTGGGCATCAAAGGGTTGTGCGTGTTTAGCCATAGTTTTGTTCCTCATAAAGTGTAAATTTGACAATTTTTTTAACTGATAAAATTATTACTCAAAAGGAGGTATTTTGTCGCGAGGAATTATACTTCTTTTATGTTGTTTTGATCTATGTCAAAATTAAAAAAATGTTATATATGCTATAAAAGTTGAATACTATTAGCTTGATAACTTCATTAAGATTTTTCATTTACCCTAAATGAATAGATACGATTATTTTTGGCAGTTGGATCAAAAAGTGGTAGGATTAACCACTACAAGCGGTTCAATTTTTAGAAATTTATGAAAGATATTTTACGTATTGCCACACGCCAAAGCCCATTGGCTTTATGGCAGGCGAACTTTGTGAAAGACGAATTAGAAAAATATTTCCCTGAGCTTTCCGTGGAACTGGTGACAATGGTCACTAAAGGTGATGTAATTTTAGATACGCCACTTGCCAAAATTGGTGGAAAAGGCTTGTTTGTCAAAGAATTAGAATTGGCTCTATTAGAAAACCGAGCTGATATTGCCGTGCATTCAATGAAAGATGTGCCGATGAGTTTCCCAGAAGGCTTAGGCTTGGCGGTGATTTGCGAGCGTGAAGATCCGCGTGATGCTTTTGTTTCCAATCACTATGCTTCCCTAGACGATTTGCCGAACGGTGCGGTAGTTGGCACCTCAAGCCTCCGCCGTCAATGTCAGTTAATGGCGAAATATCCGCACTTGGAAGTGAAATCCTTGCGTGGCAACGTAGGAACTCGCTTAAGTAAATTAGATAACGGCGAATACGATGCGATTATTTTAGCTTCGGCAGGTTTAATCCGTTTGGGCTTGAAAGAGCGAATTAGAAGTTATATTTCGGTGGAGCAATCGTTGCCGGCTGCAGGGCAAGGTGCGGTAGGCATTGAAACCCGAGTAAATGACGAGCGAGTGCTAAATTATGTTGCAAAATTAAATCATAATTTGACCGCTTGTTGCGTGCTTGCCGAGCGAGCGATGAACACTCGATTACAAGGCGGCTGTCAAGTGCCAATCGGTGGTTTGGCGACCTTAGAGGGCGATGAAATTACCCTGAATGCTTTAGTTGGGGCGTTAGACGGTTCGCAAATTATTCGAGTCTCCGGCAAAGCGAATAAACAAGATGCCGAAGCCTTGGGGATTAAGGTTGCAGAGCAATTATTGGCTCAAGGTGCGGATAAAATTTTGTCCGAAGTTTATAGCGATAATCCTATTAAATAAAATGAATGTACTTGTAACACGCCCTGATAATAGAGGGCAAGAATTAGTTGATATGCTAAGCGAACGACAAATTTTTGCCGTACATCAACCGTTATTTACGATTGAGGCGGGTAGTGAATTACCGCTATTGCCTTCTGTACTGTCTCGTCTTAAATCGGGCGATTATGTTTTTGTAGTTTCGCCAAATGCGGTGGATTATGCAGTGAAAACATTAACGGATACAGGGTTTCACTTTCGTTCGGATTTAAAATATTTTGCAGTAGGACAACGAACTGCGAAATATTTTACCGAAAAAGCTGAACAAGCGGTTATTTATCCGTTAGAATCAGAAAATAGTGAAGGCGTGTTAGCGTTGCCAGATATGCAAGATTTAACCGATAAAACAATTTTGATTTTACGGGCAAATTCCGGGCGTGAGTTATTAGCTGAAACGGCGATGTTGCGTGGGGCAAGCATTCAATATTTGGAGTGTTACCGTAGAGAACCTGTTTCGGTGGATATTCCGGAAAAAATTAGCGTTTGTAAGCGTTTAGGCGTGGATACTATTGTAATTACCAGTAGTGAAATTCTAAAAAGCCTTTATGAACAAATAAATGAAAATTGTCTAGAATGGTTATTTGCGTGTAATCTTGTGGTAGTAAGCCAGCGTATTGGCAAAATTGCTAAGCAGATGGGGTGGCAATCAGATAAAATTTTTGTATCGGATAAGGCCGATAATGTAACGTTGATGAATACATTATTATTTAAAATTGACAAATCTAACTAAGGTGGGTGAGTATGTCAAAATCAAGAAAAGTACCTGAAAAAGTAGAGAATACAACAGAAGAAGTTGTAGTAGAAAACCAACAAGCGGTCGATTCTACACAATCTTTTGCAAAAAACGAGATTGAGAAAGATATTTTGAATGAGCCTATGATTGAAGAAAAAGAAGTACCGCTAAAAGAGCAAATTCCAACCCCGGAAAAAATCACAACAGAAGAAAAAATGATTGTTCAGAAGTCGGGTGGGAAAGGTTTGGCATTATTAGCCTTGTTAGTCGCACTTGCAGTAGGCGGTGCTGGTCATTTTATGACGAATAAAAAATTTGATGAAATGGAAGCTCAAATTCAAGCTCTATCTGCTAAATCAGATCAGCAAGCATCAACCCAAACTGTAGTTGAAATGCCAAACTTCGATAATGAAAAAGCCCAAATTGTAGAGCTTTCAACTAATTACCAAAAAGCATTGGAGCGTATTGAAGAGCTTGAAAATACACAAAGTGGCTATACTCAGCAAATTAGTGGCTTACAGTTACAACTGCAAAAATTAAATAATGTGTCAGGTTCGGATAAAACTTTCTGGTTATTATCTGAAGCGGATTTCTTATTAAATAATGCTGCTCGTAAAGTTGTGTTGGATAATGATATTGATACTGCAAAAAATCTGTTGTTAGAAGCTGATCAAGTTTTAACTCAAGTACCGAGTGCAACAAATGTGCGTGAAGCAATCAAGGCAGATTTAAATACTTTAACTAACATTAATAATATTGACCAAAATGCCTTAATGCAGCGTGTAGCGAATTTAACTAACCGATTAGATGACTTGCCGATTTTAGAAAGTGAACAATCGCAAGCTGCCATTGCAGAAGGTCAAGTCAGTGATTCGATTGCAGATTGGGAGAAAAATTTAGAGAAAAGTGCAAGTTCGTTCTTAGATCATTTTATTCGAATATCTAAACGTAACGTTGCTGATGAAAAAGCCTTTGTTGCACCTAATCAAGAGATTTACTTGCGTGAGAATATCCGTTTACGTTTACAAATTGCGATTTTAGCTATTCCTCGCCAGCAGAGTGAGCTTTATACAAAATCTCTTCAAACAGTGGGCTCTTGGATAAGAAGTTATTTTGATACTTCAAATGAGGCCGTAAAAAACTTCTTGAAAGAGGTAGATGAGTTAGCCGATCAAACAATTTATGTTGATGTTCCAGATTCATTACAAAGTTTGAAAGTATTGTCTCAGCAAATCAATAAGACTCCTCAACAGATTGAGAAAGTAGAAATTCAAGCTGAGAAAGAACTAGAGCAAGCAGAGTCTGTAAAAACGGAAGAAGCGGAGCCTGTTAAGAAGGAACAGGTAGAACCCTCTAAGCCGGCAGAAAGCGAACCTGCTAAGTCAGAAGAAGTTTCTGAACAATCAGCTCCTTCAGCACAATAATGAATAAAAGGAGAATTAAATTATGTTTAGAACGCTCTTTTTAATGCTTTTGTTATTGGCAGGCTTAATTGCCGGACCTTATATTTCAGGCAGTCAAGGTTATGTTCGAATTGAAACCGCGACCACAGTCATTGAGATGAGCATTGTAATGCTTGTAGTGTTCTTTGTAGTAGCAATGGCGGTGGTATATCTGCTTGAATGGATTTTTACTAAAATTTGCCGTATGAGTAGTGGTGCTTATAACTGGTTCTCAGCGCGTAAGCATAAAAAAGCTCAACAAGAAACCCTTGAAGGCTTAATGCGTATGAGTGAAGGTAACTACTCTAAAGCGGAGAAGCTATTTAGCAAAAATGCAAAACATGCAGATGAACCTGTACTTAATCTAATTAAAGCAGCTGAAGCAGCTCAACAAAATGGTGATGATTTAGCAGCGAATAAATACTTAATCAAGGCAACTGAAATTGCAGGACCAAATAATGTTGCGGTTGAGTTGGCTCGTACTAAAATCTTATTGCAACAAGGTAAACTACCAGCTGCCCGTACGGCAATTGATAGCTTATTAGAATTAGCTCCACACAATGATGAAGTATTACGTTTAGCAATTCAAATCTACAGAGAGTCGAAAGCCTATATTGCTTTAGATCGTTTATTATCAGAAGTAGGGCAGCGTAATTTCTTAACACCAATAGAGTATGCAGAATTAGAACAGTTCGTTGATGATGGTTTACAAGATGAACGCTTACAAGAGGAAGGTCAAGAAGGTTTACTTATTTGGTGGGAAAATCAGCCGAATCGTCGTCGTAAATCCGTTTACAGCCGTGTTGGTGTAATTAAGCGTTTAATTGATAGTGATGATCATCAATCTGCAGAAGAAATTGCGTTAGAAACCTTGAAAAAATTTGAAGATGGGCAATTACACGGATTATTCGTTCAATTAACTCGCCTACAAGTGGCTTCTGATAGCAAGTTAGTGAAAGTATTAACCAAACGTGCAGATAAAGCGGATGTTAAATATACCGATGATTATGCAAGAGTGTTAGGTTATATCTATACTCGTAATAGTGAGTATGCAAAAGCGAAAACACAGTTTGAGTTGCTATTAGCTCACGATGAGTGCCAGCCTGATGACCGCATTATGGCATTGCACGTTGCAGAGCAAACAAATGACTACATACTTGCAAATCGCATTCGTGAGGAGAATCTCAAACAAGTAAATATGGAAGTTCTACCAAAACCAGATGAAGTTCTCGCATTACCTGGAAATATAGATAATGTGAAACCATTATAATGTCAAAAATAGCAGGTTTTCCCTGCTATTTTTATATTACTTTCAAGGAGTTGTTATGAAATTATACGTTTACGATCACTGCCCATATTGTGTAAGGGCTAGAATGGTTTTTGGATTAAAAGATTTACCGATGGAACTGGTAATGATTGCAAATGATGATGAAGCCACACCTGTTGAATTAGTAGGCAAAAAAGTTGTGCCGATTTTAGTGAAAGAAGATTGCACTGCAATGCCGGAAAGTTTAGATATTGTACGCTATGTTGATACACATTACGGAAATCCAATCATTAAGGAAAACATTCGATCTGAAATTGAAGAATGGGTAGGTAAATTATCGAAAGTTTATAATCATTTATTACTCCCTCGCTTCGTGAAATTAGGCTTGGCTGAATTTGAAAAACAAAGTGCAATTGACTATTTTGTGAAGAAGAAAACAGAAAGTATTGGTGATTTTGAACAAAATTTAGTAGAAACAGATAAATACATTACTATTGTTCAACTATTAATAGATGAGTTATCAGTTCTGATTAAATCAAAGGAAGCATTGAACGGTGAGTTATCTTTAGAGGATATTATCGTGTTCCCAATGCTTAGAAATTTAACTTGTGTGAAAGGCTTTCAATTCCCGCCAAAAGTATTAGATTACATTAATAAAATGGCAAAATTGAGCAAAATTGATTTATATTTTGCAAAAGCAATTTAAAAATAAAGCGTTGGTTTTGAAAATCAACGCTTTTAAATTTTAATATGCTTTCTTTTTAGAAAATATTTTTATAAGGGGTAAGATAATTAAACAAGCAATAGCTCCAACAATGATACCCACTACTAAATCAACCAAGAATGAAAGATTTGGATTGATATTTAATGTTTCGACGAAATGATGAATCATTGGTAAATTATGGGTAAAGATGCCGCCCCCCACTAAAAACATTGCAATAGTGCCAACCACAGAGAGCCCTTTCATAAACCAAGGCATTGTAAATAATAAGCTTTTTCCGACCGCTTGTGAGAATGCACTTTTTTTCTGAATAAGCCATAATCCGATATCATCTAATTTTACAATTAATGCGACCAAGCCATACACAAACACAGTAATACCGATCCCGATGGCGGAAAGTGATAAAATTTTGGTCAGGGTAGACGAATCTTGCAGCACTCCTAAAGCAATAATAATAATTTCTGCTGATAAAATAAAATCAGTACGAATAGCCCCTCTGATTTTATCTTTTTCGGAAAGTTCTTCTTTAGGATCATCTTCGCCTTTATGGAAGAAATGGTGAAGTAATTTTTCCACCCCCTCAAAACACAAATAAGCCCCACCAATCATTAATAGTGGAACAATTAATTGTGGTAGAAAGAATGATAAAAGTAATGCAACTGGAATTAAGATCACTTTGTTAATAAATGATCCTTTGGCAACTTCCCAAACAATCGGCAATTCACGCTCTGGAAGTACATTTTTTCCGCTTACTTGATTTGCATTTAATGCAAGATCATCGCCAATTACACCAGCGGTTTTCTTTGCTGCCATTTTAGTCATAATAGACACATCATCAAGAACAGCAGCAATATCATCTAATAAAGTAAATAATGACGCAAATGCCATAATTTTTCCTCGAATAAAATTTATAAAAAAGCCGAACTTTTCAGCTCGGCTCTCATATTCAATATTTGAAATTAGCGACGTAAACCTAAACGTGCGATAGTTTCTGAATATTTAGCAAGATCAGTACGTTTTAAGTAGTCTAATAATTTACGACGGCGTGAAACCATACGTAATAAACCACGACGACCGTGGTGATCTTTTTTGTGCTCAGCAAAGTGTGCTTGTAAGTGGTTAATTTGTGCAGTTAATAATGCAATTTGAACTTCTGAAGAACCAGTATCTTTTGCATCACGACCAAATTCAGCAACGATTTTTGCTTTTGCTTCTACGCTTAGAGACATTTTAATTTCCTTTTTGTTAAGGGTTGATAATACATCGATAGCCGATCTCTAACTCAGCTATGACAGGAACTATAAATTCTAAAGAGAAAGCGGTCAAATATCAATAAAAATTTGCAATTTATTTCTAATTTGAGAAAGAGTATAATTAACAGCAATTTTTTATAAATAGTTAGGAATTTTAAATGATTGAATCAATGCACGAGCGGTCAAAGGGGCCTGTGTTTAAAATTGTTTTTGCCTTAATCTCTATTTCATTTGTGATTGGTGGGATTGGTACAGGTTTTATGGCTTCAGATAATTCTGTAGCTAAAGTTAATGGCGAAGAAATTAGCCAACAACTTTTTAATAATGCGGTTAATCGTCAACAAAATATTTTAAATACCGAAATGGGTAGCCGTTTTTGGGATTTAATGGACAACCCTGAATATGCACAACAATTTAATCAATCGGTGCTAAACAGTTTGATTGATGAAGAATTGTTACGCCAATATGCAAAAGACCTAAAGTTAGGCGTGAGCGCGGAACAAATTAAATCTGAAATCGTAAATAGCCAAATGTTCCAGCAAGATGGCAAATTTAGTAATGAATTATATCAACAAACCTTACGCCATAATAACTTAAGCCCTGATGCTTATGCAGCTATTGTGCACGAGGGGATGTTGCAATCCCAAATTCAAGAAGGGATTGTAAGCAGTGATTTTACCGTGCCGGCACAGCAAGAAACATTAGCAAAATTATTGCTACAACAACGTGAAGTGCGTTTGGCTGAGTTTTCAATTGCAAAAGAAATGGAAAATCAGACCGCTTCACAAGAAGAATTACAGGCTTACTATGATGCGAATAAAACTAAGTTATTAGCAGCTGAAAAATTAACAGTTGAATATGTAGTTCTTTCGCCAAAAGATGTTGAGAGCAAAGTGGATATTACCGATGAGCAAGTTCAAACCTATTATGATCGCAATAAAGGCGATTATGTTACTAAAGGTGAAGTTCATTTAGCCCATATTCAAGTCGCAACAGAAGCAGAGGCTCAAGCCGTTGAGCAAGAGCTGAAAAATGGTGCAGATTTTGCCACTGTGGCAAAAGCAAAATCAGCAGATACTCTATCAGCCAATAATGGCGGCGATTTAGGCTGGGCAAAAGCAGGAACATTTCCAAAAGCATTTGAAGATGCAGTAGCAAATTTAGAGGCAGGGCAAGTAAGCAATCTTGTTAAAGTGGATAACGCTTATCATATTATCAAAGTATTAGAACGCAAGCCTGAGCAAGCGATTGAGTTAGCCCAAGTGAAAGACAAAATTGCTCAAACGATTCGTCAAGAGTTAGTATTAACCGAATATTCAAATATCGCTCGTGAAATGGCAAACAGAGCTTTTGAAAATAATTCTTCACTGGAAGAAGTCGCAAAAGCCGGTAATGTGAAAGTTCAAAAAACCGAACAATTTACCCGTGCAAATGTGCCGGCTGCATTACAGAATGAGAAAGTATTAAAAGCGTTATTTGAAGGCGAGCTACGTCAAAATAAACAAAACTCTGATGCGTTAGATATCGGTACAGACAACGCCCCACAAACATTATTTGTGCGTGTGAGTGAGTACGAAGCAGAACGCCCACAAACGTTAGAAGAAGCAAAATCGGCGGTTGAAAACTTTGTGAAAGCAGAGAAAGCGGAGAAAGTATTATTAGCTAAAGCAGAAGAAAACGTAAAAGCGTTAAATGAAGGCAAATCAGCTGAGGTGAAATTTAATGCTTCACAAACATTAGTTTATATGCAGTCGGAAGTGGAAAATCCTGCCTTAGCTCAAACAGTGTTTGCAATGAAACAAGAGCAAAATAAACCGGCTTACCAAATTGCACGTAACCAAAAAGGTGATGTTGTGATTGTGGCATTGGATAAAATTGTAGAGGGGAATACGGAACAATTTAAAGCTCTTGCTCCACAATTTGAGCAAGCTAACCAACTAATGTTGCGTAATGAGCTATTAAAAGCCCTTCGAGCAAAAGCTTCTGTAGAAATTAATGACGAGTTTATGCAACAAAACTCATCACGATAGTCTAAGTTTTGATTAAGTAAAAAAGCACTCAGTTTTGTTTAAGACGGAGTGCTTTTCCTATATAATAACGTCGAAATATCGTTGTTTGAGAAAGTGTTTGTGGAAATCGTTATTAATTTTGCCATCTATCTCCAGTTCTTTATTGGTTTATTTGCCATCGTCAATCCTTTTGGTTCTTTACCTATTTTCTTCAGTATGACTGCTCATCAATATGAGGGGGAGCGAAACCGTACTAGCCTTATTACTGCCGTTTCTATTGGTGTGATTTTATTGGTCAGTCTTTATTTTGGAAACCTAATTCTAAATGCCTTTAGCATTTCACTTAGTTCTTTTAGAGTAGCGGGTGGGATTCTGATTGTCAGTATAGCAATGACGATGATTAGTGGTAAACTAGGCGAGCACAAGCAAAATAAAGAAGAGAAAAACGAAGATATTACTGAGTATGAAAATATTGGTGTTGTGCCACTGGCTATGCCAATTATGGCAGGACCGGGAGCAATAGGCTCAACCATTGTATGGGGAACACGTTATCACACTTGGGAAGACTATGTTGGCTTTAGTATTGCCATCATTATTTTTGCATTTATTTGTTATATCTTATTCCGTTACTCAGCACCATTAGTTAAAAAATTAGGCAAAACGGGATCAAATGTAGTTACCCGTATTATGGGGCTAATTCTAATGGCTCTTGGTATTGAAATTATAGTGGCAGGTTTGACAACATTGTTCCCTGCACTTCTTGTTAAATAACTTATTTTGGTGGGATGCTTATGTTAAAAGTTTTACAAGTGGTTAAAATTGCAAAAAAATTCACAAAAATGACCGCTTGCGTTTTGCTGATCACCTCTTGTGATAAATTAAATAGCCCGAAACCAGTTTCGCAGTCACCTACCGAGACCCAACCAAGTAGCTCTAAACTTAAGCGTGCTATCTATTCTGCAGTTTTTCAGCTTGATCCGCATAAAGTTAAAGTTTCCGCTGATGCTGCACCTCTACGAGATCTATTAATCGGTTTAATGGCATACAACGTAAAAGGCAATGTTGTACCAGCCATTGCACAAAATTGGTTTACTGAAGATGAAAAGTCGTGGTTATTTATTTTAGACGATAAAGCTGCTTGGTCGAACGGTAAAGCTGTTACCGCACAAGATTTTGTCGCAAGCTGGCAACGTTTGATTGACCCGACCAATCATTCTTTATTGGCAAAATATCTGGTTTATATGGGGGTTGAAAATGCCAAAGCGATTGCAGAGCAACAAAAGCCTGTGTCAGAATTAGGGGTAGTAGCATTAAATGATCATACGCTACAAATTCGCCTTAACCAGCCAAATCGTCAATTGCCAGAAATGTTGGCACACGTCGCATTACTGCCGACTTATCAAGGTAAAATCCCTAATACTACAGATTTTATTAGCAATGGAGTTTACCAAATCAAACAAATAGCGGATAAAAAACTTGTTCTGCAAGCGCGTTCTGAAGATGTAGCGTTTCAAACCGTCGAGTACAATTTAATTACGACTATTCAAAATTATTCGCCATTTGATATTGTGGAAAATCCGCTATCAAGCCAGAAAACTAATGTAGTTAAGCTTCCTCGTTTATGTTCATATTATTATGAATTTAATTTTAACGACGAACAGCTTAGTAAGAAAGAAGTTCGTGAAGCATTAAGAGCAATGGTTGCTTCGGCAAATATTGGGCAAGCTTATGGGGTTCCAAGCCAATCGGTTATTCCACATAGTTTAGTAAAAGATCGAGAAAAACAATGGCAGCCAATCATTGTTGAGAAGCTGTTAACGAAAGCAGGTGTGAGTTTGCATAATCCTTTAAAACTCACGTTGTTATATGATGATAGTGAGATGAATAGTAATATTGCAAACCAGATTACTCGCACATTATCACAATCAGAACTGTTTAATATCACGCCTAGACCGGTGGATTGGCAGACGGCTAACAATTTACGTGAGCAGAAAGATTATCAGTTAATACGCTCCGGTTGGTGTGCAGATTACCCTGATCCACTCATTTTTTTACAGAAATTTCATTCAGAGAGCCCGGATAATCACTCTGGCTATAAAAACGATTTAGTTGATGAAAAGTTAAATCAATTACAAACAGAAACGCTCAACGAAGAGCAGCGCTCACTCTTGATTAAGGAGATTAACGACCAGCTTTATAACGATGTTGCAGTATTACCGTTATTTCAGTATCAAAACCGAGTAGGCGTAGTTTCCTCCCTTTGGGGTATTGATTTAAGTAACGATAGCGAAGTAATTTATAGCAAGGATTTAAAACGAATTTCAGAACAAAAGGATTAATCCAATGAACCAATTGACAGAAAAGCAACTTGTTGAAATTAAAAGCATTTTACAACAATTTGCTCACCCAACGTTGCAAAAAGATCTTATTGCCCTTAATGCTTTTAAAAAGGCAGAGCTGGGTGGTGGAACTTTACGAATTGAAATTACAATGCCTTTTGCGTGGAACAGCGGTTTTGTTGCGTTAAAAGCCGAAACCGAAGAAAAGCTCAAGCAAGCAACGGCTGCAAGCGGTATAAAATGGGTGTTAAATTACCAAATTGCCACCTTAAAACGTGCTAACAAGCACCCAGCGGTAAATGGAGTAAAAAATATTATTGCGGTAACCTCTGGTAAAGGCGGGGTGGGGAAATCAACCACTTCGGTAAACCTTGCGTTAGCGTTGCAAGCACAAGGGGCAAAGGTAGGGATTTTAGATGCGGATATCTATGGTCCGTCTATTCCACATATGCTTGGTGCGAAGGACCAACGCCCGACTTCACCTGATAACAAACATATCACACCAATTACGGCTCACGGTTTGCAATCAAATTCTATTGGTTATTTGATGGAAGAAGATAACGCAACTATTTGGCGTGGACCGATGGCAAGTAGTGCATTAAGCCAACTGTTAAATGAAACGTGGTGGAATGAATTAGATTACTTGGTGATTGATATGCCACCGGGTACGGGCGATATTCAGCTTACACTTTCCCAACAAATCCCCGTAACAGGAGCAGTGGTCGTTACCACACCACAAGATATTGCATTATTAGATGCGGTAAAAGGCATTTCAATGTTTGAAAAAGTCTCTGTGCCGGTGTTGGGAGTGATTGAAAATATGTCAATGCACATTTGCTCGAATTGCGGACATCACGAAGCCATTTTCGGTACAGGCGGAGCAGATAAAATTGCTCAAAAATATGGTACGAAAGTTTTAGCACAACTGCCATTACACATTCGCCTGCGTGAAGATTTAGACCGCGGTGTACCAACCGTTGTGGCTGCACCGGAACACGAAATCAGCCAAGCCTATTTAGCCTTAGCTGAAAAAGTGGCTGCTGAGCTTTACTGGCAAGGTAGTGTTATTCCGTCTGAAATTATGATCCGTGAAGTGAAATAATTTTTTGCAAAAATAAACGGAAAATATACCGCTTGCAGCTGTGGTGATTTGCAGGCGGTATATTTTTATTGTGCTGAGTAACCTTTCAAAACCGCTTGCCAATTTTCTTCATTAAATAGAATATTCAATCGCCCTTGCTCTTTTTTAAATGAACGCAACAGTCTATCTAAATTACTCTGTTTCCAACTTTCACCTTGCTCAATGCCACATTTGTCAAAATCAATCAGCCAAAATCTCCCCTCATTACCGAGCAAAATATTATGAATATTCAAATCAGAATGATGGACTTGATGGTTATGCAAACGGCGAATGAGTTTTCCGATCTGTTCATATTGCTCATTTGAGATAGCTTGAGATTGCAAAATCTTGCTTAAATCCTGCGTATTTTCCAGTTTTTCCAGCATAATGTCGGCACGATAGCAACATAACGATTTTTCTACTTTGATTGCAACAGGGCGAGGTACTGGTAATCCCCAAGCTAACATTTGTTGCAATAAGAAAAATTCTTTATAAGCACGGGTATTTTCAAAACGGGTAAAAACATAGCTATCTTTAATGAATTTCCCAAACAAACCACCACGATAATAATGGCGTAGTACCACATTAATGCCGAGTTCCGGAACTGTGTTTAAAAACCACGTTGTGCCACGCCCTTTAGAAAAGCCTAACAAGCGGTCAGAATTTTCAAAATTTTTGCAACTAAAAAGGCTTTGCACAAATTCCGCCTGATCTTTGGAAATTAAGTCGGCATTGAAAAGGTAATGAATATTTCGCATAGTTATAGAATCGTTATGGCTGAAATAGCCCATTTTAGAGCTATTTTTTTTGATGTCAATTTGTTAGAATCTGCGGCTTACATTTGAGAGGAAAACCAATGACAACGATCTCGCCCGAATTAAAAAATGCGGAAAATCAGCTTTCGCCGGAAGCGCAAAAAGTTCGACAAGCCTTATTGGCAAAGGGCATTGAAACGCCCACTGTTGCACATCAAAAAGATAAAGACAGTCGCCGTGAGGAAATTCAGCACCATATGAAGGCGGTGTTAGAGCTGCTGGGCTTAGATTTAACCGATGACAGCTTAGAAGAAACGCCGCATCGCTTAGCGAAAATGTATGTGGACGAGATTTTCAGCGGCTTAGATTATGCGACTTTCCCGAAAATTACCAACATTGAAAATCGAATGAAAGTCAGCGAGATGGTGTTAGTTGATGATATTACCCTTACCTCAACTTGCGAACACCATTTTGTAACTATTGATGGCAAAGTTGCAGTTGCTTATTACCCGAAAAAATGGGTGATTGGTTTATCTAAAATCAACCGTGTGGTGCAGTTTTTCGCTCAGCGTCCACAAGTGCAGGAACGTTTTACTGAGCAGATTTTAACCGCATTCCAAACCATTTTGGAAACCGATGATGTGGCGGTGTATGTAAAAGCAACACACTTCTGCGTAAAATGCCGAGGCGTAAAAGACACCAACAGCTACACCGTGACCTCTGCTTTTGGCGGCGTGTTCTTAGAAGACAGAGAAACCCGCAAAGAATTTTTAGGTTTATTAAATAAGTGATTGTAGGGGCGAAACATCTTTCGCCCTTATTTTTTCGCTTTTATTTTAGGATAAAAAATGAAAATCGCATTAGGTATTGAATATGATGGCAGCCGTTATTTTGGCTGGCAGCGTCAAGAATCTGTGGAAAGCGTGCAGCAAAAATTAGAACAAGCACTTTCTGTTGTTGCCAATTCGCCGGTGGAAGTGTTTTGTGCTGGCAGAACCGATGCTGGCGTACACGGTACGGGGCAAGTGGTTCATTTTGAAACTGAAGTAAATCGGCCGCTGCAAAGCTGGTGTTTCGGCACTAATGCTCATTTGCCGGATGATATTGCGGTGAAATGGGCAGTGGAAGTCAGTGAGGATTTCCACGCTCGT
The DNA here is from genome assembly GCF_013377235.1 of Mannheimia varigena. Lineage (NCBI taxonomy): Bacteria > Pseudomonadati > Pseudomonadota > Gammaproteobacteria > Pasteurellales > Pasteurellaceae > Mannheimia > Mannheimia varigena. The sequence goes on along the minus strand of NZ_CP016226.1, from coordinate 743,241 downwards.
TTTAGTGCCACCGCTCGCCGTTATCGCTATATTATTTTCAACAGCAAACTGCGTTCCGCCATTTTGCCAAAAGGCGTTACCCATTTCCATTTTCCGCTTGATGAAACCAAAATGCATCAAGCAGGGCAGCATTTACTGGGCGAAAACGATTTTTCCTCATTCCGTGCGGCGAAATGCCAATCGAATACGCCGTGGCGAAATATCCACCATTTAAATGTTTCCCGACAAGGTAATTATGTGATTGTGGATATTCAGGCTAACGCTTTTGTGCATCATATGGTCAGAAATATTGTCGGCACTTTGCTTGAAATCGGGCAGGGCAGACAGCCGGTAGAATGGGCAAAATGGGTGCTAGAGCAACGAGATAGAGAAAAAGCTGCTCCCACAGCCAAAGCGGAAGGTTTGTATTTGGTAGAAGTGCATTATCCGGAACATTTCGGTATTCCGAAAACTGCATTAGGCCCCCTGTTTTTGGCAGATTAATTAAGGCAAGCGGTTGAATTTGTAAATTTTTTTGCAAATTCAACCGCTTGAATTATTTCAACAATCTTTGGCTATTCAGCACTACTGTAATAGAGGACAATGTCATCGCAATCGCAGCAATCATCGGGTTGAGTAACCAACCGGTAAACGGATAAAGCACTCCCGCAGCGACAGGAATCGCAACGATATTATAGAAAAAAGCGCCAAGCAAGCTCTGTTTCATATTTTGTAGCACACGTTTTGAGAAAGGGAAGATTTGGCTCACCGGTTCTAATCCGCTTTTCATTAGGGAAAGATCGGCGGTTTCCACTGCAATATCCGAGCCGTTGTGCATCGCAATACCCACATTCGCTTGAGCAAGGGCTGGAGCATCATTAATGCCATCGCCAATCATTGCGACCTTTTTTCCTTCAGCTTGCAACTGACGAATTTTTTCGGCTTTTTGCTCCGGTAATACTTCAGCAATCACGCCATTTAAGCCCAACTCTTTAGCAAAATAGTCAGCCGTTTCTTGGCGATCGCCTGTAAGCATCAAGCATTGATAACCTTCAGCTTGGAACTGTTGGATTGTAGATTTTGCTTCAGGACGAAGTTGGTCTTGCAGCGAAATTCTACCAACAACTTCATCATTAACTGCAACATAAATAAGTGTGGCAGTACAAGCGGTGGTTTTTTCCAAAAAATTTACAAATACGGCATTGCCGATTTTAATTTTATCTTCTCCCACTTTGCCTTGAATGCCTAATCCTTTCTCCACTTGAATTTCACTTACCTCGCAAGTGGTCTGATTTTCCGCAAATTTTACAATCGCCTTCGCAATAGGGTGAGAGACGTGTTGCTCTAAACTTTTGGCAAGAGCAATCAAATGATTTTTATCAAAATCATTGAACGTAATAACTTCCGTAACCTCCATTTGCCCGGTGGTAAGCGTACCGGTTTTATCGAAAACTAAAGTATCAATTTCGCTCCCTGCTTGTAAGGCTTGAATATTTCTGACCAATACGCCAAATTCTGCCGCACGAGCTACACCCGCAATGGTGGAAAGCGGAATGGCTAATCCCAACGCACAAGGGCAGGCAATGATTAATACGGTGGTAAAAATGGAAAGTACAAAGGCGAAATCTTGCCCGACAAAAAGCCAAATCAAGGCAGCAAGTAAAGCGATAGAAACCACCACAGGCACAAACACAGCGGCGACTTTATCGACAAATTGAGCCAGTGGAGGCTTACTACTTTGAGCGTGGCGAACGGCATTAATTACACGGGCGAGAGCGGTTTGAGAGCCAACTTGTTCGGCAATGTAAATACCTGAGCCATCTTGAACCAGCGTACCGGCTCGGACTTTATCGCCTATTTTTTTCTCAATCGGTAATGCTTCGCCTGTAAGCATTGATTCATCAACCCAAATTGAGCCGCTTGCTAAAATACCATCAACCGCAATACGATCACCCGTTAAGGCTTGCACTCGCATTGCAGGCTTAATGCCTTTCGCCGGAATGGTTTTTGCAATATTTTCTTCAAAAATGACCGCTTGTTTCGGGGCGAGATCGAGCAATTTTTCCAATGCAAGGGAAGAGCGTTGTTTGGCTTTAAGTTCAAGATATTTCCCTAAATTGATAAAGCCGATAATCATCACACTCGCTTCAAAATAAACGTGAGCATTCGGCTGTGGAAACAGCGTAAGCCAAAGTGAATAAAGCCAAGCCGTGCCGGTGCTGATTGCCACTAGCACGTTCATATTGGCGGATCTGTTTTTAAGGGCATTACAAGCCCCCAAAAAGAACTCTCTGCCTGAAAAATACATTGTAGCAACAGTGATAATAGACCAAACCAACCAAAGCGAACGGTTGTTTTCGGTAACCAACATACCTTTATAAAAGCCAAATAAGACCAACGCAAAGCCAACAATAAGAGCCACGATAAATTGTGAACGCTTATGACTTAGCACACGTTTAGTTTGAGCTTGCTGTTTGGCTCTGCGTTCTTCCTCGCTTTCTAATAGTTCTGCCCCAAAACCAATTTTAGTCACCGCAGCAATAAGGGCTTCCGAAGGGGCATTTCCTTGCACAAAAGCGGTTTGATCGGCAAGATTAACAGAGGCAAAACGGACGTTTTCTACTTTAAGTAACGCTTTTTCAACTCGCCGAACACAAGCGGCACAATGCATTCCGTCAATTAAAAGTTGTTGTTCGGTTATCATCACGCTAATTTCGCCTCAAATCCAATATCTTCAACGGCGGCAATTAAATCTTCAGCGACAACATCGCCTTGGACTATCGCCGTTTGATTTTCTAAGGTTACGATGGCTTGCGTTACGCCTGCTACTTCATTTAAAGCCTTTTCGACACTTTTCACACAGTTGCTACAATGTAATCCGTCTAGTTGTAATTTGATTGTCATACTAAGCTCCTATTTATCTTTATGGGTTATCATTATGAGTGTTGAAAATGGTGGTTGAGGCATCTTTTTTCAGTAACAACACATCATATTTTTCTTTCACGCCATTGTGTTTTGGTTGATCCATACCCAGTGAACCAATCGGCATTTCAGGTACAATTAATCCAAGGGCATCGGCAGGTTTTTCAGCCAATAAACGTTTAATATCTTCGGCAGGAACGTGCCCTTCAATCAAATAGCCATCAACCATTGCACTATGACAGGCTTGTAATTTTGGTTGTAAGTTAAGTTTTTGATGGAGTGCTTGATTTCCTGTGTCATTGGCTTTCACGTCAAAACCGTTCTCTTTTAAATGATCGATCCAGAAATTACAACAACCACAAGTTGGTGTTTTCCATACTTCTACTGTTGATTGAGCATAAGCCAATGAAAATAGTGCAGTTGCAGCCCATACACTTGCAGTTTTAAACAGTTTTGATTTCATACAATGCTCCTAGTAACAAACTAAAAAATGACAAATCGATAATTTGCGTATATGCTAAACCCTAACCTTAGGTTAAAGTCAAGAGGGGAAAATGAATATCAGCCAAGCTGCCGAAAATACAGGATTATCCACCAAACAAATTCGAGACTATGAAAAAGCAGGATTGCTTCCAGCACCAATTCGTACACAGTCTGGCTATCGTTTTTATAATGAAGCTGATTTAGATCGATTGTTTTTTATTTGTAATGCAAGAAAAGTCGGCTTTTCTCTTGTGCAAATTGCCGAATTATTGAAACTAAACGACAACCCAAACCGCACCAGTCGAGAGGTAAAACAGCTTACAGAACAACACATTGTAGAGCTGGAACAAAAAATAAATGACTTAAACGAAATGCTTAAATTACTTAGAAGCTGGAGCCGCACTTGCTGTGGCAACCACAGCCCTGAGTGCTCGATTTTGAATGGGTTGAGAGATCATTGAGCCGACAAGCGGTCTAATTTTCCTAAAACTTTGCAAAACAGGCTAAATTTTCTTAAAATTCAGCCTTATTTTATTTTGTAGCCTAAGAGAAAGAATAATGTCAGAAAAACGCTATGGGGCGGATGAAATTACCGTTCTGAAAGATCTTGAGCCGGTGCAGCTTCGTCCGGGGATGTACACCGATACCACTCGCCCAAACCATTTGGGGCAAGAGGTGATTGATAACAGTGTGGACGAAGCGTTGTCGGGCTATGCTGATAAAATTGACGTTATTCTGCACGCTGACAACTCGCTTGAGGTGATTGATAACGGGCGTGGTATGCCGGTGGATATTCATTCCACCGAGAAAATTTCAGGCGTTGAGCTGATTTTGACGAAACTGCACGCCGGCGGTAAATTCTCGAATAAAAACTATACTTTCTCAGGTGGTTTACACGGCGTGGGGATTTCGGTGGTGAACGCCCTTTCCGAACGTGTGGAAATTCAGATCAAACGTGGTGGTGAGGTCTATTCCATTGCTTTTGCCAACGGGGTAAAAGTGGAAGAACTGACGGTGATCGGCACTTGCCCGAAAAAGCAAACCGGTACTACCGTGCGTTTTTATCCAAACCCGAAATATTTCGACAGCCCACGTTTTTCGGTAAGCCGTTTACGCCATTTACTGCGTGCCAAGGCGGTGCTTTGCCCGAAACTCACCATCAATTTCATTGATAAAATCAACAATACTGAAGAAACATGGTATTACGAAGACGGATTATCCGATTATCTAACCGAAGCGTTAAACGGCTATGAAATCGTGCCAAATCCACCGTTTATTGGCGATGTGACGGCGGATACTGAAGCAGTTAGCTGGGCTTTAACGTGGCTGCCTGAAGGTGGCGAATTAGTAGCGGAAAGCTATGTGAACTTGATCCCAACCGCACAAGGCGGCACGCACGTTAATGGTTTGCGTAACGGCTTGCTTAAAGCGATGGTGGAGTTCTGCGAAATCCACAACCTGTTGCCGAAAGGCTTGAAACTGACCGCTGACGATGTTTGGAACCGTTGTGCTTATGTGCTTTCACTCAAAATTCAAGAGCCACAATTTGCAGGACAGACGAAAGAGCGTTTATCTTCTCGCCAAGCCTCAAACTATGTGGATAACACTTTAAAAGATGCGTTTAGTTTGTGGTTAAATCAAAATGTGCAAACCGGTAAATTGATCGCAGAAATGGCGATTAGTTCCGCTCAGAGCCGTTTGCGTGCAGCGAAAAAAGTGGTACGTAAAAAGCTGGTAAGCGGACCGGCTCTGCCGGGTAAATTAGCGGATTGTACTGCACAAGATTTAAGTCGCACTGAGCTTTTCTTGGTGGAAGGGGATTCTGCCGGCGGTTCGGCAAAACAGGCTCGTGATAAAGAGTATCAAGCCATTCTCCCTCTACGTGGTAAAATTTTAAATACTTGGGAAGTATCATCAGACCAAGTATTAGCTTCACAAGAGGTTCACGATATTGCGATTGCATTGGGAATTGATCCGGATAGCGATAATTTAGAGGAATTACGTTATGGCAAAGTTTGTATTCTTGCCGATGCGGATTCAGACGGTTTGCATATTGCAACCTTACTTTGTGCTTTATTCCTCCGTCATTTCCCACAATTAGTGAAAAACGGGCACGTTTATGTGGCAATGCCACCGCTTTATCGTATTGATATTGGCAAAGATGAAGTGCATTACGCCTTAGATGAGAGCGAAAAAGAGGCGATTTTAGCACGTTTATCCAAGAAAAAAGGCAAGCCGAATGTACAACGCTTTAAAGGTTTGGGTGAAATGAACCCAAGTCAATTGCGTGAAACCACGATGGATCCGAGTACTCGCCGTTTAGTGCAACTCACATTTGATGAAAGTGTGGATGTAGAAGAGGGCGAGGTCAGTACCTTTGAAATTATGGATATGTTGCTTGGCAAGAAACGAGCAGAAGATCGCAAACAATGGCTACAAAACCGAGGCGATGAGGCGGATTTAGCGGTTTAGTGCATTACAAGCGGTAAGATTCTGTTAATAATTTGCAAATAGGTATAGTGTTTCAGCACTATGCCTATTTTTACGCTTTCTTTTTCTTTAATTTATCCCACACTTTATCTTCCTGCCCACGCCATAAACGTTGAATATTGTCGTGGTGGCGGTAGACCAACAAACAACATACTAAGGCAACAGGGAAAGTAAATTGTGGTTCAAACCACCAAATATAAAACGGTACAAGTAGGGCAGTTAGCACTGCACTTAAAGATGAGTAGCCGGAAATCAAAAACACCAAAAGCCAAGTACAAATTGCTCCACCGGCAACAATAAAGCTCAACGGAGCCATTGCCCCAAAGGCAGTAGCAACGCCTTTTCCTCCACGGAATTGGAAGAAAATCGGGAAAATATGCCCTAAACAGACCGCTAACGCCACAAAGCCAAGTTGTGAAGGCGTGAGGGCGAAGTAAATCCCCATCGCAACCGGCAATGTGCCTTTTAAAATATCAAATAGCAGCACGCCAAGTGCGGCACTTTTACCCCCGATTCTTAGCACGTTAGTGGCTCCAGCATTATGCGAGCCACTTTCTCTCGGGTCTGGCAAGCCAGCGAGTTTGCAAAAAATAATCGCGCTAGAGATGGAACCTAGCAAATAGGCAATCAAGATCAATAAATAGGGAATTAAATTCATAAATTTTCCTGATCAAATTTATCTTGTGCTATATTTTACAGAATTTCCAGAAATATAACAGGACGAAAAATGAGTGATAAAGTGTTTATTCGAGAGTTAACCGCATTTGCCTCTATCGGAGCGTATGATTGGGAACACACTATTAAACAACGTTTGGTGTTTAATATTGATATGGCGTGGGATTTTTCTAAAGCCGTAGAAACAGATGATGTACAGTATTGCTTAAATTATGCGGAAGTGTCGGAAAAAGTACTACATTTTGTAGAGTCTCAGCCGTTTAAATTAGTGGAAACTGTTGCATATCAACTGGCGGAATTATTACAAAAAGAGTATCAACTTTCTTGGATTCGCATTGAGTTACATAAACCTAAAGCAGTTGCTCAGGCAAGTAGTGTTGGGGTAATTGTGGAACGAGGTTACTAATAAGATTTCACTAAAGAATTTTTTATTATACTGGTTATAGCTAGGAAATTCACTTACTATAAAAATATTAACTGGAGGTAGTAATATGTTTCGTACAGAAATTTCAGAACGTTTTGAGCAATTAATAGCAGAAAAAAATTGTGAAATTACGAAAGCCGTGATTGAACAACTAATTAGGCAAGATTTTCATGGGCAATTATCTTACGAGATTGTTGATGAATTATGTAGCCAATTTAAACGTTCTCGTATTGAATTGGCCCTATTTTGTGTTTCAATTGCAGCGTGCTATGCGATTACGCCAGTCTCTCATTTTAATGTTGGAGCGGTAGCAATTGGAAAACGAGGGGATTTCTACTTTGGTGCTAATCAAGAGTTTGCAAGGGAAGCAATACAACAAACTGTGCACGCAGAACAAAGTGCAATTTCTCACGCGTGGCTTGCAGGTGAAACATTAATTACTGATATTGTCGTAAATTATACCCCTTGTGGACATTGTCGACAATTTATGAATGAACTCAATGGTGCAGAAAATCTAAAAGTACATTTACCTCACAGTCAAGATAATTTACTCCATAGCTATTTACCTGATAGCTTTGGGCCTAAAGATTTAGGCGTTGAAAGCGTATTTTTTAATGAGCAACCTCAACAATTTGAGATGAAAGGGGATAAATTGCAACAAGCAGCTATTGCAGCAGCGAATTGCTCTTATGCTCCGCATAGCAAATCTTTTAGTGGCGTTGCATTGCAGGTTGGAGAGCGGATTATTACAGGGAAATATGCCGAAAATGCGGCGTTTAATCCTACTTTGTTACCCTTGCAATGCGCGTTAAATTATCGCCTGTTATTAGGCTTAGCGGATATACCAATTAGCCGTGTAGTACTTGCAGAGGCTAAAGGCTCATTAAGTAGTAAATTGATGACAAGTTCAATGGTTGATTCTATATTAGGATTAAAATTAGAGTATATCTCGTTATAAATTGACTTTTTATAGAAAACTTGATAAGACTCATGTTTTTATTATGACGAAGTTTGTTTAATTTCTTGTTTTAGATATAGTTAGCCTTTAGTTACTAAGGCTTGTGAGGTTTGTATGGAAAATACACCATTAGTTGAACCAAATAAAAATAGACGCAATACCTTTATTTTTATTGCCGATATTATTTTGTTTTGTATTCTATTAAATACATTACCTTTTTCACTAGAAGCGAATAAAGGCTTAGCTCTATTAGCTTTTATTTCAATTTTATGGCTGACAGAAGCACTACATGTAACAGTAACAGCGTTGTTAATTCCTATTTTATCGGTTTTTTTAGGTTTAGTTAAACCAAAAGATGCATTAGCCTCTTTTGCTGATCCTACAATTTTCTTATTCTTTGGTGGCTTTGCTTTAGCAACTGCATTACATATTCAAAAATTAGATCGCCTTATTGCAAATAAAATAATGACATTAGCTAGAGGTAAATTATCTGTTGCATCCATTTATTTATTTTCAGCTACTGCATTTTTATCAATGTGGATGAGTAATACTGCGACGGCAGCAATGATGTTACCGCTTGCAATGGGCATTTTAAGTGAGTTAGATCCGAAACAGAATCATAATACTTATGTATTTGTACTGCTAGGAATTGCTTATAGTGCGAGTATTGGTGGTATGGGAACGGTAATTGGTAGCCCTCCAAATGCAATTGTGGCTTCCCAGCTTCATCTAACATTTGCAGACTGGATGAAATATGGTTTGCCAATTATGTTAATGTTATTGCCGCTGATGATCGCTATTTTATATGTGATTTTTAAGCCAAACTTTTCTGTTAAATTTGAACAATCTTTTGAGAAGATTGAGCTAAATCGCTCTCGTATTATTACTTTATCTATTTTTACGGTAATTGCATTAGGTTGGATTTTTGGTGATAAATTAAACCCATTTATTGCAAATTTATTAGGTATTCAAGGCAAAATTGCGAGCTTCGATGCAATGTTAGCACTTGTTGCAGCAGCACTGATTTGTATTACTCGTGTCGCAAATTGGCAGCAAATTCAAGAGAATACAGAATGGGGTGTTTTATTCTTATTTGGAGGAGGCTTAACTCTAAGTGCTGTATTAGGGCAAACAGGAGCAAGTAAAATTATGGCTGATGGCGTTGTTTCTTTGATTGAAGGTGGGCATTTTTATGTGATTGGCTTAATTGTTGCTGCATTTATTATTTTCTTAACCGAAGTAACTTCTAATACCGCGAGTGCTGCTTTACTTGTACCAATCTTTATTTCGATTGCTCAAGCCCTCAATATGCCGCCATTAGGATTAGCTTTGATTATTGGCTTAGGTGCTTCTTGTGCATTTATGTTACCAGTTGCAACGCCACCAAATGCGATTGTATTTGGTACAGGTAAAATTAGACAAACTGAAATGGTTAAAGTTGGTTTTTGGCTAAATATTATTTGTGTGTTTGTTATTGCAACAGTCGGTTATCTATTCTGGTTATAAGTATTCCCAAATATAACAAAGCGAGCATAATGGCTCGCTTTGTATTTTTTGATTTTGAATGGAAAAGGTTATTTCCCCCAAACTTCTTCCGCAATTTCTTTAATTAAGTTTAATTTTGCCCATTGTGCCGCTTCAGTTAAGATATTACCTTCTTCGGTTGATGCAAAACCACATTGTGGTGATAAACATAACTGGTTAATCGATACAATTTGAGCGGCTTCTTTAATACGCTCGATGATCGTATTTTTATCTTCCAAATCACCAAATTTCGAGGTAATTAAACCTAACACTACTTGCTGATCTTTAATATGACGTAACGGCTCGAACGTGCCTGCACGCTCGGTATCATATTCTAAGAAGAAGCCATCAATACGACACTTACCGAATAATGTTTCAGCAACAGGACCATAGCCACCTTCCGAGAACCAAGAAGAACGGAAGTTACCACGACAAATGTGCATTGTAATAGACATATCTGCCGGTTTTGCATCAACAATACGGTTTAATAATGCTACGTAGTTTTCAGCAAGTTGAGTTAAATTAATACCTCTTTCTTCAAACTCTTTACGTTTGTTTTCTGCACAGAGCTGCCCCCAGCTTGTATCGTCTAATTGTAGATTGCGCAACCCCATTTCATAGAATTTATGCATTGCTTTGATGTAAGCATTAGCAATATCATCATAGAGTTTTTGCTCATCTTGATATTGTGGGAGAGGCTGATAATTTTCATCACGAATACAGCAAACAAGATGTAGCATTGTTGGTGCTGGAATAGTGAATTTAGTTGGATAATCGCCGGCAGCTTCTTTTAAAATACGGTAAGCATCAATAAAAGAGTGATTGTCAGAGAAATCGATATCGCCTACGATTTTTACGGTTTGGCCTTTTGGCTTATGACCTGTGAAATTTACATTAAAGACTTCGGTTTCCTGCCAATCCATACCTTCAAGTTCAGCTAAGAAATCCAAATGCCACCAAGTACGGCTGAATTCACCGTCAGAAACCGCTTTTACACCGTGCTGTTTTTGCAATTCAACTAGCTTTTTAACTTCTTGGCGAGTAACTTCTCTAAGCTCCTCACGGCTGATTTTTTGCTGATTGAAATCTTCTCTTGCTTGCTTCAACACATCAGTACGCAAAAAACTTCCCACAATATCATTGCGATAAGGGGCTTGAGTACGAACAGTTGCTTCTGGAAATAATTGGCTCATAAATCACTCCTTGTAATTGTATTGGTTATAAACACCATTAATCATAGCAAAAATAGTAATAAAAAACCCTTCATTAGCTTATGAAAATTAATGAAGGGCAATATGAAAATTTTTACTATGCAAGCGGTTATATTTTGCCAATTTTTTGCAATTTTTAACCGCTTGTTAACGCTATTACTGAGTTGCCACAATTCGCCCGTCTTGGTAATCCACCGTTACAGGTTTATTTGGTAATAATTTACCGCTTAAAATCTGTTGAGCAAGTGGATTTTCAAGCTCTTGTTGAATTGCACGTTTAAGTGGTCTTGCTCCAAATAATGGGTCAAAGCCTGCATTGCCGATATGATCTAAAGCTGCATCGGTTACGATTAGGCTATAACCACGTTCTGCTAAGCGAGTAATTAAGCGTTGTAGCTGAATTTTCGCAATCGAGCGGATATGCTCTTTTCCTAACGAGTGGAACATTACTGTTTCATCAATACGGTTAATAAATTCAGGGCGGAAATGGTGTCCAACAACTTCCATTACCATCTCTTTAACCGCATCATAGCCTTTATGTGCATTCTCTTGAATGAGGTGCGAGCCTAAGTTTGATGTCATAATCACAACGGTATTACGGAAATCCACGGTTCTGCCTTGACCATCGGTTAAACGCCCGTCATCTAGCACTTGCAGTAAAATGTTAAACACATCAGGGTGGGCTTTCTCCACTTCGTCAAGTAGAACTACAGAGTATGGACGACGGCGAACCGCTTCGGTTAAGTAACCACCTTCTTCATAGCCCACATAGCCCGGAGGTGCTCCTACTAAGCGAGATACGCTGTGTTTTTCCATAAACTCAGACATATCAATACGCACCATTGCATCAGGGTCATCAAACAAGAAGTGGGCTAATGTTTTGCTTAATTCCGTTTTACCCACGCCGGTCGGGCCTAAAAATAAGAACGAACCAATCGGTTTATTCGGATCAGAAAGCCCTGCACGGCTACGGCGAATCGCATTTGCCACCGCATCAACCGCTTCATTTTGCCCGATAACACGAGCGTGCAATACCTCTTCCATACGAAGGAGTTTTTCCTTCTCGCCTTCCATCATCTTAGAAACAGGAATGCCAGTCGCTTTTGAAAGCACTTCGGCAATTTCTTCTTCGGTTACTTTAGTGCGAAGTAATTGCGTTTCTGCATTTTTTTCGCCATTTTCGACCGCTTGTAACTGCTTTTCTAAGTTTGGAATCACGCCATATTGCAACTCAGACATTTTCTCAAAGTTGTTCTCACGGCGAGCTTGATCCATCGCAATGCGAGCGTTTTCCAACTCTTCTTTAATGTGTTGCGTGCCAAGCAAGGTGGACTTTTCCGCTTTCCAAATTTCTTCCAGCTCCGAATATTCACGCTCTTTGGCTGCCATTTCTTCGTCTAATTTCGCTAAACGTTGACGGCTGGCTTCATCTTCCTCTTTTTGTAACGCTTGGCGTTCCAATTTGAGCTGAATAATACGGCGTTCTAATTTATCCAACGGCTCCGGTTTGGAATCAATTTCCATACGCAGACTTGAAGCTGCTTCATCAATCAAGTCAATCGCTTTATCTGGTAATTGGCGGTCAGATACATAACGGTGCGAAAGTGTTGCAGCTGCCACAATGGCTGGGTCTGTAATTTGCACGTGATGATGGATTTCATAACGCTCTTTCAAACCACGCAAAATTGCAATGGTATCTTCCACCGTCGGTTCATCAACTAACACTTTTTGGAAACGGCGTTCAAGGGCGGCATCTTTCTCAATGTATTGACGATATTCATCAAGAGTAGTTGCCCCAACGCAGTGTAATTCGCCTCGAGCAAGGCTTGGTTTGAGCAAGTTACCAGCATCCATTGCCCCGTCGGTTTTACCTGCTCCCACCATTGTGTGAATTTCATCAATAAAGAGGATCACTTGTCCTTCTTCTTTGGCAAGTTCGTTTAAAACGGCTTTTAAACGCTCTTCAAATTCGCCACGATATTTTGCCCCGGCAATTAATGCGCCCATATCAAGAGAAAGTACACGTTTGTTTTTCAAACCTTCCGGCACTTCGCCATTGACAATGCGTTGAGCCAATCCCTCTACAATTGCTGTTTTACCTACGCCCGGTTCACCGATAAGCACGGGGTTATTTTTTGTACGGCGTTGTAACACTTGTACGGCACGACGGATTTCTTCATCACGCCCGATAACCGGATCTAACTTACCAGATTTGGCTCGCTCGGTTAAATCAATCGTATATTTTTTCAATGCTTGGCGGGTTTCTTCCGCATTTTGATTATTCACGTTTTCTCCTCCTCGAATTTGGCTAATTGCTTGGGTGACTTTTTCTTTGCTCAAGCCAAATTTTTTCCATAATTTTCCTAAATCGCCATTATCCTCAATGCTTGCCAACACAAACAATTCAGAGGAAATAAAGCTATCGCCAAATTGCTGTGCCAACTTGTCTGATTGATTTAACAATCTCACTAATTGTTGTGAAACCTGTGTGTTTCCACCTTGCACTTGCGGCAAGCGGTCTAAAATGGCTTGCAATTCGCTAATCAAGGTCTGCACATTGATATTTAATGCTGTAAAGAGTGGGGCAACAGAACCGCCATCTTGTTTCACTAACGCATATAGTAAATGGGCAGGTTCGATATAAGGGTTATCTTTTCCAACCGCAAGCGATTGGGACTCTGCCAACGCTTCTTGCAGTTTTGTGGTCATCTTCTCAAAATTCATATTTACTCCAGAATCTATTTATTTTTAATAATGAATTAAGCGGTGTATAAACGGCTTAACCTTTAACGATGTTATAAATAGTGTTTGTCAAGCACTTTTCAAGTAAAAATGTGAAAAAGATCACAAAAATAAATGAAATAACTCGCTATGGGTAGTTTAATGTTAAAAATTTGATAAATATCAATTCATTTTTATTTCACTTCATTTACACTTCTCTAAAGTTTACCTCGTTATAGGTAATCTGATTATTTTTGAGGAAATTAAAATGAAAAAAACAACTTTAGCAATTCTTTTAGGTAGCACTTTATTAGCAGGTTCAGTAATGGCACACCAAGCAGGCGATACAATGTTTCGTTTTGGTGCGGTACACGTGCAAGCAAATTCAGAGTCTAACACCGTTACGCCGGTTAAGATTGATTTAAAAGTAAAAAATAATACTCAACTTGGTTTAACCGCAACTTATATGTTAGCGGACAATGTCGGTATTGAATTATTAGGTGCAACGCCGTTTTCTCACAAAATTAACGGTAAAGTGCCTGCGTTAAACTTAGATTTAGGCAGAGTAGTGAGCTTAAAACAATTACCGCCAAGCCTTTATGCTCAATACTATTTCTTTGAGCCAATGGCAAAAGTAAAACCTTACGTTGGTGCAGGTATTAACTATACTCGCTTCTACCACGCTAAATCAGTTCACGCAGCAGTTACTAATTTAAATGTGAAAAAACACTCTTTCGCACCTGTAGCTAACTTAGGGGTAGATGTGAAATTAACTGACAACATCTACTTCAACGCAGCAGCGTGGTACACACGTATTAAAACCACAGCGAAATTTAAAGCGTTAGGGTTAGATCACGAAGTAAAAGTGAAACTTGACCCTGTTGTATTATTCGCAGGTTTTGGTGTGAAATTCTAATGCATATATCACTTAGAATGGTATAAGTCTCAAGAACACCTAAAGAAAAAGACTGTTTCTGCTATTAGCAGATTCAGTCTTTTTCTTTAGGTGTTTTTGATATTATCTGTGATTGAGATTCTGTTTTCGGTAGAGTTTATTACAGGGAATGCTGTCATTATTACCATCTAGTTCTTTCCAACCGCATTGCTGAAAGTAGAGTTTAGCTAGTTCAAAGTCCCCAATTTTGTTACAACTGAGTTTGGTTTGGCAGTTGACAATTGAGGAGGCATTTGCAAAATTCTTAGCTTTTTTAACCGCTTGTTGAGGCAGTTGATTATGTATTTTTCGCCATTCTGATGGATTAACTGGTGAGTAATCTTGCCATAGTCCGATTTTTCTCGATTGGGCTTGCTGTTGGGCATTGTTGTACTCTTTTTTAGTAGTGTATGCCCAAGCCATTCCAGATTCTACCAATTTTAAGTTGATATTTTCATTATTGTAATAAACAACTGCCAACATTCGTTGATAGCGGTCATAACCGTAAACTGTTAAGGTTACATTCTTACTGAAAATAAAGTTAGCTAAAGTTTGTTTGGCTTTACTTCCGTAAGCTTGCGCTTGTTCTGGTGCATCAATATACTGTAGCCGAACTTTTATTTGAGCTTTATTAAGCAAACAGGTTAGGGTATCACCATCGCTAATACTGACTACTTTACACTGCAGTTGTCGCTCTGCCGTATAGGCGGTAGAGAATAAGAGGTAAAAAATAATAGAATAAAGAAATTTCATAAACAAAAAATATAGGGCGGTGTTAATGCCCTATATTTTATCCATATTTATAGTATTTTGTCTTTTTTAAGACGATGAAAGAAATCCTTTGTTTCTCCAATAATGACTTTACGTAGTGCGATAAGTGCAATTAAGTTAGGGAATGCCATTAAACCGTTTACAATATCGGCGATTGTCCAGATGGTATCGAGTTGTAAAAACGGGGCGGCGGCAATTAACGCAATAAATAAAATGCGATAGAGCTTGATATATTGGGTTCGCCCACGTGTTAAATAGACAAAACAACGTTCACCATAATAGCACCAGCCTAAAATAGTGGTGAATGCGAAGAAAACTAAGCCAACCGTTACAATAATCGCACCAAATGAGCTGTCTAAGCCTTGAGTAAAGGCAGTTGTAGTGAGAGCTGCACCTTTAATATCGCCTGTCCAAGCACCTGAAATGACAATAACCAGACCTGTCATTGTGCAGACAATAATGGTATCTAAAAACGTGCCTGTCATTGAAATTAATCCCTGTCTCACCGGTTCTTTGGTTTGGGCTGCGGCTGCAGCAATCGGGGCTGAGCCTAAGCCTGATTCATTCGAGAAAATACCGCGTGCTACACCAAGCTGAATGGCTTGCATTACAGTAAAACCAAATGCACCGCCTAATGCCGCTTGCGGATTAAAGGCGGCGTGAACAATAGTAACGATAGCTTGTGGTACTTTTTCGGCGTTGAGAATAATTACACAAAGTGAAGCAACAACATAAGCGATAGCCATAAATGGCACAACAATGGTTGCTATTTTAGAAATACGTTTTACACCGCCAAGAATAATTGCCGTAACAATCAGCGTTAAAATAATAGCACTAAAGAGAATTGGTACATCGAAGGTACTTTCTAAGGCGTGTGTAATCCCATTTACTTGTGGGAAAGTTCCAATACCGAGTAACGCCACTAATACCCCAAAAAAAGCAAAGGCTTTAGCGAGCCAACGCCATTTTTTCCCCATACCTAATTCGATATAGTACATCGGTCCGCCGGCAATAAAGCCTGCTTTATCTTTAGTACGATATTTAATCGCAAGCAAGCCTTCGGCGTATTTAGTTGCCATACCAAATAGGGCGATGAGCCACATCCAAAATAATGCACCCGGGCCGCCTGAATGAATTGCGGTAGCAACGCCAACAATATTCCCTGTACCGATAGTCGCTGCAAGGGCAGTAGCAAGGGCGGCAAAAGCGGAGATGTCTCCTGATTGTCCTTTTCCTTTTTCAGGTTTGAACATATAAACGAACGCTCGCCCAAGCTGGCTTAATTGAATGCCTTTTAAGGCAAGAGTCAGATAAATCCCTACGCCTGAAATTAAAATCAGAAGCGGTGGACCCCAAATAAAACTGTTGATTTGATTAAGAATGGTGTCAATTGACATTAAGTGTTCCTCGTAAAAATTGCTTACAAGGAAAGAAAAGGAATGCTAGAACAAGCGGTTAAAAAACGGAAATTTTTTGCAAAAAATCAGCAAAAAACAACCGCTTGTATTATATAACTTTTCTCCCCTGTCCTTTTGCCTGAGCGTTTCACACATTGCTGCATTTTCGCCTTCGGCGGCTGATTTTTCATCAGCTCTCTCCAAGGGTTCGTCCAGTAACAGTCCTCGCAACATAGTCGCACCTGAAAGAGTTTACCTCGTCGGTGAAATGTTAATTCATTTCTCTCCAGCTACCTTCATCCGAACAATCTGATTTATTTCAGTTTGTGAAATAAAAAAGAGTTGCCAAATTCTAGCAACTCTTTTTCGCTCGTCAAGTTATTTAGTGATATTTTTTGCCTCTTGGCACTTCTTCTAAATCGCTGAACAGTACAGCATATTTTTTCGTTTCTTTATTTGATTCTAATGCTACTTTACACGCCATAGTTAAAGGTACAGAGAGTAGCATTCCCACCGCCCCAAGCAGCCAGCCCCAGAACAGAAGTGAAAGAAATACGACAAGTGTTGAAAGCCCCAATTTCTTACCCATTAAACGAGGCTCTAAAGCATTACCGATCACCATATTAATGGCAACCATACCAATTAATGTTCCTAACCCGATTGAAAAACCATTTAGCACGAGAGCCTGAATAACAATAGGAATGCCTGCCAAAATTGAACCGATATTTGGCACATAGTTAAGTAAGAAACTAAACATTGCCCATAAAATCGCATATTGGACATCTAACGATGTTAATAATATCCATACACAAATACCTGTAAGTAGGCTAACAAAAGTTTTTACGCCCAAATAGCCTATCACACCTTCTAATACTTGATTGATGTACTCTTTTTCGTTGCGTAAATCATCATCTTCACTTAATGCTAGGGCCAGTTTATATTTTGCGACAGGCATTTCCATTAGCATAAAAATAACGATTAAGAAAACCACAAAGATATTTGATAATGTGCCAGAAAGGCCTACCAATAGTGAGCTGACGAAATTCATAATTGAACTTGGGTCAAATTTACTCATCAGTTCATCTTGAGAAATACTAATTGGTAAATTCCATTTTTGTGCAAATTCGACCAGAACACTAACACGGGTTGAGAGCTGTGTTTTATATTGTGGTATTGAGCTAGTAAATTCTTGCAATGAGCTATTAATAATGCCTGCAAAAAAGGTAAAACCCAACAAAATGACTATCAGCAAGAGTGTAATTGCTAACCATAGCGGAATTTTTCGCTTCGTCATAAAATTAATCATTGGCGAGCAAATAATTGCAATGAAAAGTGCGAGCAGAAATGGCATTACAATCTCACTAGACAATTTAATACCGGCTAAAATAATAATGATCGCAGCGATAGATACTAAACTGCGGCTAGATGAAAGTATCATAAATATCCTTTTACAAGCGGTCGAAAATAGTCAATTTTTTGTAAATTACCGATTTTCAAACCAACTTTCTAAAATTAAACAAGCGGAAATGGAATCCACTTTATCCTTTTTTAATGCTTTGTAGCCACCACGAGAAAAAATTTCTGCTTTTGCTTCGACAGTAGTTAAACGTTCATCCTGTAACTCAACAGGCAAATTAAAACGCCCGTTTAAGCGGTTGGCAAATTTTCTGGCTCTTTGGGTTAAAGGTTGTTCTGTTCCGTCCATATTTAATGGCAAGCCGACAACTAAAATATCGGGCTTCCATTCTTGCAACAGTTTACCAATTTCTTCCCATTTTGGAATACCGTCTCGGGCTTTAAATGAGCTCAAGCCTTGGGCTGTGCCGGTAATACTTTGGCCAACAGCACAACCAATGCTATTTGTGCCGAAATCGAAGGCAATAACGGTTTCGGACATTAAGCTCTCCCCGCTCTGGCTGGTATACCTGAGAGCCCCATCATTTCATAGGCTTCTGGCCAGCGATCTAAATAGCCGGTTTCAAACAATGTTTTTTCATTTGCTTCAGACACGATCCAATAATTTTGTGCAATTTCTTGCTCTAGTTGGTTGGTTTGCCACGTGGAACAACCTAAACAAACAATAAATTTTTCCGGCGATTGGGGCGTGCCGAAAGAGTCTAACACGTCGCCTGAAGTTGTGAGTGTAATTTTATCAGTGATCGGATAAGTGTGGATAAAATCATTTTCTGTTTTGGTGTGAATAATAAAGCCTCTATCTTGATTAACCGGCCCGCCACTTAATACCATTTGATCTTTGTTATAATTACGCTGGTTTGCCATTTGGAAATCCATACGGGTAAGCAGTTCAAGCACAGAAAGATCGGTTGGTGTGTTAATTACAACGCCCATCGCCCCTTGCTGGTTATGCTCACAAATATAGATAACGGTACGCTCAAAATAATCATCGTCCATTTCTGGGGTGGCAATTAAAAATTTGCCTTGTAAATTTTCTAGCATTAAATATCTCCAAAACAAACTTGTAGAGCAGTAATGGCGGCAAGTGAGGCAGTTTCTGTGCGTAAAACCCGTTTGCCTAACAATACTTCGGTAAAACCTTCGCTTTCTGTCATCGCAATTTCTTCTGATGATAAGCCGCCTTCTGAGCCAATTAATAAGCGTACGCCTGCGTTCGGTACATTTGGCAGTTCCCGAATGGTATATTTGGCTCTTGGATGCAGATTAAGTTTTAGCATTTCATCTTGCTCTTTGCACCAATCGGTGAGCTTCATAATCGGGCGAATTTCAGGAATTTCATTTCGTCCGCATTGCTCGCACGCAGCAATCGCAATTTTTTGCCATTGTTGTAGTTTTTTATCTTGTCGTTCATCATTGAGCTTTACGCCACAACGTTCCGACCAAAGTGGAGTAATAATTTTTACACCCAACTCCACTGATTTTTGAATGGTAAACTCCATTCTATCACCTCTGGAAATCACTTGCCCTAAGTGAATTGGCAAGTTGGACTCTCTATTATCTAATTCACTTGAATGAATTTTTGCAATAATTTGACGTTTCTCGACCGCTTGTAACGTGGCGTGAAAAATATGGTTAGAGCCATCAAACAAAATAATTTGCTCTCCTTCTTTCATTCGTAGCACACGGCCAACGTGGTTGAATGCATCCTCACTTAAAATACAGCTTTGCTGATTAGCTAATGGCTCTGGATGGTAAATTCTTGGGATTCTCATTTTATCTCTATTTAAAATACATCAAAGGCAGACTTATGTCTGCCTTATGGTAAGGGGAAATTGTTTAACAGTAAATTGAATTTATGCTATTTTCACGCAACATTACAAAATAGAAAACAACAAGCGGTTAAATTCCTTCAATTTTTTGCAAAAAACTGAATAAACTTAACCGCTTGTAAAATGAATTCAATTAATTATTTGAATTGATGAATTGCGGCTGCAATTTCGTTATCGTTATAAATTGATTTCACAACATCAGAATAGGCTTGGTCTAATACTTTCTTGATTTCATCATTACTTGCTCCAAATGCACCTTCATATCCGCGAGTTGCATTGAAGTTTTTGCTAAAGTTACCTTTTGAACCTTGAACTGTAACTTCAACTCCCACTTGTGCATCCGCTTTATAGCGTAAATTACCTTGTTCAACTGTTGCGAAGAATTTACGAATATTCACAGTAACGTTTGCATTTGCTGCACCTTGCACAATTTGGAAGCCTTTTGCGTTAAGGTCTTGTTGTACTGCCTGTTGGAACATTGCAGCTACTTCAGGTACTGCTGTTAAACGAATTACTTCGCCATTTTTAGTGTAACTTGCAATTTCACGAGAAGTACGCAAGTCTTGTGTCATTACATTTACTGCTGCTGTTTGATTATTTGTATTAAATACAGCAGTTGGTGTAGGTGTTGCAAAAGTTAAGGTGTTTGATTGACTTTGGCAACCTGCTAATAGAGCTGCTGCAAATGTGGTTGCTAAAACTAAGGTTTTTGTAGATAGTTTCATAGTTGTTAAATCCTTCTTGTTTAAAGAAATTTTGAGATAATTTCATTCTAGTATAGTATTATTTTGTTTAGGTTTTCAATCAAAGAGAGTAAAAATGTTAGTAGAACAATCTATTATTGCGAAAATTAATGCAGAATTTTCACCTATTGTTTTCAATATAGAGAATGAAAGCTATATGCATAGTTCAGGCAGAGGAGCAGAATCTCATTTTAAGCTGATTTTAGTATCTGATAAATTTGAAGGAAAAAGAGCTGTAGCTCGCCATCAAGCTGTGTATGCTTGTTTAGCAGACGAATTAGAAAAAGGTGTTCACGCATTAGCGTTGCATTTATATACGCAAGGAGAATGGGAAGAAATTGGTGGGGTAGTAGTAAAATCTCCGAATTGCTTGGGCGTAGGGCAGTAACTGCTTAAAAAGTGATTTAATTCATTTTGTGAAGAAAATACTTGAAAGAAAAGAGAAAAATTGCTATATTTATGTTGTCTTTTTATTGATTCGGTGAGATGTCCGAGTGGTTGAAGGAGCACGCCTGGAAAGCGTGTATACGGGAAACTGTATCGGGGGTTCGAATCCCCCTCTCACCGCCATTCAATTAGAAAGATTTCTTACTGTTTTCATAGATATTTCCTTGGTTAAGTAAAAGTAGAAATACTTTTTCATTTTTAGGTTATCCCCAAACATTTTTGTTTGGGGATTTTTTATTGCTTTTTGTACAAATAAAAAAGAGATTCTATGAATCTCTTTTAGGGAATTATTGCACTTTATTTAATTTGTAGTTATTGCTGCTCTTTATTGTATTACCATTTGGGTCACAAAGTTCAACGTGTTGTTCAGAAACGTGGAAAGCAAGGTTACCAGAGGCTTTTTCTAAGCGGATAACGTTTGATTTATTTGGTTCCCAAGTATATGTACCTTTGTCGCGAAATGCATGCTCTTTCTTGTCTTTAAAATAGATCGTGTCGTATTGATAGGTTCTATCCGCATTTAGCGTAAGTTGAGCTTCAATTTTCTCACAGTCTGCACAAGGTAATACGCCTGTATAAGTGCCACTTACGTTCTTCTGTGGTAATAATGAACAGGCCCCCAATATTGCGGTAAACCCAATTACTGCGATTTTTTTCATACATTTTCCTCTTTCAAATTAAATCATTTTAGACTAGGAGTTACTCTAAATTCCAGTTGAGTAATTTCAGGTAAATCAGCTTGTATTTGTTGTAACAGAGTAACTTGCTGTAATAGTAAACCTTGCCTTACGGTTGCATTTTTTACATTAATGATAAGTTGATTATTAACTAAATTTGCTACACGGTAAAGCCCGCGATAAGGTTCTGGCAAGATTTTCTGTATTTTTTGGTTCAACTCATTAATGAAATTTGCTCTTTCGACAATTCGAGTTAATGTTGAGTTCTGTAAAATATCATTAATCTTTTTAGGTGCTGAATTTTTCATCTATTATTTACTTTATCTCAATTTTTATACTTGATTTTACGTTACTTGACCCAATTATTTGATAATTCTGATGGAATTTAGCGTATAATCATATAAATTTTCAGTTATATTAACTTAATGAGCTTATTTTTTAAACACTTTCATAAAACGCCTTTTTGGTCGCAACTTTTTTTCGGAATGGTTGCGATGCTTGCGTTACCTGAAATTCAGGCGGTTAATCCAAATGAAAGTGAGCAAGAAGCAGTTATCAATCAATCTTTTCTTCAGTATGTTCAAGCTACGAATGAGCTAGAGCAGCAATCACTTTTTATCGCAGAATTGAACTACGATATTGTGGAAATTAAACCACAAGCGGTCAATTTTTGCGAATTTTTTACCAAATCTTACCGCTTGGATAAACAAAATATTTATCCAATTCGAGCAGGACCTCACGCCTAACTATAAATTTCATTTTAAAATCAATTAATTAACAATATTTATATTTAGGAAAATACAATGATTTCAAAACTACTTACCTCTATTTTTGGTTCAAGCAATGATCGTACGCTAAAACGCTTAAGAAAGCGTGTGGCACAAATTAATAAACTTGAACCGACATTTGAACAGCTATCTGACGAAGAATTAAAAGCCAAAACGGCTGAATTTAGACTCCGTTTAGCGGATGGGGCAACTTTAGACAGTTTATTGCCTGAAGCCTTTGCAACGGTTCGAGAAGCGAGTAAACGTGTACTAGGTATGCGCCCGTTTGATGTACAGCTCATTGGCGGTATGGTTTTAACAGGGCGTAATATTGCCGAAATGCGTACCGGTGAAGGGAAAACCTTAACGGCGACACTGCCGTGCTACCTCAATGCCTTAACCGGCAAGGGCGTACACGTTGTGACTGTGAATGATTACTTAGCTCGCCGTGATGCGGAAACTAACCGCCCATTATTTGAGTTTTTAGGTTTAACCGTTGGCGTGAATATTCCGGGCTTACCGCCGGAAGTGAAACGTGCGGCATACCAAGCAGACATTACTTATTCCACCAACAGCGAATTAGGTTTTGATTACCTACGTGATAATTTGGCTCATGACAAAAACGAACGTTTCCAACGTGAATTGCACTATGCGTTAGTGGATGAAGTGGATTCGATCTTAATTGACGAAGCTCGTACGCCGCTTATTATTTCAGGGCCCGCGGAAGATGCCACACAAATTTATCAAGCGGTGGATCAGATCATTCCACACTTAATCGTACAAGATAAAGAAGACACCGAAGAGTACACCGGCGAGGGCGATTTCACCCTTGATCTGAAAAACAAACAGGCTCACTTAACTGAGCGTGGTATGGTGAAAGTGGAAGAATTCCTCACCCAAATGGGCTTGATGGAAGAGGGCGAAAGTTTGTATCACCCGGCTCGTATTTCGCTATTACACCACGTGAGTGCGGCGTTAAGAGCTCACAAATTATTTGAACGTAATGTGGACTACATCGTAAAAGATGGCGAAGTGGTGATCATTGACGAACACACCGGCCGTACAATGGCTGGTCGCCGTTGGTCTGACGGCTTACACCAAGCGATTGAAGCGAAAGAGCGTGTGAATATTCAAGGCGAAAACCAAACTGTTGCTTCAATTACCTACCAAAACTATTTCCGTCTATACGAAAAATTGGCAGGTATGACCGGTACGGCAGACACCGAAGCCTTTGAGTTCCAACAAATTTACGGCTTAAATACGGTGGTTGTGCCAACCAACCGCCCGGTTATTCGTGATGACCGCACTGATTTAATGTTCAAAAGCGAAGCGGAAAAATTTGCGGCGATTATCACCGAAATCAAAGATTGTATCGAACGCAAGCAGCCTGTTTTAGTCGGTACGGCCTCGGTGGAAAAATCGGAATTGTTGTCGGAAGAATTAACCAAAGCAGGCATTCCTCACAATGTATTGAATGCGAAATTCCACGCCCAAGAAGCGGAAATCGTGGCTGAAGCCGGGGCTCCGGGAGCAGTGACCATTGCAACCAATATGGCTGGTCGTGGTACGGATATCGTGCTTGGCGGTAACTGGAAAATGGAAATTGCTAAGTTAGAAAATCCGACCGAAGAGCAAATCGAGGACATCAAATCAGCGTGGAAAGAGCGTTATGAAACGGTAATGAAGGCCGGTGGCTTACACATTATCGGCACGGAACGTCACGAATCACGCCGTATCGACAACCAGTTGCGTGGTCGTTCAGGGCGTCAAGGTGACCCGGGTTCATCACGTTTCTACTTATCGTTAGATGACTCGTTGATGCGAATTTACCTCAATGAAGGTAAATTGAATATGATGCGCAAAGCGTTTACTGAAGAAGGCGAAGCGATGGAATCTAAACTATTAACCAAAGTAATTGCATCGGCACAAGCAAAAGTAGAAGCTCATAACTTTGACGGTCGTAAAAACCTTTTACAATATGACGATGTGGCGAACGAGCAGCGTAAAGTGATTTATGAACAACGTAACCATTTATTAGACACAGACGATATTTCTTCAATGATTGAAACTATTCGCCAAGATGTATTTGATAGCACTATCAGCGAATATATTCCACCTCAATCAATTGAAGAAATGTGGGATGTACCGGGCTTGGAAGAGCGTTTACGCCGAGAGTTTGGCTTAGACTTACCAATTTCTCACTGGTTAGAAACCGAAAAAGATCTACACGAAGAAACCTTACGTGAGCGTATTCTCAATATTGCTATTCAAGAATATAAAGCCAAAGAAGAGAAAGTTAGCCCAGAAGTAATGCGTAACTTTGAAAAAGGTGTAATGTTACAAAATCTTGATGAGTTATGGAAAGAGCATCTCTCTTCAATGGACTACCTCCGTAAAGGTATTCACTTGCGTGGTTATGCTCAAAAAGATCCGAAACAAGAGTACAAAAAAGAGTCTTTTGCCATGTTCACCAATATGCTTAACACCTTGAAATTAAATGTGATCAGCATTTTAAGCCGCATTCAAGTGCGTAGCCAAGAAGAGGTGGAGGAAGCTCAACGCTTACAAGCAGAAATGGAAGCTAAAGCAGCAGAACAAATCCAGACCAATGAAGATGAACATCAGCAGTCTAGTGTAGAAAGCTTAAACGATGAAGAATTAGCAAACTTAAGCATTGGTCGCAATGACCCTTGTCCTTGTGGTTCAGGCAAAAAATATAAACATTGTCACGGCAATAAAGCGAAATACGCATAATGATACAAGCGGTTATTTTTAGACAGAAATTTGCAAATTATCGTCTAAATTTGACCGCTTGAATTTAGATAAACAAGGAAAACTATGTCAAAACCGATTATTCAAGTATCAGCTGGCATTATCCGCAATGAATTTGGACAAATTTATTTAACCCAACGCTTAGAAGGGCAAGACTTTGCTCAATCTTTAGAATTTCCGGGCGGTAAGGTTGATGCTAATGAAACCCCTGAAGAAGCTCTTAAACGTGAGTTGGAAGAAGAAATCGGCATTCAAGTGTTAAGCGCTTTTCCGTATGAAAGTTTCAGCTTTGAATATCCAAACAAGATTATTGAGTTTTTCTTCTACTTGGTGGAAGAATGGATAAATGAACCTTTTGGGCGAGAAGGGCAAGAGGGATTTTGGATCGCTCAATCTGATTTAGATGAAGGGGCTTTTCCACCAGCAAATGCAGAATTAATTCAACGCTTAAAAGCAGAAACAGAAAACTAAGAATAGCAGTAGTTTAATCTGCTATTCTTTCTTTTAAAGAAATAATCTTTTTTCATAACGGTCATTTATTCCTTATCTTTATTTGGATAGAATGAAAACTCTTTAACCAAAATTTAACAAACCTAAATTTGATAACGAGGAGTTTTTATGAAAAAAATTGTTATGTTAGCCGCAGCTATTGCTGCTGTATCTGCCAATGCAGCAACTTATAAAATTGACCCATACCACGCAAATGCAAGATTTAGCATTGACCACTTTGGCACAAGTAGCAACGTGGGTGGTTTTTACAATTTAACAGGCGAATTACAGCTTGATGTAGAAAAAGGTACTGGCTCAATAGATGTAACTATTCCGGTAAGCAGCTTACAAGCAAGTAGTGAAGATTTTACTAAGCATTTAAAATCAGCTGATTTATTCCACGCAGAAAAATTTCCTGAAATGCGTTTTGTTTCAACAAAATTCTATTTTGCAGATAAAAAAGTAACCAAAGTTGAAGGCAATTTAACCCTATTAGGTCAAACTCATCCGGTAACTTTAAAAGCAACTAAATTCAATTGTTATGACAGCCCAATGCTAAAAGCTGAAGTATGCGGCGGCGATTTTGTAACTACTATTGATAGAAGCCAATGGGGTATGAATTACCTTGTTGATGTCGGTATGACAAAAGACGTTGAAATTGCGATTCAAATTGAAGCTGCGAAGCAGTAACTCTTAGGCAAATCCGCACTTATGTGCGGATTTTTTATGGTTTTTGCCACCTTTTTTTGATTAAAATTAAATCATCAAGCGGTTAAATTTGTAAAAAATTTTGCAAATTTAACTACTTGCTCTTGAAAGTCTGAAATCAGCCTTTATATTATTAAATATCACGCTTTTTGCGTAGAATTATCAATCATTAATTTATAAGAGGAATAGAATATGGCACTTCGTCCATTACACGATAAAGTTATTTTAAAACGTGAAGAAGTTGAAACAAAATCAGCAGGTGGTATTGTTTTAACAGGTTCGGCAGCAACAAAGTCAACTCGTGGCAAAGTTATTGCAGTGGGTACAGGCCGAATTTTAGAAAATGGTTCAGTTCAACCTTTAGCGGTTAAAGTAGGCGATGTGGTTATCTTCAATGAAGGCTACGGTGTTAAAACTGAAAAAATTGATGGCGAAGAAGTATTAATTTTAGCTGAACACGATATTTTAGCGATTGTAGAATAATTATGATGGTGCAAGCGTCCACGCTTGTACCTAATTTTGTTTTAAAGCACAAGCGTGGACGCTTGCGCTATCAATAAATGAGGAATAAAAAATGGCAGCAAAAGACGTTAAATTTGGTAATGATGCACGTGTAAAAATGTTAAAAGGCGTGAATGTTTTAGCCGATGCAGTAAAAGTGACTTTAGGCCCGAAAGGTCGTAACGTGGTGTTAGATCGTGCTTACGGTGCACCAACGATTACTAAAGATGGGGTTTCGGTTGCTCGTGAAATCGAATTAGAAGATAAATTTGAAAATATGGGTGCTCAAATGGTGAAAGAGGTTGCCTCTAAAGCCAATGATGCCGCCGGTGACGGTACAACTACCGCAACCGTGCTTGCTCAAGCGATTGTAAACGAAGGATTGAAAGCGGTTGCCGCCGGTATGAACCCAATGGATTTAAAACGTGGTATCGATAAAGCGGTTGCTGCGGTAGTTGAAGAGTTAAAAGTGATTTCAAAACCGTGCGAAACCTCAAAAGAGATCGAACAAGTGGGAACAATTTCTGCAAACTCAGATTCAACTGTCGGTCAATTAATTGCTCAAGCAATGGAAAAAGTGGGCAAAGAGGGTGTGATTACCGTTGAAGACGGTACAGGTTTAGAAGATGCGTTAGATGTGGTTGAAGGTATGCAGTTCGACCGTGGTTACTTATCGCCATACTTCATTAATAAGCCAGAGGCGGGTACGGTTGAGCTAGAAAATCCATATATTCTTTTAGTAGATAAAAAAGTGTCTAACATTCGTGAATTATTACCTGTGTTAGAAGGCGTAGCGAAAGCGGGTAAACCGTTATTAATTATCGCTGAAGATATTGAAGGCGAGGCGTTAGCGACTTTAGTGGTGAATACTATGCGTGGTATCGTGAAAGTGGCGGCGGTAAAAGCGCCGGGCTTTGGCGATCGCCGTAAAGCGATGTTACAAGATATTGCGATCTTAACCGCAGGTACTGTGATTTCGGAAGAGATCGGTATGGAGCTTGAAAAAGCGACTTTAGAAGAGTTAGGTCAAGCTAAACGCGTGGTAATTACTAAAGATAGCACGACAATTATTGATGGTATTGGTGACGAGGCTCAAATTAAAGGCCGTGTAGCACAAATTCGTCAGCAAATTGAAGATTCAACCTCAGATTACGATAAAGAGAAACTGCAAGAGCGTGTTGCAAAACTTGCTGGTGGTGTTGCCGTGATTAAAGTCGGTGCAGCAACAGAAGTAGCGATGAAAGAGAAGAAAGATCGTGTTGATGATGCTCTTCACGCAACCCGTGCAGCGGTGGAAGAAGGTATCGTTCCAGGAGGTGGTGTTGCATTAGTGCGTGCAGCAAGCAAAGTAGCAGCAACCTTAAAAGGCGATAATGAGGAACAAAATGTGGGTATCAAACTTGCCCTTCGTGCGATGGAAGCACCTTTACGCCAAATCGTAGCAAATGCCGGTGAAGAGTCTTCAGTGGTTGCTCGTAACGTGAAAGATGGTTCGGGTAACTATGGTTATAATGCAGGTACAGAGCAGTATGGCGATATGTTAGAAATGGGTATTTTAGATCCAACTAAAGTAACCCGTTCAGCATTACAATTTGCGGCATCTATCGCAGGTTTAATGATCACGACAGAATGTATGATTACAGACCTTCCAAAAGATGAAAAATTAGATCCTGCCGCAATGGGCGGTATGGGTGGAATGGGCGGAATGATGTAATCGCTCATCTAAATAAACAAAAGCTACTGGAGCAATTCAGTAGCTTTTGTTTTACTATCAATAGCAAGCGGTACTTTTTTAAAAAAATTTTGCAATAAAAAACCAAGCTAAGAATAGCTTGGTTTTTTTATTATTGATGTTTTTGCCTTAGGTTATTTAATGCGGTTAAACCTTTCTCACAACTTTTTTGTTGTAGGGCAGTATCCATTTTGAGGAGTTGTTGTTTTGTTGAAGAAAGTTTATTCTTCATTTTAGCCAATTGAGTATGAGTACCGGGCTGTCTTTCTGCATCAGAAACTAACTTATTCGCCGTACTAAACATTTTTTCACATTCAGTGGGTAATGCTTTACTTAAAGTAGGTTTTGCAACTGTCAGTGATGAGGTTTTAACACTTGCAAAGGTTGCTGTTGAAGCAAAAACCGTGAAAAGTGTAATTCCTAGAATTCTTTTTAGCATGCGTTCTCCACACATTAAGTGTTAATACAATAAATGTTTTCTATCTATTTGATAAGACGTCTGGATACTATCAAAAGTTATATAAAAAGTCATCAAAAAGTGCGATCTTTTTCGATAAAAAGTGAGATCGGGTAGGGATTTAGCTAAATAGTGAGATATTTGTTACATC
The DNA here is from genome assembly GCF_013377235.1 of Mannheimia varigena. Taxonomy (NCBI): domain Bacteria; kingdom Pseudomonadati; phylum Pseudomonadota; class Gammaproteobacteria; order Pasteurellales; family Pasteurellaceae; genus Mannheimia; species Mannheimia varigena. The sequence continues at coordinate 714,063 of NZ_CP016226.1, read as the reverse complement.
TTTGTTAAAGATAACCCTATGGGTAGGTAGGGGATATAACATTTATTATATAAATAACGTAATTTTGTGACGAATATAACAAAATTACTATTTTTTAATTAGTTATTTACAGGTAGAATAGCCACCGACACTTTATTATAAATTTAACCAATTCGGGTTATTATTAAAATTGAGTGATAATTAGTGGGTGATTACTTTTAGTAATCTATTGTTAAATTAGTATATTAATATAAGAGGTTTGAGATGTTAGACGTAGTTGAACTCTCACGTTTGCAGTTTGCATTAACTGCACTCTACCACTTCTTATTCGTACCACTTACATTAGGTCTTTCATTCGTACTTGTTGTGATGGAAACTATTTATGTAACGACGGGTAAAGAAGTCTATAAAGATATGACTAAATTCTGGGGTAAGTTATTTGGTATTAACTTTGCTCTAGGGGTAACAACTGGTATTACAATGGAATTCCAGTTTGGTATGAACTGGTCATATTATTCTCATTATGTAGGTGATATTTTTGGTGCTCCATTAGCTATTGAAGGGTTAATGGCATTCTTCTTAGAATCTACATTTGTGGGATTGTTCTTCTTTGGTTGGGATCGTTTGTCAAAAGCTAAACACTTGCTATCTACTTACTGTGTAGCATTTGGTTCTAACTTATCAGCATTATGGATTTTAGTTGCAAATGGTTGGATGCAAAATCCAGTTGCTTCAGAGTTCAACTTTGAAACAATGCGTATGGAGCTTTCGAGTTTCTCCGAGCTACTTTTAAATCCAGTAACACAATCTAAATTCTTACATACTGTAACAGCAGGTTATGTGTGTGGTTCTATCTTTGTATTAGGTATTAGCTCATACTATATCTTAAAAGGTCGTGATTTAGGTTTTGCTAAACGTTCATTCTCTGTCGCATCTAGCTTTGGTTTATTATCTATTATTGCGGTATTAATTATGGGTGATGAATCAGGTTACGAAATTGGCAAAGCTCAACCAACAAAATTAGCCGCAATGGAAGGTGAATTTGAAACTCACCCTGCTCCAGCGGCGTGGAATGCATTTGTAATTCCAAATACTGCAGAAATGAAAAATGAAATGGCAATTTCTATTCCTTATGCAGCAGGTATTATTGCAACTCGTTCTTTAGATACTGAAATCAAAGGTTTGAAAGATATCCGTGTAGTTAACGAACAACGTGTTCGTACGGGTATTGTTGCTTATGGGTTATTAGAAAAATTACGTTCTGGTAACTATACAGAAGCGGATAAAGAAGCATTTAAAGCAGTACAAAAAGATTTGGGCTTTGGTCTATTGTTAAAACAATATACAGACAATGTTGTTGATGCAACAGAAGAGCAAATTCAGAAAGCTGCGGATAATACTATTCCGAATGTGGGACCTACATTCTGGGCATTCCGCGCAATGATGATCTCAGGTCTCATCATGTTATTACTAATTATTGCAGCATTCGCTCAAAATGTACGTGGCCGTGTTAGCAATAGCAGTTTCTTATTGAAAACCTTATTATGGGGTATTCCACTGCCATGGATCGCAATTGAATCTGGTTGGTTCCTGGCTGAATATGGTCGTCAACCATGGGCTATTTATGAAATGTTACCAGTTGGAGTGGCAAACTCAGCATTAACAACAGGTGACTTGTGGTTCACAATCGGCTTGTTATGCGGTTTATACTCGTTATTCTTAATTGTAGAGATGTATTTAATGTTCAAATATGGTCGTCTTGGCCCAAGCGCATTAAAAACAGGTCGCTACTACTTTGAACAATCAACTAAATAATAGGAGTGAAAAATGATCGATTATGAAATTCTCCGCTTTATTTGGTGGAGCTTAATTGTAGTATTATTAGTCGGCTTTGCGATTACTGATGGTTTTACTATGGGCGTATTAAACCTTTTACACGTAATTGGTAAAAGTAATGTAGAGCGCCGTATTATGATCAATACTGTAGCTCCTCACTGGGATGGTAACCAAGTATGGTTATTAACCGCAGGAGGTGCATTATTTGCAGCGTGGCCAACAGTATATGCAACTTCATTCTCAGGTTTCTATATTGCGATGGTCTTAGTGCTTGCAGCACTATTCTTTCGCCCAGTAGGCTTTGAATATCGTGCAAAAATTGATAACCCTAAATGGCGTAATGCTTGGGACTATGGTTTACTAATTGGCGGTTTTGTTCCATCATTAGTATTTGGTGTTGCTTTTGGTAATCTATTACAAGGTGTGCCATTTGAATTTAACAACATCAATCAGTCATTATATACTGGCACATTCTTTGGCTTATTGAATCCATTTGCATTGTTGTGTGGTATCATTAGTTTAATGATGCTAACTACACAAGGGGCAACTTGGTTACAAATGAAAACTACTGAAGAACTTCATAATAACTCAAGAAAAATTGCTCAAGTTACTGCTTCTGTCGTATTAGTTGCATTCATTCTTGCGGGTGTGTGGCTATATTTTAAAGATGGCTTTGTAATTACAAGTGAGTTAGATCATAATGCTCAGTCTATCTTTACAGCTAAAACTGTTGTAGTAGAAACTGGAGCATGGTTTAAAAACTTCTATGAAATGCCTGTATTATGGGTTGTACCTGCATTAGTCGTAATTGGCTCACTAATGACTATTGCTGCATCGAAAGCAAATCGTTCTGGTTTAGCATTCTTCTCATCATCAGTGATGATTATTGGTGTGATTACAACAGCAGCAGTTTCTATGTTCCCGTTTGTTATGCCATCAATTACTCATCCGAATATGAGTTTAACAATGTGGGATTCAACAGCTAGCCATACAACTTTAACAGTAATGTTAGTTGTAGCATGTATCTTCGTACCAACAGTACTAGGTTATACTATTTGGTCATATATCAAAATGTATGGTCGTTTAGATGCTAGTTATTTAGAAGAAAATAAATCAGCTTACTAATAGGAGAGTTCATTATGTTTTATGTAACTTGGATTTTAGGTGTGATGCTGGCAATTTTCTTTGCAACCGTTATTACTATCAGCATCGAGAAAACAGGTAAGTTTGACGAGTAATGATAAATGCTCTTTATAACTTCACAGCAAAGGGCTTGTTAAAAGCCCTTTCTTTTATTTTAGCAACATCGCTTTGTGCAATGATTTTGCTAAATTCTGCTGAATTTGCCTCACAATTTGGGGGTAAAACACCATATTTAGTGATCGTAATCTTTTATGGTATGGCAATTTTATGGATTCATGGTATTGGATTTGAAATTAGATCAACCTTATGGAAAGCGATTTTTCTTCCACTGTTAGGCTATGCTATTGTTATTCCAACACTATTTATTTTTTTGATGAAATAGAGGCATTTTTATGCCTCTTTTTTATTTTTAATAGTTAAAGAATATTTTTGTGATTTATAGAAAAATATGCTTGCATAAAGATGACTCTAACTCTAGAATATCACCCAATTTGCGCCTAAATTTTGGGCGTTTTTTTCGTTTTGAATGAGAGAAATACTGCCTATGGACTTCCCAATTCGAGTTTATTATGAAGATACAGATGCAGGAGGAGTGGTATATCATTCTAACTATCTTAAGTTTTTTGAACGCGCAAGAACTGAGTTCCTAAGACAGTATAACTTCTCTCAACAGGAACTTTTTGCTCAATCTATTGCCTTTGTAGTAAAGAAGATTGAAATTGAGTATAAATTTCCTGCTCGTTTAGATGATTTATTAAATGTAGAAACAACAATCTCAGCATTTAAAAAAGCAACTATCCTATTTCAGCAAAATTTATGGAAAGATGGTGGTTGTTTGAGTAGCGCAACTGTCACAGTTGCTTGTGTTGATCTCGTTAAAATGAAGCCAATTGCAATTCCTGATGATATTCGTCAAGCATTACAAACAAATAAATTTTCTATTTAAAAACTATTCGGAGTTTTATTGATGCAAACTGAATTTAGCCTTCTATCGTTATTTTTAGAAGCAAGTATTGTTGTAAAGATCGTTATGTTGATTCTTGTTGTGTTCTCAATTTTATCTTGGGCGGTTATTATCCAGCGTAGTAAGGTATTAGCAAAAGCGAGAAAAGACTCATTGACGTTTGAAGATCGTTTCTGGTCTGGAGAAGATTTAAACCGTTTACATCAAGGTTTAGAAAACCGTCGTGATGCTTTAACAGGCTCAGAACAAATTTTCTATGTTGGATTTAAAGAATTTAACCGCTTACAGCAAGCAAATCCTGATGCACCTGAATCTATCATTCAAGGTTCAACTCGTGCAATGAATTTAGCATTAAATCGTGAAATGGAAAGTCTTGAAAATTATATCCCATTCTTAGGTACAGTAGGTTCAATTAGCCCATATATCGGCTTATTTGGTACAGTATGGGGAATTATGCACTCATTTATGGGGTTAAGTGCGGTTAAACAAGCTACTCTACAATCTGTAGCACCTGGTATTGCAGAAGCATTGATTGCGACTGCGATTGGTCTATTTGCGGCAATTCCGGCTGTTATGGCATATAACCGTTTAAACTTACGTTTAGGTAAAGTAGAACAAGGTTATGTGAATTTCATTGATGAATTTACGACCTTATTACATCGTCAAGCCTTTTCAAAAAGATAAGCATCAAGCGGCCTCTTTTTGATAAAAATTTGCAAAATTTAGTAAAAAATTGACCGCTTGTAAAGTAATAATGCGTAGCTAAAAGTGTTACGTTATATAAAATTAATGATAGATGCAAAAGCATCTTAAAAGAGGGAAATATGTCGATTCGTCGTGTAAAACGTAATGACATTAAATCGGAAATTAATATTGTTCCATTCCTAGACGTATTGTTAGTACTATTGCTTATTTTTATGGCAACAGCACCTATTATCAGTCAAAGTGTGGAAGTTAATTTACCTGAAGATACACACAGTCAATCTGTATCAAATGAAGATAAAACGCCTGTTATTTTAGAAGTGGCGGGTGTAGGTGCATATAAATTAAAAATTGATGGTAACTATGTGCAAAGTAATGGGCAAGATAATATTTCTGAATCAGAAGTGATCGCTTATGCCGGAGAACAATTTCAAAAAGATAATAATACATTATTTTTAGTTGCCGGTGATAAAGTTGTACCTTATGAAGAAATTATGAAAGGTATCACATTACTTAAAGATGCAGGTGTTAAATCAGTGGGTTTAATGACTGAAGGTAAATAATCAGCAAGGATAACGTGTGAAATCTCAACAAGATAGACTAGAGCTTGCAGTTATTATTTCGATCTTATTACATATATTATTGATTGGATTATTATTGCTTGGGTCTCTTTTCACCAAAACGGAATTAGCGACAGCCGGTGGCAGTGGTGGCGATAGCGATAGTTTTGAAGCAGTAATGGTTGATACCGGGCAGGTTGCTGCCGAATACGGTCAACTTATGGCAGAAAAAAAAGGAACTAAAAAGCCAAAAGTAGAGCCTAAAGAAGAACCGAAAGAAGAGCTAACCGAAGAGCCTGTAGAGGATAAACCAACTCCAGAGGAAATCCAAAAACAGCAGCAAGCTGAGTTAGCTGCGATTCAAGAAAAGCAACGGCAACAAGAAATTGAGCGTCAAGAAAGAATTGAAGAGCAGAGAAAGCAAGAGCAAGCTAAACAAGAAGAGCTGAAAAAACAGCAAGCGGAAGAGGCTACTCGTAAAAAGGCAGCTGAAGCAGCGAAGCTAAAAGCGGATGCAGAAGCAAAACGCTTAGAGGCAGCAGCAAAACAAGCTGAAGAAGAGAAAAAAGCGAAGGAAGCTCAGAAAAAACTGGAACAACAGAAAAAAGTTGAAGCAGAGAAGAAGTTACAAGAGCAGAAAGAACTGAAAGAAAAACAGGCTAAAGAAGCGAAAGAGAAAGCTGAGAAAGAGGCTAAGGCAAAGGCTGAAAAAGAAGCGAAAGAGAAAGCGGAAAAAGAGGCTAAAGCGAAAGCGGATAAAGAAGCGAAAGAAAAGGCAGAAAAAGAAGCTAAAGCAAAAGCTGAAAAAGCAGCTAAAGAAAAAGCGGCAAAAGAGGCTAAAGCAAAAGCGGCTGCGGAAGCAAAAGCAGCCCAAGCTAAGAATAACCAGGCATTAGATGACTTCTTAAGTGGAGGCGATATTGGTGGTGGTTCGAGCAAAGGTGGAAATAAAGATTCATCCGGCTCGCAAGGTTCAGGTGGAACAAAAGGCTTAGGGCAAGGGGCTAATGTGGATGGCAATGCTTATGGTCAACGAATTAAGAAATTGATTCAGTCTAAATATCGTGTTGATCCAAGTTTTGCAGGCAAACAATGCGATGTTAAGATTTTCTTAAGTCGAGATGGTACAATCACTAACTATCAAGTTGTGAGTGGCGATAAAGCAGTATGTGATGCAGCAGTAAGTGCAATTGTGGCAACCCGAAAAGTGCCGCCTGCACCATCAGATGCAGTCTATAATATGTTTAAATCACCAACCCTTGATTTTAGTTTAAAAGTTAAATAGTTTTTAGAGGACTAAATATGAAATTATTCTCTCGTCTATCGAGTGTAATAGGTCTTTTTTCTGCAGTGATGGCAACCTCTGCCATTGCAGATTCAGATGTGCGAATTTCCATTGATGAAGGTGTGAGTATGGCTCAACCGATAGCGGTTGTTCCGTTTAAATCAACTGGTGTGCCTGCTGACGTTGCACAAATCATTTCTGACGATTTGCGAAATAGTGGCAAATTTACACCGCTTGAGCGTTCACAAATGCCGGCTCAACCAGGTTCGGCAGGTGAAGTGGTCGCAGATCAATGGAGTGCAATTGGTATTGATAACATCGTAGTTGGGCAAGTCAGTCCCGCTGGTGGTGGTTACAATGTCGCTTATCAATTAATTGATACATTAGGTACTTCTGGGGCTGCGGGAGGCGTGGTTGCTCAAGGTTCATTTATTGTGCCAGCCGCTCAAATTCGTCAAGGAGCCCATACTGTAAGTGACCAAGTGTTTGAAAAATTAACTCAAATTCGTGGTGCATTTAGAACAAAAATCGCTTATGTAGTGCAACGTGGCGTATCATCATATGAATTACGTGTATCGGACTATGATGGTTTTAATGCATTTACTGTTACCACAAGTAAAGAGCCATTAATGTCTCCTGAGTGGTCTCCAGATGGTAGCAAATTAGCGTATGTTACCTTTGAAAACAAAAAAGCACAGGTTGTTGTGCACGATATTCGTTCAGGTTCTCGCCGCGTAGTGGCTGCTTTACAAGGGCATAATGGTGCACCGGCATTCTCACCAGACGGTTCTCGTATTGCATTTGCTTCTAACCAAGATGGTGAGTTGAATATTTACGTTGTAGGTAGTGGCGGTGGAACACCGAGTAAATTAACCTCAAATGCAGGTAATAATACCGAGCCGAGCTGGTCTCCAGATGGAAGTACAATTTACTTTACATCTGACCGTGCTGGTGCTCCGCAAGTTTACAGAATGAGTTCATCAGGTGGTGGTGCGAGCCCAATGGGAGGTCGTGGTAGCTATAATGCTAAAGTATCATCTGATGGTAAGAATCTAATCATGATTGCTGGAGATAGAGTTGTGAAACGTGATCTCGCTTCAGGTGGCACGGAAGTATTGAGTTCAACTTTCTTAGACGAAAGTCCAAGTATTTCTCCAAATGGCATTATGGTTATTTATAGCTCTACCAAAGGTACGAGTAAAGTGCTACAATTGGTATCCGCAGATGGGCGTTTCAAAGCTAATTTGCCGGGAGCAGGTGGACATTATAAATTCCCTGCATGGTCACCATACTTAACTAAATAATAATATTTCTCTAATTAGGAGCAACAAATGAAAAAATTTGCTAAAGTTTTAATGGTAGCAGTACCAGCTTTCGCATTAGCAGCATGTAGCAGCTCGTCAGATGACAAAGCAGCTAACGCATCAGCTAACGCAGCAGCAAATGCAGCAGGCGAATTCGGTGGTTTAACAGCTGACCAATTAAAAGCACAATACAACACAGTATACTTCGGCTTTGACAGCTATGCAGTTGAAGGTGAGTACCGTCAATTATTAGACGCTCACGCTCAATTATTAGGTCAAACTCAAGGTAATGTAACTATCGCAGGTCATGCTGATGAGCGTGGTACTCCAGAGTACAACATCGCATTAGGTCAACGCCGTGCAGATGCGGTTAAAAGCTACTTATCAGCTAAAGGTGCTAACAACACTTCAACTGTTTCTTACGGTGAAGAGAAACCAGCTGTGTTAGGTCACACTGAAGCTGACTACGCGAAAAACCGTCGTGCAGTATTAGAATACTAATTCTTAGTTAATTCTAAAATGAAGCCCTGAAAAATCAGGGCTTTCTTTTTATGAAGTCTCTATTATGAATTTTTGGAATGCCCTATCTCCTCTTTTTAAAGCCATATTTTGTGTGCTTTTATCGGCATTAAGTTTTGCTGCTATGGCAGTATTCCTTCGCTTATCCGGCAATTTACCTGTTGCAGAAAAAGCCATTTTTCGTAATGCTATTACCGCATTAATAAGCGGCTATATTATTTGGAAAAATCGCCAATTATTCTTTGGCCATAAAGAAAATAGGTTATTGTTACTTTACCGTTCAGTTACAGGGCTGATTGGCATTTTGGTTGGTGTTTATATCATAGATCATCTTGTATTAAGTGATGTAGATATGATTGGCAAGCTGACCTCTTTTATTTTGATTATTCTTTCCGCTATCTTTCTGAAAGAAAAAGCCTCTATAGCACAATGGATCTTATGTATTGTTGCCTTTATTGGTGCACTTTTTATTATTAAACCTGCTTTTGATATTCGATTTATCCCTTATTTAATTGGTATTATTGGCTCTGTTTTTGCAGCGATTGCCTACTTATGTTTGAGATTGCTCTCAAAAACAGAAAAAGTAGAATCGCCAAATACCATTGTTTTCTTTTTTTCTGCATTCTCTACCTTGATATTATTACCTTTCGTCGCCATTGATTATGTACCACTAACTTCTATGCAATTAGTGTACTTAATTCTAGCGGGTATCACTTCAGCAATAGGGCAGTTTTGTGTCACTACTGCGTATAAATACGCTGCTGCTAAAGATATCTCAATCTATAGCTACGCATCAGTAATCTTTAGTGCGGTTTTAGGAGTCCTGCTTTTTGAGCAATACCCTGATGCGTGGAGCTGGCTAGGTTATGTCATTATTTTTATAGCAAGTTGGTTTATGTTTGTTTTAACGAAAAAGCAAGCAAAGTGAAATCATTAATCTTCGCTATAAATTTTGTTAGAATAGCACCATTCAGTTTACGAAAAGGATAAAAAATGCAATTTATTGGAAAAATAATTGGCTTTATTTTAGGTTACCAAATCTTTCACGGCTTATTTGGGGGGCTATTAGGGGCATTTATTGGGCACTTGGCAGATAAAAAACTCTATGCCTTAGGCACAGTACGCTCAAGTACGTTTGGTAAAAATCTTACTCGCCAATCGCTTTTCACTCAAACTACCTTTGCCGTCTTAGGGCATATTGCGAAAGCGAAAGGTCGTGTAACCGAAGCTGATATTGAATTAGCCCGTGCATTAATGGTTCGCCTAAAATTAGATGGTGCAGCTCAACAATTGGCTCAAGAGGCTTTCACTTTAGGTAAAGAGCCTAATTTCCCATTGCGTCAAGTTATTCAAGAGTTTCGTGAAGCCTGTGGTGCAAGAACCGATTTACTGCGTTTCTTTGTTGAAGTGCAAATGCAAGCCGCATTACAAGATGGCGAGCTAGATGCAAAGGAGCAACAAATTCTTTTTACCATCGCTGAAACAATGGGAATGTCTCGTTTCCAATTTGAGCAAATGATCGCGATGATTATGGCGGCTCAACAATTCCGCACCGGTGGTTATTACCAACAAGGTGGAAGCTATCATCAGCAATCGCAAGGTGACTACAGTTCTCAAGGTGGTGGATATGGTTATCAACAGCCGGCAAGACCAAGCATTGAGGCAGCTTACACCGTATTAGGTGTAACAGCACAAGACGATCAAAACACAGTTAAACGGGCTTATCGCAAGCTAATGAATGAACATCACCCCGATAAATTAGCAGCAAAAGGCTTGCCTGATGAAATGATGGAGCTGGCAAAAGAGAAAGCTCAGCAAATTCAATCTGCCTATGATTTAATCTGTAAAGTAAAAGGGTGGAAATAATGGATTCACGTTCGCATATCATTCCGCTGTTCTTAGCTATAGTTATTACCGTTATTGCCGTTTGGTCTGGTTTTAATCCAACAGATAGAGCGGTATGGTATGCGGAAGTTGCTCCTATTTTTGTAGTATTCGGCTTGCTGATTATCACTTATCCGAAATTTCAGTTTAGCGGCTTGGCGTATTTTCTAATGTCGCTTTGGTTGATTATGCATTTAATCGGGGCGAAATATACCTTCGCCAATGTGCCGTTTGATTGGGCGAACCAATTTCTCACGCCGATTTTAGGAGAAGATCGTAACCATTTTGACCGTGTGGCACACTACATTATCGGTTTTTATAGCTTTCCAATGGCAGAATGGTTACTGCGTAAGCGTAGATGTACCTTTGGTGTTGCTCTCTTTTTCTCGCTATTTTTTATTATGTCTGTGGCGGCAGCCTATGAAATTATTGAGTGGCAATATGCCGTAATTGAAGGTGGCAATGCAGGCATTGAATTTTTAGGCTCACAGGGCGATATTTGGGATGCTCAAAAAGATATGTTAGCAGATACGTTAGGAGCAATTACCGCTCTGATCATTTATGTGATTGCTCGTCCTGACTTGCGTATTCACGATAGACATTTTTAATTTTTAAGCGGTTGAATTTACACATTTTTTTGTAAAATTTTTATAAAATTCAACCGCTTGTCATTTTTACTTTAACTAATGAACTCAATTCCAAAAATCATTCTCGCTCCAATGCAAGGGGTGTTAGATCCCTTCGTTCGTAACCTTTTAACCTCTGTTAATGAATACGATCTCTGTATTTCTGAATTTGTGAGAGTCGTCGATCAAAAATTACCGAAAAAAACTTTTTATCGTTTAGCACCAGAGCTCCATCAAGGCGGATTAACGGATTCTGGCACGCCGGTGCGAGTGCAAATTTTAGGTCAGCATCCCCAGTGGTTGGCTGAAAATGCGGCACTTGCGATTGAGCTGGGCTCGCACGGGGTAGATCTCAACTGCGGTTGCCCTTCTAAAACTGTAAATGGAAGTAACGGTGGAGCATCGTTGCTCAAAGATCCCGATTTAATTTACCGAGCGACAAAAGCAATGCGGGAAGCTGTGCCAAATGAACAGATTGTGTCTGTAAAAGTGCGTTTAGGTTGGGATTCTGCCGAGCAATGCTTTGAAATTGCCGATGCGGCTCAGCAAGGTGGAGCAAATGAAATTACTGTACATGGGCGAACAAAATCCGATGGTTATCGAGCAGAACGTATCAACTGGCAAGCGATTGGAGAAATTCAACAGCGTTTGACTATCCCTGTAACCGCTAATGGCGAAATTTGGGATTTTGAATCTGCAAAAAATTGCCAAAAAATAACCGCTTGCAATACTTTAATGATTGGGAGAGGTGCATTAAATACGCCAAATTTGAGTAAAGTCGTGAAATATAATCAGCCTAAAATGGCGTGGAATGAGGTTTTGCAACTGCTGTTTAAATATGTACAGATGGAAAATCAGTTTGACACAGGCTTTTACCACGTTGCTCGCATTAAGCAATGGCTGCGTTATTTGGATAAAGAATATCCACAAGCAGCAGAATTATTTGATATTTTGAAAACGGAACACGGATATGATGGTCTAAAAGCACGTATTGAAAAGGCGGTGGGCTAAATGAGTAAACAAATTTTTAATGAAGAAGAGCTAAAAACAACCGAGCATTTTGAGCCTAAACAAGAGTTTGATATCGAAAATGCGATTATTGAAGAAGAGGCAAAAGCCGTTGAGGCAGAGCTGATTATTGAAGAAAGTCTCAAGCCTTCTCGCTTTTGGGTTCGAGTGCTGCTTGCTACGCTTGTCCTGTTTGGCGTAGCGGTGATTGCTCAAAGCATTCAATGGTTGATTGATACTTTCCAACAAAAAGAGTGGATTTATTTTGCTTTCTCAATTGTATTTTTTGTTATCAGTTTGCTTGGTGTGGGCGTGATTGTTTCTGAATGGCGTAAATTGGTTTATTTGCGTAATCATCAGAAAAATCAACAGATGAGCCAGCAGCTTTTATTAGAGCAACTTCCCTCAAATGATGGCGAACAAGCGGTCAAATTTTGTGAAGATGTTGCAAATAACCTCAATCATTTACCAACCGTTGCTCAAGCAGAGCAACGCTGGAAAAGTCAGCTTAACGAGGCTTACAATGCCAAAGAGGTATTATATCTTTTTAGTGAAAATGTACTGAAGCCGATTGATAAACAGGTTAAGCAGATGATTTCTCGCAATGCGGCGGAAAATGCCGTAATTATGGCAGTTAGCCCATTGGCGGTGGTTGATGTGCTGTTAATGGCGGCAAGAAATATCGCCTTAGTGAATAAAATTACTAAAGCCTATGGAATGGAGTTAGGGTACATCAGCCGCTTAAAACTGTTCAAAATGGTGTTAAAAAATATGGTGTTTGCCGGGGCAACGGAAATGGCCACTGATGTGGGAATGGATTTCTTCTCGCAAAACCTTACGGCGAAATTGTCACTCCGTGCCGCACAAGGCATAGGTGTGGGCTTACTGACCGCACGATTAGGCATTAAAGCAATGGAATTTTGCCGCCCGGTTGCTTTTCAAGTTAATGAGCGACCAAGAATTTCCGCTATTCGCCAAGAGTTATTAACGTCGGTTAAAAATACGGTATTTGCTAAAACGGAAACAAAAGAAAAAGTGTTCAGTGAACACTAAATTAGTTGGCTTGTTGAGCTGAGGGCGGACAATATTCCGCCCTTAATATTATCGTTTATATTGACTTGTTGGCACACTATCCAAATGGTCGGTATTATTAAATTCCAGCACCGTTACTTTGCCATTATCCACTTCCACTTTAGTAATAGCCGTGTTGATGATAAAACGATGCTTTTCCTCATTACGAAAATCTTGCCAAGCAATTTCTTTTAACACAGCAGTAAGCAGTGTTAAGGTCATACCGTGTGAAACAATTAGCACCTTACCGCCGTTTTGATGTAGCTCCGCAATTTGGTTGAATACCTGCGTAACACGCTGATAAAGCTGCTCGAAACGCTCACTACCATTTTCTTTAGCGAGATATTCAGCAGGCGTGCGTTTCATTACCCAATATTCTTCATTCTCTTGTAAATCAAGGGATTTCATTCCCTCCCAACTACCGAAATCAAATTCGTTCAGCCCTTTATGATGAAAGTGAGGGATATTACTCAATTTATTTTCCGCTAAAATGTAGTTTGCGGTATCTTGAGCCCGTTTTTGCATACTGGAATAAGCAGCGGTAAAAGGCACATCTTTTAACGCAATGCCGGTTTTCTTTGCCCCGATAATGCCTTCTTCCACAAGGGCTGAGTCGCCAGAGCCTTGCAATCTACCTTCAATATTCCAAACGGTTCTGCCGTGTCGAACTAAATAAATGGTAACAGCCATCGTAATTCCTTGTTAAAATAGATAAAAATAAACGAGATTATAGCAAAATGACCTTAACATTGCCTATTTGTTATCAGCACCCCGATTTTATTATTATCAACAAGCCTGATGGTCTAAGCGTGCATAAAGACGAAGCAGAAATTGGCTTAACGGAAATTGTGGCTCGTCAGCTGAATGTTGAGCAAGTTTGGCTAGTTCATCGCCTTGATAAAATTACCTCTGGATTGTTGATTTTGGCATTAAACAAAGAGGCTGCGGCAACGTTTTATCATCTGTTTGAACAGCATAAAATCCAGAAAACTTACTGGGCATTGAGTGATAAAAAACCGAAGAAAAAGCAGGGGAAAATTGTGGGTGATATGGAAAAAAGCCGTAATGGAGCTTGGAAATTATGCCACAGTAAAGAGAACCCAGCGGTAACACAATTTAACTCTAATTTGCTTGAGCCATCACTTCGCCATTTTATTTTGCAACCGAAAACGGGTAAAACCCACCAACTAAGAGTGGCAATGAAAAGTTTAGGCAGCCCGATTTTAGGCGATAAATTTTATTCAGGCACAGAGGCGGATAGGGTTTATTTACACGCCTACCAGCTTGAATTTGAATACGAAAAGGAACATATCTGTGTTCAAGCAGAGCCTACAAGCGGTCATTTTTGGCAAAAAATTTGCTAATTTATGTTACTAAAAAGAAACGGAGAACAGTATGAAACTTTGGTACTCAACAACAAGCCCTTTTGCTCGCAAAGCCCTTGCGGTTATTAAACATCACCAGCTTGATGACAAAGTGGAAATGTTGCGGGTAACCGCCGCAATGGATCCAAACTCACCACACAACCAAGACAATCCGCTAGGACGCATTCCTGCCTTACAACGCAACTGCGGTCGCTGGCTGTTCGGCAGTTTGCTGATTAGCGAATACCTCGATCAAAAAGGTAATAATACGCCACTTTTGCCTAAAGAGGGCAAACCACGCTGGGCGGTATTAGCTTTGCACAATTTGACAGACGGTATAATGGAAAACACAATGCACACCATTATCCAAGAAAAAATGGCTCGCCCCGAAAATGAATGGTGGGTAAGTCGCCACGAACAATTAATGGAAAGAAATATCCGCACTTTCCAACACTTAGAAGAAGCCATACAAGAATTTGGTACAGAGCTTAATTTAGGCACATTAACCGCAGTTGCATTAATTGACTGGTGGGCGTTCCGCTTAGAAAAAATCGGCTATGATCTTGCAAAAAATCACCCAAATTTAACCGCTTGGGCGGAAGAAATGAATAATAAATACAGTATTTTGGCTGAAACCAAGCCGAGAGTGTAGAGATTTTGCATTGAAAATAAAGGCATTGAGTTTGTGGTTCAATGCCTTTTTGTTCAGCTAATTTACCTAAATTTAGGTGGGTATAAAAATAGCATATTGTGCAAAAAAACAACTGTAAAATCCAAAAAGTTTTAATCACTCCTTTAAGAAGATATTTATGAAAAATACTATTAATTAAGTATGAAAGAACTAAAATTCACAGATAATATCATTATAAATTCATCTGAAATACAAAATTGGTTAGAGCAATTTAATAAAGATAAATTGGATAAGGAAATTGCCATCAAAATCCTTAAACAGTTACGATTTTTTACGATTAGTGATTTTAATATTTTTATTAAACAATCTCTTACTGATTTAGTTAGAAAAATTTCAAAAGATAGAATTAAATTACCAATTTACCCTATCATAAAACTTACGAATGAGAGTGAGAAAATTTGGGAGGTTGATAATAAAGGTAATTTTTCTATTGTTGGTAGATCATCTAAAGGTAAAGGAAGTGAAGATTTGGTTATTAATGCCATTCATGACCTTTGCAAATCAAATGAAAGTCCATTTTTAGAGAGTCCAGACACTAGAGAATTAAGCGTAAATAAAGTCAGGAATATAATTTTTGTTGTTGATAATAGTATTTCTGGAGATCAAGTAAATCATTATCTGAATGCGTTTTTTGATAATAAAACGATAAAAAGCTATTGGTCTTTAAATTATTTCAAAATAACAATATTAAGTTTCTATATTTCAGAGAGAGCTAAAGATAAAATAAAAACAAATAAATTTATAGCTAATAAATTTAAAAAAGGCCCATCATGTGTTTCCTTTGAATATTTTGTAAGTGAAAGGGGGTGGGAAGATTATCAAATTATAAAGGAATTATTAGATAGATATACTGTAATACCTAAAAAATATAGGTTTGGGTATGATGAAAGTGCGGGTGATGTTATTTTTGAATATAGTATACCAAATAATGTTTTTGGAATTTTTTATTATAAGGCGGGAAATAAATGGAAACCTTTGTTTGAGAATAGAAGAGTTTCTAATGAATTGATAAAGATGTTAAATAATGAAAATATTGATTCTTATTCTGAGATACCTAAAGATCATCTAAGGGTTTTGCATCTTATATACAATAAGAAGAATACATTAAGTAAGATTTCTATTAGTGTAGGGGTTTCTGAAGAGTATATTAAAATTATATGCGATTGGTTGATTAAAATAAAATTTATTGATTTAACTAATATTAAAAAATTTTATAGATTAACAGAGTCAGGTAAAAACTATCTTACCAAACATAATGTGACTCCAGACAAAATTGACAATTTTAATTTTGAAATATATACTCCTAAGAATATGGAGAGACATAAACTACCTCTTTTTACAAAGAAAAGAAATGGTGAAAATTTTTCTTTTTAGCGAATTACAGGAAGATTTTTCTCTGTAATGACACAGTTGTCTGTGTGGGAGTACTCCGAGGAGTGCTCTTTGATAAAGCTAGCGCTGAGCTTCCTTGTTTGTAGTTCAATTTTATGTTCTACGAACAACGCTCGGGGTCTCGCTTAAAATTGAACTACACACATGGCTCCTATTGTCGCCATGTGTCATCTATATAGATAGGTTGGTAAATGGAAAATTGGTCTCTCCATACTCTTAATAAAAAATTAGAAGAAGATTTTTCTGGTAAGTAACTAAATATATGGATTGAATATGCAAGAAAATTACGTAAGCAAAATCTGCCAATAATATTCAATCTAAAGCACCTTTCAAAAATTACCAATGTAAGTCAAGACTTTCTTTATTCTGTTATATACCAATTTAGAAATAAAAGCTGTTATAAAGTATTTAGAATAAATAAAAGATCTGGAGGCTATAGGTTTATCCATTCTCCAAATGGTGAATTAAAAAAAGTTCAACATTTTATCAATAAATATATTTTATCTAGACTGGAGATACATCATTCTTGCCTTTCTTACCATAAGAATGGTGGGGTTCTAAAATGTGCTCAGCAACATACGAATGCAAAAATCTTATTTAAATATGATTTGAAAGATTTTTTCTTTTGTATTAATGAGATATCTGTATATCATCTCTTTAAGAATTTAGGATATACAAAAAAATTATCGTTTCAAATGGCTAAATTGTGTACAATAATTCTAATAAAAGAGCATGAAAAATATATAAAAAAATATAAGTTAGGTAATAAAGAAATAGAATTAGGTGTTTTACCTCAAGGAGCTCCAACTAGCCCTATGCTCAGTAATTTGCTAGCTAATCAATTAGATATAAAGCTTAGCAATTTAGCAGAAGATAATAATCTTATCTATACAAGATATGCTGATGATCTTGCTTTTAGTTCTAATGAGAATTTATCAAAATTACAAATTAAAAAAATTAATCATCATATTATGGAAATAATAAGAACCGAGAATTTTATTGTTAATAAAGATAAAATTTCTATATCTAGACAAGGTAGTAGAAAACAAGTATTAGGGTTAATAGTCAATAATGATACACCTAAGCTTCCTAAAGATAAGAAGAAAAAAATTGATACTTTTTTATATGCTATTGATAAATTCGGGTGGGAGGCTACTACAGAACACTATGGTTTCAAAGATGCTTTAGGCTTTTTACATCCTTTAGAAGGGACTATCATTTATGCTGAACATATTGATCGAGAATTAGGCATAAAATATAGAAATAGACTAAATAAATTATTACCAAGTTTATTTATATAAGATTAGAATTATTACAATAAAAGAGAGTTACTTATTTGTTATATTAATCTGTAGAAGAGCAAGTCTTTGCTCTTCTACAACATACTGATTAATCTTTATCTCAATGCATAAGCGTTTAGCCTAACATTCCCTCTAACTCTTCCTGAGCTTCCAGCCATTGCATTTCAATCTCCTCCACCTGCCTTTTGGCTTCGAGCTGTTTGGCGAGGGTTTCGGTTAATTTGGCTTTATTTTCGGCTTCGTAAATCTCGCTTTCGGCGAGCATTGCTTCAAGTGTATTCAGTTTTTCCGTGGCTTTTTCTAAATCTTTTTCCAACTGGGTGATTTTTTTCCGCAGCGGAGCAGTTTGTTGGCGGAGTTCAGCCTCCAAGCGTTTTTGTTCTTTGCGGTTGGCAGCACTGTTTTCGTTGACTGCTGGCTCACAAGCGGTCACATTTTCTGAATTTTTTGCAAGCACTGATTTCGGCTCATTCGCTAAGGCGTTTTGCTCATTCAGCCATTTTTGATAATCGTCTAAATCGCCTTTAAATTCTTCCACTTTGTGATTATGCACCAAGTAAAATTCGTTCACGGTGCTGCGGAGCAAATGGCGGTCGTGCGAAACTACCACAAGCGAGCCCTCGTAATAAGTCAGAGCATCGACAAGGGCTTGTCGCATATCCAAATCCAAGTGGTTAGTTGGTTCGTCTAACAACAGCAAGTTCGGGCGTTGCCACACAATTAAGGCAAGCACAAGACGAGCTTTTTCACCGCCCGAAAAGGATTGCACCGCTTGCACCACTTTATCGCCTTTGAAATCAAAACCGCCCAAATAATTTCGCAGTTCCTGCTCGGTTTTTTCAGGAGCGATTTTCTGCAAATGCCAAAGCGGGCTCTCTTCAAAGCGGAGCGTATCGACTTGGTGCTGGGCGAAATAGCCCAACTGCACGCCTTTCGCCAGTTGCACATTACCGTTTTGAGGTGGAATTTCACCTGCCAGCAATTTAATTAGTGTGGATTTCCCTGCACCATTTCGCCCAAGTAAACCAATGCGAGAACCCGGCACTAAATTGAGCTTCACCGATTCCAACACGGTTTTTTCACCGTAGCCGGCACTCACTTTTTCCATCATCAGCAATGGGCTAGGCAGGGCAAGCGGTGGGCGGAACTCAAATTCAAACGGCGAATCCGCATAAGCCGGTGCGATAAGCTCCATTTTCTCCAATGCTTTAATACGGCTTTGAGCCTGTTTCGCTTTGGTAGCTTTGGCTTTGAAGCGATCAATAAAGCTCTGCAAATGGGCAACTTTGCGTTGCTGTTGCTGGAAAGCAGCATTTTGTTGCGAAATTTTGGTCGCTCTCTGAATTTCAAACGAGGTGTAATTGCCGGTATATTCATTGAGTTTTTGATGTTCGATATGAATGACACGGTCGATAATCGGATCAAGAAAATCACGGTCGTGGGAAATCAGCAGCAGCGTGCCACGATAGTTAGAAAGCCAACGCTCCAGCCAAATCACCGCATCTAAATCTAAGTGGTTGGTCGGTTCGTCCAGGAATAACAAATCAGAACGGCAAATCAGGGCTTGAGCCAAGTTCAACCGCATACGCCAACCGCCCGAAAAAGACTTCACCGGCAGTTGGAGTTGTTCGGTGCTAAAGCCTAAACCGTTCAACAGGGTAGAAGCTCGAGCTTGAATCGTCCACGCATCAATGGTGTCGAGATGGGCGTGAATGGTCGCAATGCGATTGCCATCATTTTTAGCATTTGCCTCATCAAGTTCTGCCATTAATTTGGTGTATTCACGATCGCCTTGAATAACATAATCCAAAGCGGAAATCTCCAACGCTGGTGTTTCTTGGTTTACCCACGAAATCGCCCAGTTTTTTGGCAGTGAAACCTCGCCACCTTCAGGCTGTAGCTCATTTTTAAGTAAGGCAAAAAGAGAGGATTTCCCACACCCGTTTTTACCCACCAAACCTACCTTCTGCCCGGTGTGGATAGTTGCAGAGCTGTTCTCAATTAGGACGGAATGCCCACGTTTTAAAATTAAATCTGTAAAAAATATCATTGCAAGCGGTCTGTTTTTATTAAAATTTTGCGTATTTTAGCATAGTAAATTTCAATACCATTAAAATTGTTTGAGGTGAAAATTAAGTGTAATTCAACATGTCATATTGAATTACGCTTAATTTGAGAAATTCTAGTGGAAGATGCCCTGTAATCCATTAATTTATGGTAATATTTGGGAAATTAAAAATTCATATAACAGGAGAGAATATGTTTGATTCATTAGCGGTGCAATTTGTGGTTCTTTGGGCGGTTATTGACCCGGTTGGATCTGTTCCTGTTTATTTGGCAAAAACCATCGGATTGCCGATTGAGGCGCGTCGCAAAATTGCGTTAAATGCGGTGTTGATTGCTGCAGGGATTTTAGTTTTTTTCCTCATTGGCGGACAGATTCTTTTAGAGTCTATGCAAATTCCTTTACCAGCTTTCCAAGCTGCTGGTGGTTTAGTGCTTTTATTATTTGCTTTAACGATGATTTTTGGTGAAAGCAAGCCGGATCAAGAAATCAGAATGAGTAGTAATTTAAATGAATTAGCAGTTTATCCGTTAGCTGTTCCTTCTATTGCTTCTCCTGGGGCGATGATGGCGATTGTGCTATTAACCGATAATCATCGTTTTAGTATTAGTGATCAATTTATTACCGCTGGTATCATGGTGTTAGTTTTAGCTATCACTTATTTATTACTATTAGCCGCGAATAGAATTCAACATTTAATTGGTAACGCAGGGGCAGCAATTATTAGCCGTGTAATGGGGTTAATTTTAGC
Source organism: Mannheimia varigena (assembly GCF_013377235.1). NCBI lineage: Bacteria > Pseudomonadati > Pseudomonadota > Gammaproteobacteria > Pasteurellales > Pasteurellaceae > Mannheimia > Mannheimia varigena. The sequence goes on along the minus strand of NZ_CP016226.1, from coordinate 693,618 downwards.
GGCAATTGCAGTGAATAATTTGCTTATCGGTGTGCGTGATTTCTTCGTGCAAGTTAGCTGATTTTTGAATAGGAATAGAATAAATTTATGGCTCTTTTACCTCTTGCAGATGCATTAGAGAATATGCTTTCTCGTTTGCCTGCTCCAACAATGATTGAATATTTACCATTAAATGAATGTGCAAACCGAGTGTTGGCGGAAGATATTTCCTCGCCTATTAATGTGCCTAATTTTGATAATTCAGCAATGGACGGTTATGCAGTACGTATTGCAGATTTAGAGAAAAATTTCACCTTAAAGGTAGCAGGCAAAGCCTTTGCAGGTAATCCGTTCAGTGGTGAACTCCAAGCAGGCGAATGTGTGCGTATTATGACGGGAGCCTTAGTGCCAAAGAGCGTTGATGCCGTTGTAATGCAAGAGGAAACTAAATTAAATGCAGATGGTTCTGTAACTTTTAACAATGTTCCAAAATTAGGTAGTAACATTCGCCGTATTGGTGACGATGTCAAACAAGGTGCATTAGTATTGAAAAAAGGCTCGCTATTGAATGTTGCAAGTTTGCCATTGTTAGCTTCACTCGGCATTGCCTCTGTGCCTGTTTTTGCAAAATTAAAAGTAGCGATTTTATCTACTGGCGATGAATTAACATCGGTTGGTGAGCCTTTAAATGAAGGGAAAATTTACGATACCAATCGTTTTGCGGTGCGTTTAATGCTCGAAAAACTCAACTGCGAGGTTTTAGATTACGGCATTTTGCCTGATGATGAAGCCTTATTTGAACAAGCCTTTATTGAGGCACAAGAAAAAGCTGATGTAATTATTACGAGTGGAGGTGTGTCTGTCGGCGAGGCGGATTTCACCAAAGCGGTATTAGAGAAATTAGGCGAAATCGGTTTCTGGAAAATTGCAATGAAACCAGGTAAACCATTTGCATTCGGTAAATTAGAAAATGCGTGGTTTTTCGGTTTGCCAGGTAATCCGGTTTCCGCATTAGTAACCTTCTACCAATTAGTGCAACCTGCATTAGCAAAATTATCGGGCTTATCAGCAGATAAAATTGCAAATCTTACGAAAAATTTAACCGCTTGCAGTGCGGAAAAATTGAAAAAAGCGGTAGGTCGCCAAGATTTCCAACGTGGCTATTACTACGCTAATGAACAAGGCGAATTAGAAGTTCGCCCTGTTGGCACACAAGGCTCGCATATTTTTAGTGCGTTCAATGAAAGTAACTGCTTTATCGTGCTTGAAGCAGAGCGTGGCAATGTAGAGGTTGGAGAAAAGGTAACAATTCAACCGTTTAATTCGTTACTCTATTAGTTGAGAGAAGGTAATGGAACTCACTGATCAAGAAACCCTTCGTTATAACCGCCAAATTATTCTGAAAAGCGTTGATTTTGATGGGCAGGAAAAGTTAAAAGCCAGCCGAGTATTAATTGTTGGCTTAGGAGGTTTGGGTTGTGCGGCTTCACAATATTTGGCTTCAGCGGGTGTTGGGCATTTAACATTAGTTGATTTCGATACAGTTTCGCTTTCTAATCTGCAACGTCAAATTTTGCATACAGATGAAACGGTTGGTCAGCCTAAAGTGGAGTCGGCGAAAGCGCGTTTGTCAGCGATTAATCCAAATATTCAGATTGAAGCCATTAACCAAAAATGTAGTGATCAGTACTGGGCAGAGCTGATTGCTAAAACAGATTTAGTGCTAGATTGTACCGATAATGTTACTGTTCGTAATCAACTGAACTTGCAATGTTTTAAACAAAAACGACCGCTTGTATCTGGCTCGGCAATTCGTTTTGAAGGGCAAATTAGTGTATTTACTTATCAAGAAAATGAGCCTTGCTATCAGTGTTTGAGTAGTTTATTTGGTGATGGCACATTAAGTTGTGTAGAAGCGGGAGTTATTGCTCCAATTGTTGGGGTAATTGGCAGCTTCCAAGCGCTAGAAGCGATAAAAGTTTTGTTGAATATTGGTAAGACATTATCAGGAAAATTGCTGATGATTGATAGTTTACATTTTTTAATACGAGAAATGGCACTGCCTAAGCAAGAAAACTGCTCTGTTTGTAACTCTAATTAAGTATCAGCAATACTGAAAGCGTAAATAAATGTAAATAATGAACGAAGGTTCATTGTTTTGTTTGACGGCTAAAACGTTTTAGCCTATCATTCTCTTGTTAATTCCTCCTTAGTTCAGTCGGTAGAACGGTGGACTGTTAATCCATATGTCGCAGGTTCGAGTCCCGCAGGAGGAGCCAAAGATTTTTATTTTCTTTTGTTCTTGTTTTATTTGTCTCCTTTTATAAAACAGTAATTCAAACCTCCAGAATTAGAACAAAAGTTTTTGCTCCACTCATTTATTGAATGGAGCTTTTTTTTCTTTTGGGCTTTCAAAGCTCATCAAAATATTCATTTCCCCACGTTTCTTCTGCTAATTTCAGTAAATTTGCAAAATCTTGGAAAGAAGGTGCTGTTTGTTCATCTTCAATTTTTACTTGGGCTGTAATCAATTTTTGTCTAAGTGTTTCATACCATTGAAGCAGTGATAATGAGAGCGGCGTTCTTGCCCGTTTGCCTAGCCAATACAGCCCTTGAAACGGAATGGAGATCGCAAAAATAGCGGTTAAAACCGAATTGGCTAAAATTGATTGTGTAGGGTCGGCGAAAAAATATTGCCATACTAATGCAAAACAGGCAAAAGCAGGCATCACTTTCGATGAAAATTTTACTAAACGAATGATGTGATAATCAGGCATAAAATTCGCTAATTTTTTCTGATTAGGCAGGGTGTTTAAATAGCGTTGCCCTGCTTCAAATAGGCTTAACATAGTTTTTCTCTTTCAATCTTTTCTTTTATTGTAGCTAACTTGCTAAAATCTACAATAGCTTAATGCAGTTTGGGCTAACACTTGCTATACTTTACAACAAAATGTTTACAACTTATTTGAAGGATATTTTATGCCAATTAAATTTGTGGATTTATTCCAACAAAGTTGGAATTTTATGCGTAATCAGCAATCTTTTACGCTGTTTGCGATAATGATTATTGTGGTAGTGCAGCTAGCATTTATTTTATTATTGCCAGCTTCGCCGGAAATGGCAGCAGATCAGCGGCTACAACAAATTCAAATTGATAGCTCAAAATTATTATCTATTTTAATGCCAACAGTTTTATTAGGAATCGCTAATTTATTTTTAACTGTATTGATGATTTTAAACATTCAATCTATTAATAATGGCAATTACCAGCACTTTTTCCAAAATGCAAGTGGAGCACTAAAACACTTTTTACCTGTTTTAATGTTGCAGTTTATTATGGTAATGCCACTTTCACTCGGGGCTTCTTTTGCGATGGCATCACCTGAAACCGTGATTATTGCTCTGCCTGTGTTAGCGATTGGTTTTTATTTTTTCATTAAGTTATCGCTTGTGATTTATGCTTATTTATTGGAGAAACCACAGAAAACTTTATCAGAAAGTATTAAATTTACCTTCCAATTATCACGTGGAAAAATGCTACCGTTAATTTTATTCTGTGTGATTTCTTATTTATTACCGGGTATGCTATCTCGATTACTTACGGTTTTTGGCAATGATATTGTAGGTGCAGTAATTACTGTTATTTTTAGTGCGGTAATTAATATATTTATGGCAATTTTTAGCTTCCGCTTTTACCAAGTTTATCGCCAAATGTCAGCGAGTTAATGGAGATGAAATGAAACAGTTACTTGAATTTATTCCGCTGATTCTGTTTTTTGTTGTCTATAAAATGGACGGCATTCAAATGGCGTCTATCGTACTAGTGATTGCGACCATTGCACAAATGATCGCCTTAAAAGTGTTTTACGGCAAAGTTGAAAAACAGCAAGTGATTATGGGCGGAGCGGTGGTCTTTTTTGGTTTGCTCAGTGCTTATTTTAATGAAGTGAAATATTTACAGTGGAAAGTTACCATCGTTTATTCGCTTTTTGCTATCGTGTTATTAGTGAGCCAGTTTGTATTTAAAGCTCCGCTAATTAAAAAATTACTCGGTAAGGAAATTAATTTGCCTGATCAAGTGTGGAATAAAATCAACTTCGGTTGGGCTATTTTCTTTATTATTTGTATGTTGCTTAATATTTATATTAGCCAATATTTATCCGAAGATGCTTGGGTTGATTTTAAGTCCTTCGGTATTATCGGTTTAACATTGGTTGCAACGGTTATAACGGGTTTTGTACTTTATCCTTACCTAAAAGAGGCTGAAAAACAGGAAAAACAAGATGAAAAATAAACCTTACGAAAAAGATCCTGAAGGGAAACTGATTTTAAGAACGCTTGCAATGCCATCAGACACCAATGCTAATGGCGATATTTTTGGTGGTTGGATTATGTCCCAGATGGACTTAGGCGGTGCAATTTTAGCGAAAGAACTCGCAAAAGGTAGAGTTGTTACCGTAACGGTAGATAAAATGATCTTCCATAGACCAATTTCTGTCGGTGATGTGGTGTGTTGTTATGGCAAACTGATGCACATTGGTCGTTCTTCGATGCAAGTGAAAGTTGAAGTGTTTATCAAGCAGGTTTATGAAGGCACGCGTGAACGTTTTCTGGTAACAGAAGCGTTATTTACCTATGTTGCTACTGATAAAGAAGGTAGACCTCGTGCTGTACCAAGAGAGAATAATCCGGAATTAGATGAAGCCTTATCATTAATTACCCAAAATACCGAACAAGGAGAATAGTATGTATTACGTAATTTTTGCTCAAGATAATCCGAACACGCTGGAAAAACGTTTAGAAGTTCGCCCTGCACATTTAGCTCGCTTAGAAAAATTGCAGGCTGAAGAGCGTTTATTAATTGCCGGTCCTAATCCAACGGAAGACGGCACTGGCATAACAGGTTCAACAGTCATTGCTGAATTTAACTCGCTTGAAGAAGCTCAACAATGGGCAAACCAAGATCCTTATGTTGATGCTGGCGTATATGGCGATGTGATTGTTAAGCCGTTTAAGAGAGTGTTTTAATTTTTTCTCCCCTCTTTAGAAAAGAGGGGCAGGGGGAGATTTGATTACGATGTTAAAATTTCCTATGAGCGTAAAATTACCTCTGCCAAATCTCCCCTAACCCCTCTTTGCTAAAGAGGGGAATGGTTCGAGTGTAAAATACCTATCTATTCCCAATTTGAGCCTAAATTTATGCTTACCACCCTAATCTCCCAATCTCAATTCACTTTGCCTGCTGATTTGCAAAATTCTGAGCAAATTCAACCGCTTGTTGTAGCAATGGCGATGTCGAATTTGGTTACACAAACTTTGCAAAAACAGCCTGATTTGTTTGCTGAATGGAAAAACAATCTTCCTACAACTAATGAATGCGGCAATTACCTTTCTCGTTTAAATGAGCTTCTGGTAACAGCAGAAAATGAAGAACAACTTAGCCGAGAACTACGACTATTCCGCCATCGGGAATTATCTCGTTTGAGTTTTCTGCAATCAAACAAACTCGCTACGGTTGAATTTGTGTTTCAACGTTTATCAGACTTAGCAGAAAGCCTAATTTTAGCTGCAAGAGATTGGCTATTCAAAAGATGCTGTGAAGAATACGGAACACCAATGAATAGCTTAGGTGAGCAGCAAGAACTACTGATTTTGGGAATGGGAAAACTCGGTGGAGGAGAACTAAATTTTTCTTCTGATATCGACCTTATCTTTACTTACCCTGATGCCGGCGAAACAGTGGGTGGACGTAAGCCGATTGAAAACAGCAAATTTTTTACCCGACTCGGTCAGCGTTTAATTAAAGCTCTTGATGATATTACCGCTGATGGTTTTGTGTATCGTACTGATATGCGGCTTCGCCCTTTTGGCGACAGTGGTGCGTTAGTATTCAGTTTTGCCGCAATGGAGGATTACTACCAAGAGCAAGGGCGTGATTGGGAACGTTATGCGATGATTAAAGCCAAAATTTTGGGTGAAGAGAGCCAAAACATCAATCATCGCTACTTAAAACAGATGCTACGTCCTTTTGTTTACCGCCGTTATTTAGATTTTTCGGCGATCCAATCTCTGCGTGAAATGAAGCAGAAAATCAGCCGTGAAGTAGTTCGCCGTAACTTAGCGGATAACATCAAACTTGGTGCAGGCGGCATTCGGGAAGTAGAATTTATTGTACAAACCTTCCAAATGATTCGTGGTGGGCGAGATAAAATTTTACAGGAACGTAGTCTATTAAAAGTCCTTCCTCGCTTGAGTGATTTGAATTTATTAACGCAAGCACAGGTAGAAAAACTGCATAATGCCTACACTTTTTACCGCCAAGTAGAGAATGTGCTACAAGCGATTGATGACAAACAAACACAAACTTTACCAACAGATCCTGAGGATCGAGCTCGCCTTATCTTTGCTTGCCAATGCTATTGGCAGCAAGAATTAAATAGCGAAACGGTTATTTTTATAGAACATCAATTTAATGATTGGGCGGGATTTTTAGCGGTGTTAAATGGTTATCAAAATGAGGTTCGCCATATTTTTAATGAATTGATTGGCGAGGAAGAAAGTGAAGATGAAGCCAGTCCATTAAATGAAAAATTAGCCGAATGGAAAGATATTCTAAATTACACTATCTCATTAGAAGATTTATCCGCCGTATTAAAAAATTACCCCCAAGTTGCAGAAAGCGATTATGAGACAATTTTCCACCATTTCTCCACAACTTTCCAAGATTGGGTAAAACGCCCGATTGGAGTAAGAGGGCGAGAGGTTCTTCGCAATTTAATGCCTAAAATCGCAGATAGTATTTTTGAGCGTGAAGATTATTTATTGCTTCTACCTCGTTTGCTCAATATTGTAGATAAAATCACTACACGAACAACCTATCTTGAATTGATGGTTGAACGAGAGCAGATCTTGCCACAGCTTTTAACGCTTTGTAGCAAATCAGTGATGATTGCCGAGCAAATTGCTCGTTACCCAATGTTGCTTGATGAGCTGATGAGATACAATGGTTTAACCGAAGTGCTAGAGCTTGAGCAATATCAATCAGCCTTGCAGGATTATTTAATCCGTATTCCTGAAGAAGATGAAGAGACTCTGATTGATGGTTTGCGCCAGTTCAAACAAACGCAAATTTTACGTATAGCTGCCTCCGATATTTTAGGCGTGCTGCCAGTAATGAAGATCAGCGATCATCTTACTTACTTAGCGGAAGCTATTATCAATGCAGTAGTACATATGGCGTGGAAGCAAGTCAGCCAGCGTTTCGGCACACCTGAGCATTTAGAGTCAGATGAAAAAGGCTTTGCGGTTATTGGTTACGGAAAATTAGGTGGGATTGAACTAGGCTACAATTCCGATCTCGACTTGGTTTTCTTGCATAACGCCCCAGAGAACAGCCAAACGATTGGTGGTAAAAAAGAGATTTCAAGCCATCAATTTTACTTAAAATTGGCTCAAAAAATTAACTCAATTTTTAATCTTAATACCAGTGCAGGTGTGTTATATGAGGTGGATATGCGACTTCGCCCATCAGGCGAGGCTGGGCTTTTGGTCAGCACCTTTAATGCCTATGAACATTACCAAAAAAATGAAGCCTGGACTTGGGAAACCCAAGCCCTTGTGCGAGCAAGATGTGTGTTTGGCGCAGAGCATTTAAGGCAAGAGTTTGAACGCATTCGCCAATCTACTTTGGCGTTACCTCGTACAAGCGGTCAATTACGTCAAGAAATTTGCGAAATGCGAGAAAAAATGTACCAACATCTTAGCTCGCACTCACAAGATCAATTTAATATCAAAACCGATCAAGGCGGCATTACCGATATTGAATTTATTGCTCAATATTTGGTGCTGGCTCATAGCAATGAAAATCCACAGATGGCGGTATGGTCTGATAATGTGCGGATTTTCGATAGTGCAGTTGAATGTGGGATTTTAAGTTTACCAGAGAGTGAACAACTCAAACATTGCTATACTTCGCTCCGTAATAAAATCCATCATTTAAACCTACTTCGCAAAGAAAGCATGGTTGAAGCAACGGAATTTGTAAAAGAGAGAGAGTTTGTGAGAAGAATGTGGCAATCATTATTAAACTAAATGGTAAAATTTTTCCAAAAAACAACCGCTTGTTAAGCTATAATAGCCGTCAAAGAGGAGAATATGTATGGAATATCAATTTACGCATAGTATTCACGGTGTTGTGGCCAAATGTTCAATGGATCACGAGGCATTTGCCCGTTGGTTGAATACTGAAATTACAGGTAATCCAAAAGAGTTGGAAGCCATTTTTGCTGAAATTGAAAAGTGCAGAGCGGCTTTTCCAAATCATTACGAATGCGTATTTGAAGGGCGTGAATACAGTATTTATTTTGATTATGATGAAGTAATGGCAAAAGCAAATAACCTAGATGCTGCCTTCGATGAAGAAGAAATGGAAGAAGGTTTTCAATTTTATAATGAAGAGAGCATCGCATTTTGTGGTTTAGATGATTTTGAAAAATTCCTCAAAGCCTATCAGCATTTTATGCAAACTTACCATTAATTGAAATCAACGCTATTAAGGCAAGGCAATTCCTTGTAGAATAGCGGTTTATTAAAAATTTTAGATTAAAGAATTATGAGTCGTACGAAAAAAACACGCCGCATTACTGATATTATGCCGGCAAGAAAAACAGATAAGTCAAAGCAACCAACCCCTAAATTAGGTGGTGGTAAAAATCGTAAATTAACTCGTTATGAGTTAGATGCTCAAGCTCGTGAGGAAAAGCGTAAACGCAAACATAAAGGTTTACCGACCGGTTCTCGTAATGCTGATCCGGCAGAGCAGAAAAAAGCGGTTGAGAAAGAAGTAAAAGATCCACGCATCGGTAGCCGTAAAAAAGTGCCGTTGATGGTGGAGTTTGTGAATCAACCGGAGAAAGGCCGCACAATTAAGCCTGTTCCGGTTGAGCTGGTTAAACCAACGCTTTCACCAGAGCAAGAGTTAGAGCAGTTGGAAAATAACGAATGTTTGAACCAGTTGCTTGATGATTTGGAAGCCGGCAAAACGCTTTCAGCGGAAGATCAGAAATTTATGAATGAATGCCTAGACCGCATTGATGAGTTAATGACGGAGCTTGGTATTGAATTTGAAGACGACGATGCAGACGCCGGCGATGCGTTATTGCGTCAGTTTGAAACTATGGACATTAACAAATTCCGTTAATAGGCTGCTGAGAATGATGCTAAAAATATTCCTTATCGTGCTAGCGGTCTTAATTTTGGTCTCTTTAGCCGGTTACGCCGGCTATTTGATGTTGAAATTACGTCAGCAAAAAAAGCGTGAACAAGCGTTAATTGAGGAAGCAAAAGAGGCTCAAAAAGCACGTTATTTACGCATTTTAGACAGTCTTGATGTGATTGCTCGGGCGATGATTTCAGAGCAGTGCGATTTATCGGAAGGCGTGTTGCGTTTAAAACCGTTGTTAGATGTTCTCGGCAAAAAATTAAGCCACTACACGGCAATGTGGGAGCTGTATCAGGTGGTGGAAAATATGCCGATTTTAGAGGAACGCAAACAGCTAAAACGCAATGAGCGGATGAAACTTGATTTAGAGCGTGAAGCGAAAGAAGTCGAATTGAGCGAGCAAATTAAGTTGGAGTGTCAGCAACTATTACAAGATATTGAAGAGATCAAAAAGGCTATCTAATGTCAGAAATTATTTGGGATCTTGCCCTGATTCAAAAATATAACCATTCGGGCCCTCGTTACACCTCTTACCCAACGGCGTTGGAGTTTAACGAAAACTACACCAATGACGATTTTATTGCGGCGGCTGCTCGTTATCCTGAGCGTCCGCTTTCGCTTTATGTGCATATTCCGTTTTGCCATAAACTTTGCTATTTCTGCGGCTGCAACAAGGTGATTACTCGCCATCGCCATAAAGTTGAAATCTATTTAGATTATTTAGAACGTGAAATTAAAAGTCGAGCACCGTTGTTTAAAAATCGTTTGGTGACGCAAATTCACTGGGGCGGCGGTACACCAACGTATTTAGACGAAGATCAATCTGCTCGTTTAATGCAAATGCTACGCAGCCATTTTGATGTGAGCGAAGAGGCTGAAATCAGTATTGAGATGGATCCTCGTGAAATTGAGCTGGATATGCTTGATCACCTGCGTGCGATTGGCTTTAACCGCATCAGTATGGGTATTCAAGACTTCGACAAAGAGGTGCAAAAGCTAGTAAACCGTGAGCAAGACGAAGAATTTATTTTTGCCTTGATGAAGCGAGCGAAAGAGCTAGGTTTTGTCTCTACTAACGTGGATTTAATTTATGGCTTGCCGAAGCAAAATGTGGAGAGTTTTATGTACACCCTTGAGCGTGTGGTGGAACTCAACCCGGATCGTATGAGCGTATTTAACTACGCCCATTTGCCAAGCCGATTTGCCGCTCAGGTGAAGATCAAAGAAGATATGTTACCGGCTCCGGAAACCAAACTCACTATCTTACAAAAATCTATCGAATTTTTAGGTGAAAACGGCTATAAATTTATCGGAATGGATCACTTCGCCAAACCGGATGATGAACTAGCCGTCGCCCAAGAAAAAGGCATTTTGCACCGCAATTTCCAAGGTTACACTACCCAAGAAGAGTGTGATTTATTGGGAATGGGGGTGTCGGCAATCAGCCTGTTGGGCGACACTTACGCTCAAAACCAAAAAGATCTGCAAAAATATTATGCAGACGTGGAAGAACGTGGCATTGCCTTGCACAAAGGTATTGCACTGACGCAAGATGACTGCATTCGCCGTGATGTAATCAAAGCCTTAATTTGTAACTTCAAATTGGATTTTGCTACCATCGAGCAGCAATATGGCATTGATTTCAACAGCTACTTTGCGGAAGATTTAACTTTCCTCAAACCGTTGGCAGAAGACGGTTTATTAACGATTAACGAAAACGGCATTGTGGTTTCGCCACGAGGACGTTTGTTAATTCGTAACATTTGCTTATGTTTTGATGTGTATTCAAGACAGTTAGCGAGAAGACAGCAGTTTTCCCGTATTATTTAACGCACAAGCGGTGGTTTTTGAGGGATTTTTTGCAAAATATCGAAACGCAAATATCGAAGTGAAGACGTTGAAACGTAGGGGCGAATAGCAATTCGCCCCTACAATACAAAAATGTAAAAAATCACACAAATTTAACCGCTTGCCCCATTTAGAAAGGAAAAATGATGAAACAGCGTTATAGCTTACTCTCTCTTGCAGTGATGGCTGCCTGCTATAGCAATTATGCAGCGGCTGATTTAAAACAGCAGTGCTTGCTCGGCGTGCCTCAATTCCAAGGTGAAGTGGTAGAAGGCGATCAGCTGAGAATGCCGGTGACTATTGAGTCGGACAGTGCGGTAATCAATCAGCCTCGAGATGCAACTTACACCGGTGATGTGAGCATTAAGCAAGGCAATCGTTCGATTGTGGCGGATCAGGTTAGAGTAGAGCAAGATGGCGAAAATGCCCGAATGGCGTATTTGCAGGGCAATTTTAACTACCAAGACAACTTAATTCAGGCGACCGGTTCTGATGCGACCATTAATCTGCTTTCAAAAGATGCCAGCCTCAGCAATGCCAATTATCAATTAGTCGGCAGACAAGGGCGGGGCACGGCAGAGCAGGGCGAGTTTGGAAATAGCAAACGCACGCTGAAAAATGCCAGTTTTACTTCGTGCTTGCCAGACGATAATTCTTGGTCGATTGAAGCCAACGAGATGATCCAGCACGTGGACGAAGAGTATGCGGAAATGTGGCACGCTCGCTTTAAAGTGTTGGGAATGCCGGTATTTTATTCGCCGTATTTACAATTCCCGATTGGCGATCGCCGCCGTACCGGTTTGCTCATTCCAAGTTTTGAGCGTTCCAGCAAAAACGGTTGGACGTATTCGCAGCCGTTTTATTGGAATATCGCCCCGAATATGGATGCAACCATTACGCCAACCTACTATTCACGTCGTGGTTGGCAGATTAGTCCTGAGTTTCGTTATTTGACTAAAATCGGGCAAGGTTTGGTGGCAACTGAGTATATGGCGAAAGACCGTTTAACCGACTATCAGCCAGAAAATGATGATCGTAAACGTTATTTGCTTCACTGGCGTCATGCCGTGAGTTTCTTAACCGACTGGCGTTTTTATGTGGATTACACCAAAGTGAGCGACAGACGTTACTTCTCCGATTTTGATTCGGCATATGGTTCGAGCACGGACGGTTACGCTACACAAAACTTTAAATTAGGTTACTATCAACCAAATTACAATATTTCGATTTCAGGTAAAAAATTCCAAACCTTCGATGAATTGGATATCGGACCTTATCGTGTACTCCCACAAATTGACTTTAATTACTACAAAAACGATTTAATTAAAGGTGGCGATTTCAAATTCTTCGCTCAAGCCGCTCGTTTTGAAAATGACAGTAAACTAATGCCAAAAGCGTGGCGTTTCCACGCTGAGCCAACGTTAAACTTCCCACTGGCAAATCGCTACGGTAGTTTAAATTTGGAAACGAAGTTGTATGCAACTCATTATCAACAAACTAAGGGTAGTGAAAGCACAGAAGAGATCAAGAAAAGTGTAAGTCGAGTATTACCTCAAATTAAGTTAGATTTCAAAACGGTTTTAGAATCGGATAAACAACTATTCTCTGGTTTTAATCAAACGATTGAGCCAAGATTGCAATATATTTATCGTCCATACAAAAACCAAAGTGATATTGGTTCTAAACGCCAGAAAAGTGTAAGTTTGGGCTATGATTCGGCCTTATTACAAAATGACTATTTCTCACTATTTAATGACCGTCGTTATAGTGGTTTAGACCGAATTTCTTCGGCAAATTTAATCACAGCCGGTGGAACAACCCGCTTCTTTAATAATGAAACGGGTGAAGAGGTATTCAACTTTAGTTTAGGTCAAACCTATTATTTAAGCCCATCAAAAATTGATGATACATCGGATAATAGCACTGCTAAACGTTCTTCTTCGTGGGCGGCAGAATCTAACTGGAAATTCCACAAAAAATGGAATTGGCACGGTAGCTATCAATATGACACTCGCTTAAATCAAACTTCTTTAGCGAATATGTCATTGCAGTATAAACCACAATTAGATAAATTGGTTCAGTTAAACTACCGTTACGCAAGTAAAGACTATATTAATCAGAACTTGAACACAAACAAGTATGGACAGTCAATTAAGCAGATTGGTGCAGTATTAGGCTGGGAATTAACAGATAAAGTATCGATAATGACGAGTTATTATCATGATATTGCTTTGAAGAAACCGGTTGAAGGGCAGCTTTCTCTGAATTACAACACTTGTTGTTGGGCTGCAAATGTCTATGTGGCACGCCGTTTAGTTTCTACGCCAGTTGGTTCGCCTGATACGATTAATGATTTCTACTACGATAATAAATTCGGGATTAACTTTGAGCTACGCTTTGGTACAAGTTATAGCAACGGCGTATCGAGAATGTTAAAACGAGGAATACTTCCTTATACCGAACCCTATGGTATCAATTAGAAATTAAAAGTAGCTTAAGCCCCCTATATACAAATGCTTAAGCTACTTTTTATTTTAGATTTGAATATTTTTACTTTATCCGCTCAAAGCCTTGTTCTAAATCAGCAATTAAATCCTCAACTGCTTCTAAACCAACATGAATACGAATTAATGTGCCAGTTAGTTTACGCTCAATGGCTGGGCGAATTCGAGCGATTTCCTCGGGTTGGTTAGCAAGAATAAGGGATTCAAATCCTCCCCAAGAGTATGCCATTGAAAATAGCTCAAAATGTTCTAAGAAATTAGCTAATTTTTCTTGCGAGAGTTTTTCGCAAAGCTCAAACGAAAATAGACCGCTTGATCCAGTAAAATCGCGTTTGAAAAATTCATTACCTGGGCAACTTTCAAGAGCAGGGTGATAAACTGCTTTTACTTCAGGGCGTTGAGCTAACCAATTTGCGATTGCAATACTGCTTGCTTCGTGTTGGCTCAAGCGAATACCTAAAGTGCGTAAGCCACGAGCGGTGGTATAGGCAGAATCGGCATCAATCATTTGTCCCATTAAGTAAGAACCTTCACGCAATCTATCCCAACAACGGGTGTTAGACACAGCTGTACCAATCATTACGTCAGAGTGTCCGACTAAGTATTTTGTGCCAGCTTGAATCGAAATATCAATGCCATATTCTAAGGCAGGAAATAGTACGCCTGCAGACCAAGTATTGTCGATCATAATTACTATTTCAGGGTTCACTTCTCGAGCCGCTTTGACTAAAGCAGGAATATCAGGTACTTCCATTGTAAGCGAACTTGGCGATTCTAAAAAAAGTATTTTAGTATTAGATTGAACAACGTCTTTTAAGCCTTCTCCGACCATTGGATCATAATAAGTTGTTGAAACGCCCATACGTTTGAGTACCACGTTACAGAAATCTTGTGTCGGCTCATAAGCCGCCCCTGTCATTAAAACATGATCTCCTTGTTCCACAAAAGCTAAGATGGAATTTGTCACTGCTGCTGCTCCGCAAGGGTAGAGGTAGCAACCTGTTCCACCTTCTAATTCACACATTGCTTCTTGTAGTGAAAAATGAGTGAGCGTGCCACGTCGTCCATAAAATAAAGCTCCTTTATAGCGGTTTTGGGTAGCGTATTTTTTTTCTTCTAATGTCTCAAAAACTAAGGATGAAGCACGCTGAATAACAGGATTTACCGCTCCTTGTGTATAGAGTTTTTTACGCCCTGTATGAACAAGTTTGGTAGCAAGATTTTTATGGTTAGACATTTTTTCTCCTAAATAAATAAGCGGTAAGATTTTATAAGTTTTTTGCAAAATCTTACCGCTTGTAATCCGTATTAACGGAAAATAAAACTGTTTTTTTGTCGGCTACGTTTAAATTGGCTGATTAAAACAATCACAGCAAAAATTAGATAAACTGCAAAGGTGAAAATTAACCATTGTGCCATTGAAAAACCAAACATTTCCCATTGGCTTTGGCTACAATTTACTGCACCAGGTGAAAACACTTCCGGTAGCCATTTATCAAGCGGTAATGTTTGCGGGAAATCAACTTTAAACTCGCATTGATTCCAAGGCGAAGGATTAACTTGATAATCGTGATGTTTAAGTGCCAATGTTAAGCCTTTAAAGGCACTCCCCAGCCAAATTAAAATTGCCAACCAGCGAAGAACACTGTAGCGGTTGCCAATAAAACCTAAAATACTTGCAAATAAAATACCAAATAAAGCAACACGTTCATAAATACACATTACGCAGGGTACTAAGCCCATTCCGTGTTGAAAGTATAGAGCGACACCTTCTAGCACAATACAGCTTAATACCAGAAAAAACCACGCACTACGAGAGAGTGATAGATTTTTAAAATAATGGAGCATAATGATTCCTTATATTTATGAAATTCTTTCATTCTACCTTATTTGGTATAGCTTATCTATATTAGATTAGCGTGTAACAATCCAGCCCCAATTTAGCATCAATTCAGTCATTGGTGGCAGTAAAAATTCTAATGCGAAGAAACCAACAATAGAGAGTACAATAGTGTAAGGTAATGCCATATAAACCATTCTACCGTAAGAGAGCTTGATTAACGGAGCGAATGAAGATGTTAATAGGAACAAGAAAGCAGCTTGCCCGTTCGGTGTTGCAACAGAAGGCAAGTTTGTTCCTGTGTTGATAGCAACTGCGAGTAGATCAAATTGAGATCGTTCTACAATTCCTGACGTCAATGCTGTTTTGGCTTCATTAATATAAACTGTACCTACAAATACATTATCGGAAATCATTGATAATAAACCGTTGAAGATATAGAACAATGAAAGTTGAGAATGTGGTTCAGCAGATAATACAAATGAAATAATCGGTTCGAATAATTTCAAATCAATAATGACGGCCACGATAGAGAAAAATACAATGAGTAATGCAGTAAATGGCATAGATTCTTGGAATGCTTTACCTAAGGCATGTTCATCGGTAATACCACAGAATGCAGTACAGATGATAATGATGGTTAAACCGATAATACCTACATCAGCCAGATGTAATGCCAAACCAATAACTAACCAAATACCTGCAATGGCTTGTACGATCATTTTTAACTTATCTTGTTTAGTCATTTTTTGCTCTTTTAGTTGATTATAACGAGCAAGCACAACCCATACACGGCGAGGCAGTCTATCGCCATAACCGAATAATTTGTACTTTTCAACAATAAAACAAGTTGCAATACCGCAAATTAACACAGGCAAGCTAACAGGTAAAACGCGTAATAAGAATTCAATAAATCCCCATTCAGCTTGTGAGGCAATAATTAAGTTTTGCGGCTCACCTACCATTGTCATTACACCACCAAGAGCAGAACCAATCCCAGCGTGCATTAATAAACTTCTTAAAAAACCACGAAATTGTTCTAAAATTTCTTTACGAGTGAGAATTTTATCATCATTGGTGATATCAGTTGAATCTTCAAAACTATTCCCTGATGCAACTTTGTGGTATACCCCGTAAAATCCTGTTCCTACACTAATAATAACTGCAATAACTGTTAATGCATCAAGGAAAGCAGATAAGAATGCAGCACTTAGGCAGAAAGCAAGGGAAAGAATTTTTTTAGAATGGATAGCAACGAGAAGTTTGGTAAAAATATAAAGCAGGAGTTGCTTCATAAAATAGATCCCAGCCACCATAAACATCAGAAGTAAAATAACATCAAAATTTGCAATAATTTCGTGTTTAATATGATGGGGGCTAGTCATTCCGATAACCACAGCCTCGATGGCAAGCAAGCCCCCCGGCTGCAAAGGATAACATTTCAACGCCATTGCCAAGGTAAAAATAAATTCGGCAACTAGAAACCAACCTGCTACGAAAGGACTAATAAAGAAGTAAACAAGAGGATTAATAATTAAAAATGCCAAAATACAGAGTTTGTACCATTCAGGGCTTTTCCCTAAGAAACTTTTAAAAAGAGCATCAATATTACTCATAAAAAACCTCAAAATTGAAAATGATATTGCAATTGTAATATAGTTTAGATTAAAGGATAATAGGATAACTCATTTTTTATTTACAATAATTGATCATAAATAAAAACAGTGTATTTAAACATAATATTTTAATTTTATTAGGGGGAGCTAATGGAAAACAACGGCATTTTAAAAGCACAAAGCCCAGCAGCATTAGCGGAAGAATATATAGTAAAAAGCATTTGGAATAATTACTTCCCTGCGGGATCTGATCTTCCCGCTGAACGCGAACTGGCTGAGCGTATTGGTGTTACTAGAACAACATTAAGGGAAGTGCTACAACGTTTAGCTCGTGAAGGCTGGTTAAGCATTCAGCACGGCAAGCCTACTAGGGTAAATGATATTTGGGAAACAGCAGGACCGAATATCATCAGCACCATTATTAAACTGGATAAAAACTATTTGTCCGTTGTGATTTCAAACGTAGTTTCACTCAGAACTCGTATGGCAGAGGCTTATATTCCTGAGGCCGTCAGACTTGCTCCTGAAGAAAGTGCTAAACTTTTTGACGAATTAGATAATTTAGAAAATACTGCAACAGCTTATGCAGAATTTGATTATAAATTGTTCAGAAAGTTTACCTTTTTAGCAAATAAACCTGTTTATGCCTTGATTTTGAACAGCTTCAAATCTATGTATCATCAAGTGGCAAAAATATTTTTTAATGATCTGAATAACCGTCAATTAACCTTAAATTTTTACCACACGCTATTGGCAGCCTGTATTGCAAAAGATAGCGAAAAAGCGACCGCTTGTATGGAGAAGCACCGCCAATCGAGTGGTGAAATTTGGAAGAAATTATCCGCAAATATTCCCGAAAGTTTCGGCGAACTTTAAGAAGGTAACGCTTTGAACGAAATTATTTTTAGTTTAGAACCTCAGGACAACGCACGTCTGCAATCGCTTTGCGGTGCGTTTGACGAGCATTTAGCTCTTATCGAAAAAAGTTTCAACTTAGTTATTTCCCGTCAAGGGTTTAACTTTACCATTCAATCCGCAGACGAAAACCATTACTCTGCCAGTCTTATTCAAAATAGTGTAAAGCTAATCAAGCAGCTCTATAACGAAACTGCACCGATTAAAGGCAAAATCAAAGAGTTAGATTTAGAAGATGTACATCTAGCTATTCAAGAAAGCCGAATGTTATTGCAAAATCAGTGGCAAGCTGGCACACAAGGCGATATTGCAATCAAAACTAAACGAGGTGTAATTAAGCCTCGAGGAGAGCATCAACAAGCTTACCTTCGCAATATTTTAAGCCACGATATCAGTTTTGGTGTTGGACCGGCAGGTACAGGAAAAACCTTTTTAGCGGTAGCAGCTGCGGTGGAATCACTTGAGCGACAAGAGATCCGCAGAATTTTGCTAACCCGCCCGGCGGTTGAGGCAGGGGAGAAGCTTGGCTTTTTACCTGGTGATTTAGGACAGAAAATTGAACCTTATTTACGTCCATTATATGACGCTCTTTTTGAAATGCTTGGTTTTGAAAAGGCCCAAAAATTGATGGAGCGTGGTGTAATTGAAATTGCTCCACTTGCCTACATGCGTGGGCGAACATTAAATGATGCGTTTATCATTTTAGATGAAAGCCAAAACACCACAACAGAACAGATGAAAATGTTCTTAACCCGCATTGGTTTTAACTCTAAAGCCGTGATTACGGGTGATGTTACCCAAGTGGATTTGCCACGCCACCAAAAATCGGGCTTAAAGCACGCAATGGAAGTGCTAAAAGATGTACCTGAACTTAGCTTCAACTTTTTCGACAGTAAAGATATTGTCCGCCACCCCGTGGTAGCCAAAATTGTTCAAGCCTATGATGCTTGGGAGGCGATTGATGAAGAAAGACGAGAGCAGAAAAAACTGGAAAAACTCGCCTTAGAGCAAGAAAAAATTCTAGCTCAGGCTGAATTGTTATGATGACAAGCGGTCAAATTTTCCTAAAATTTTGCAAATTGCAAAAAATCGAGAAAATCTGACCGCTTGTTTAGCCTTAAACGTCACAAAAAAGCGGGAATTGAACTCCCGCTTTTTGTTTTTATCACTGAATTATAAAATCTCTTTCGCTGTTGCAACTACGTTTTCAACAGTAAAGCCGAATAGTTTGAATAATTGGTCCGCTGGAGCTGATTCACCGAAACTATTCATACCAACCACTTTGCCTTCAAAGCCAACGTATTTATACCAGAAGTCTGCAATTTGTGCTTCGATTGCAACACGTTTTGTTACTGAACGTGGTAATACAGACTCGCGGTATGCTTCATCTTGTTTATCAAACACATTGGTGCTTGGCATTGAAACAACACGAACTTTAACACCTTCGCCGTCTAATACATCTGCGGCCTTCATTGCTAAATCGACTTCAGAACCTGTCGCAATTAAGATTAAGTCTGGGCAAGTACCTTTTTCACAGCAATCACGCAAGATATAACCACCACGAGCCACATTTGCTAATTGTTCTGCAGTACGAGCTTGTTGAGCTAAGTTTTGGCGAGTGAAGATCAACGCTGTTGGGCCTTCTTTACGTTCAACTGCTGCTTTCCACGCTATCGCAGATTCTACTTGGTCTGCCGGTCTCCATGTTTCTAGGTTTGGAATTAAGCGTAATGAAGCAGTTTGTTCTACAGGTTGGTGTGTAGGACCATCTTCGCCTAAACCGATTGAGTCGTGAGTGTAAACGAATAATACACGTTGTTTCATTAATGCCGCCATGCGCACCGCATTGTGAGCATATTCATAGAACATTAAGAACGTTGCACCGTAAGGAATGAAACCGCCGTGTAAGGCAATACCGTTCATAATTGCAGACATACCAAACTCACGCACACCGTAGTTGATGTAGTTACCATCTACATTATGATCTGCACGAATTGGTTTTGAGCCAGACCATAAAGTTAAATTAGAACCTGCAAGGTCTGCTGAACCACCTAAAAATTCAGGTAATGATGGGGCATAAGCTTCAATCGCATTTTGAGATGCTTTACGGCTTGCAATATTTGCTGGGTTTGCTTGCAGCTTCTCAATAAATGCTTTGCTTTCTGCTTCCCAGTTTGCCGGTAAATCACCTGCCATACGGCGTTTAAATTCTGCTGCTAATTCAGGGTAAGCAGCTTCATAAGCGGCAAATTTTGCATTCCAATCTTTTTCTGCGAGTGTGCCTTTCGCTTTTGCATCCCACTCTGAATAGATTTCCGCTGGAATTTCAAATGGTGCATATTCCCAGTTAAGAGCTTGGCGAGTTAAGGTGATTTCATCATTACCTAATGGTGCGCCATGGCAATCGTGAGAAGCTGATTTATTTGGTGAGCCGTAACCAATAATTGTTTTACAGATGATTAGGGTAGGGCGTTCAGTTTCAGCTTGTGCATTTTCAATCGCAAATTTAATTTGTTCTGCATTGTGCCCATCAACATTACGGATTACTTGCCAACCGTAAGCTTCAAAGCGTTGTGCTGTATCATCAGTAAACCAACCATCAACGTGACCATCAATAGAAATATTGTTGTCATCATAGAACGCAATTAATTTACCTAAACCTAATGTCCCGGCTAACGAGCAAGCTTCGTGAGAAATACCTTCCATTAAGCAACCATCACCTAAAAATGCATAGGTGTAGTGATCAACAATGTTATGACCTTCACGGTTAAATTGTGCGGCAAGTGTTTTTTCTGCAATTGCCATACCTACAGCGTTAGTAATGCCTTGACCTAAAGGACCTGTTGTGGTCTCAACGCCCGGTGCATAGCCATATTCTGGGTGTCCAGGCGTTTTAGAATGTAATTGACGGAATTGCTTTAAATCTTCGATAGAAAGATCGTAGCCAGTTAAATGTAACAAGCTATAAATTAACATTGAGCCGTGCCCATTTGACAGAACAAAACGGTCACGATCTGCCCATTTCGGATTGGTTGGGTTGTGTTTTAGAAAATCACGCCATAAAACTTCAGCGATGTCCGCCATACCCATAGGGGCACCCGGGTGACCTGAATTCGCTTTTTGTACCGCATCCATACTTAAAAAACGGATTGCATTCGCAAGGACTTTACGTTCTGCCATTGTTTTACTCCTAGTGAAAAATGTTGTATATAGAAGAAAGTGTAAGGCTTTCGATTCTACACTATTTTCTAAAAAAAACTCAAAAAATCTCAATTAAAAATGTGATCTATTTCACAAAAATTTGATTATTATTTGATTTTTTGTGATTCATTTTGATTTTAAATGAGTTTTTACTTAATAAATTCTGTGAAATGCCTAAGAAAGTATTTTGTAGTTGATCTTGATACTAAATTTCTTTAGAATACGCACTCTTTTTAGGCGTTGGGCAGCTGCTCAACATTTTATTAATCACATATGGTACTTGTTCGGAATAGCCCCAAAATGGAAGGCTCGGCAAGTGGCGATATGGTCTCGTTAGAGGTTCTCTATAATGAAACAAGGTATTCACCCAGAATATAAAGAAATTACGGCAACTTGTTCTTGCGGTAATGTCGTAAAAACTCGCTCAACAGTGGGTAAAGATTTAAACTTAGACGTGTGTGGTAACTGCCACCCATTCTATACTGGTAAACAACGTGTTGTTGATACCGGTGGCCGTGTAGAACGTTTCAACAAACGTTTCAGCATTCCAAGCTCAAAATAATTTAATTATTGCAAACTCCGCAAATGCGGGGTTTTGTTTTTTTAGATTACAAGCGGTTTATTTTTCTGAAAGTTTTGCAAATTGGCTATTTAACCATTTTGCAGCTTCTACTAGAGGAAAATCTGATGTGTTATTATTATTTTCCGTCCATTTATTTGACACGACCATAAAAGTTTCAGTCCCTTTTTTAGGTTTAGGGTACCAGCGTGCGATATTAGCTGTATGGTTAGCATAGAAGGAGAGTAGTCTTTTGCCTAAGGCGCAAGAAATATGTACTCCCCCACCATCAACTGCAATGACAAGATCAGCCGAATTAACTAATGCACAATAACCTAAAATATCGTTTTGGGGAGCTAAACTGACTTGAAAAGGAACTTCAAGTTTAGCTAAATATTCTTCACTGTTTGTTGTATTAGTCAATACACAACTAATATTTTCCCAATATTCACTATCAATCATGGATAATAAAGTAGACAGTTCTTCGGTTGGAATTTCTCGCATGCTGCCTTGCGGATTGAGTAGTAACTTGATTTTTGATTGATGCCATACTGCTTCAACGCTATCGTACTTTTCGTATGGTATGTCTAAATTATAATTAATTTGATTTTTTTCTAAAAAAGAAGAAAAAACAGAGTAATTTAAATAATCAGCAAAATGAATTTGATTTGGGAATTCGGTAGTGAAATCATAATTTTTTACAGAGTCTAAATTGTAAACCTGCTTTTGCTTTTTTCCAAAGTTAATAATAAATTTAGGGTTTAAGATTTTATCTAAAACAATACTTTTGGTTGTGAAGGTAGGCTGGAAATCTAAATAAAGATCCCATTTATTACGTTGTGATAAATAAGTAGAAGCTTTATCTTCAAAAATAAAATCCACTACACTAGCCTGAGAAAAAAGTTGCTGATTACGCTTTGTAACTAAAACAGCAATTTGGACATTAGGAAGAGCCCGCTTAATCTGTTCTAAGTGTGAAATATGGACTACCGCATCGCCAATAGCATCTCCAATAGGTTTAAGTAAAACGGATTCAATTTTAGTAAAATCGAAGGCTTTTTTATCTTTTTTTGTACCAAAAAGTTTTATAACTAAAGATTTCATCTCTATAATAAGGCTAATTGTAAGTAATGATGATTATAGTATGTAAAAATGAGTATTAAAGCAACGTTAAGAAAAGTAAGATTAGCACTTGGGAAAGTCATTTTAGATAGAAAAAATACTAGCCGAGTATTACAGCAACTCCCTCAAAAAATTCTATTCCTTCGTCACGATGGAAAAATTGGTGATTATATTGTCAGTTCCTTTGTTTTTCGTGAAATTAAAAAGCACTCCCCACATACAAAAATAGGAGTTGTTTGTTCGCGGAAAAATCACTATTTATTTGAGAATAATCCTTACATCGATAGTCTTTATTTTGTTAAGACTAAAAGTATTCCTGATTATATTCGTTGTGGTCGAGAATTAGCCAAAGAGCAATATGATGTTGTGATTGATCCAACAGTAACTTTACGCAATCGTGATTTATTATTCCTGCGAATGATTTCTGCTAAACACTATGTAGGTTATCAGAAGCAAGACTATCATTTATTTGATTTAAATGTGGCTGATAGAAAGCAGCATTTCTCTGAAATTTACCGAGATGCTTTATCTTTGGTTGGATTTGGTAACATTAATACCAATTACGATGTTCCATTAAATCAAGTTAGTCAGCAATCTGTAACAGATTATTTATCTGAGCATCAGATAAATAATTACATTGCTTTAAACCTTTTTGGTGCTGGTTCGGCAAGGAAATTTAGTGATGAGCAGATAAGTAACTTATTAAATTACTTAACACAAAATAGCCATAAGCCTATCATACTACTCACTTTTCCTGAAGTTACAGAAAAATTAGCTAATTTAGCAAAACGGTATAAGCATGTCTTTGTATATGAAAAAACAAAAACAGTTTTTGACTCAATTGAGCTAATTCGTTTTGCTGATTTATTAATCTCCCCTGATACTTCAACAGTGCATATTGCAGCAGGGCTTCATAAAAAAATCATTGCGTTTTATAGTAGTGATGAACAAAATTTTATACATTGGCATCCTAATAATCAGGAAAAAACGCATATTCTTCACTTTAAAAAGAGTGTAAATGAACTAAATTTTGCTGATATTAACCCCGAATGGCTAAAATAATATGGAATTCCAAAGCCTAAAACTGTTTCTGGATATTGTCCAAACTCGAAGTTTTATTCGTAGTGCGGAAAAAAATTATATGACGGCTTCAACCCTTACTCGCCATATTCAGCGTATGGAAGAAGAAGTGGGGCGGCCGCTATTTTTGCGGGATAATAGACAGGTTCATCTTACTGAAGTAGGGGAAAAGTTCTTAGAATTTGCTCAGCAAGGTTGGGCACAATGGCTGCAACTTCAACGCCAAATTGCGCCTACTCAAGGCGAACTAGAAGGCGAATTGAAAGTGTTTTGTTCTGTGACGGCTTCTTATAGCCATTTACCGCTGATACTATCACGCTTTAGGCAAAAATATCCGAAAGTGGATATTAAACTCACTACAGGCGATCCCGCACAAGCCCTACAGGAAATACAATCATTTTCGGCAGATATTTCTATTGCAGGAAAACCAGAACTTTTGCCTAATAATGTGCTGTTTCACTACATTGATGATATAAATTTATCTATCATAGCTCCTCGTGTAGCTTGTCAAGCTACTCAATTTTTACAGCAATCTCCTATTGATTGGAAAAATGTGCCTTTTATTTTGCCGGTAAATGGTCCTGTTAGAAAACGTATAGATCGCTGGTTTAAAGAGCAAAAGATTAAAGAACCTAGAATTTATGCAACAGTGAGCGGGCACGAGGCGATATTGCCGATGGTAGCGATGGGATTTGGAGTTGCTTTATTGCCTGATGTTGTCATCAAACATAGCCCAATGAATAACCAAGTTTCATATTTAAATTTGCTGTCACCAATTACCCCTTTTGAGCTGGGTGTTTGTGTTCAGCAAAAACGTTTACAAGAACCAGTTATTAAGGCATTTTGGGAGTTATTATCTATTTCAGAATAAAACAAGCGGTTATTTTTTTACTAGAATTTGCAAAATTCTCTTCCAAAATAACCGCTTGTATTTAGTTAAGTTAAGCGTTTGCCAAAATAACAGCACGTTTTGGAGCAGGGTAGCCTTCAATGGTTTTGCTGTGATCGTTTGGATCTAAGAAATCCACCAAACTTTCATTTTCCAACCAGTCAGTTTTGCGTTGCTCTTCCTGCGTTGTGATGGCTTCATCCACACAACGCACGTTTTTAAAGCCGACTTTCTCCAGCCAGTTAATCAGAGCAGGAACAGACGGAATAAAATAGACATTCTTCATTTTAGCGTAGCGATCTGCAGGGACTAACACATCATTGACATCACCATCAATCACTAAGGTTTCTAGTACCAGCTCGCCCCCTTTGACTAATTGAGCCTTGAGTTGAGAAAGGTGATCGAGTGGTGATTTACGGTGATACAGCACGCCCATTGAAAAGACGGTATTAAAAGCTGCAAGAGGTTGCATTTGCTCAATACCCAAAGGGATTAGATTTGCACGGCGGTCATTGCCGAGCAGTTTTCTTACTGCTTCAAACTGGCAGAGAAACAGCTCGGTAGGGTCGATCCCCACTACTATTTTTGCCCCTTCGCCTACCATTCGCCACATATGATAGCCGCTGCCACAGCCAACATCTAAAATGGTTTTTCCTTCAAGCGGAGATAAGTGAGGTAACACACGATCCCATTTAAAATCAGAACGCCATTCGGTATCAATATGGATACCGTGCAAGTGGTATGGACCTTTACGCCACGGCATTAGTTGTTTTAAGTGATGGGTAATTTGTTTGATTTCGCCCTCAGAAAGCGGAGCTGTTGGAATGGATTCCACCTTATCTTTTAGGTTAATACAAGCGGTCGAATTTGGTAAAAAATCTGCAACTTTTGCCCATTTGACATAATCAGCGTGTGTGGTTTTTTCCCATTGTTTTAATTGCAGCGGTAAGGTTTCAAGCCAAGCAGAAAGGGAAGTTGTAGCAATTTGTTGATAAAAGGGACGGAAGTCGATCATATATTCAGGGATTTTAATAATAAAATATTGAATTTTGTAAGGGCGAATCTAAGTATCCGCCCCACAAATTAAATTGGATTATCTCGCAATCGGATTAACTTTTGCTTTCTGTACTTTGCGGTAAGCGTTGAGTAATTTCTGATGAGCGATCATATTTTCAAGCGTTTCGTCAGAAGCGGTTAAACCGTGGAACGGATTACCGCCTTGCACCGCATTCCATGCAAATTCTACCGCTTCTTCGCCGTACATTTTCTCGAATACAGAACGGTATTGAGTCGGCTCACGGTTTTCATCAAGGAATAACTCAATGGTACTGATTAAACAGCGGTAGTAGTTGTTGCGTTCTGCGGTGAACACGCTTGCGTTCATATTTGCCGTCCAGTTCGCCCAATCTAATGCTTGCTCTAAGTTGCCGAGAGCTAAGTGAAGCATCGATTTCAACTCACCGATACGCAAGGTTTGCATTGCTGAGCCTTTTTCTGCTACTACGCCGATAAATTCACGTACACGAGTTAAATCATCAATGCTTTGCTCGTCTAATTCATCAAGCAATTCTTGATAAGTTTCCGCATCGTGGTGGAAGTGTGGCAGATCCAACAAGATTTCACGCCAATCTAAGCCCATATTGTTGTTAGCGTAGATGAGATCATCGCTTGGGTAAATGTTCGACATTCCCGGGGCTAAAATACGACACGCATACACACCTAAATGCTCATAATCCATAATATAAACCGGCTGATTGTGCTTGTTGAAAATCGCCATCATATTGCTAAATTCTTGCTCGGTTGTACCGGAGAAATCCCAATGCACGAACGGATAATCCGCATCACGTTTGAAAAGATCCCAAGAAATCAGACCGCTTGAGTCGATAAAGTGGGTTTCCATATTGGCGTGATCTGCCACATCTTCATTGTTGAAAGATGGCGGAGCAAACACATCTAAATCTTTGAGGCTACGACCTTGCAGAAGCTCGGTAACGGTACGCTCGAACGCCACTTGGAAGTTCGGATGAGCACCGAAAGAGGCAAAGCAAGTGCCGTTTTGCGGGTTGAGCAAAATCACACAAATCACTGGGAATTCGCCGCCTAATGAGGCATCGTAGCAAAGAATCGGGAAGCCCTCTTGCTCTAATTTTTCGATAGACGCCTTAATGGTTGGATAGCGATCAATCACTTCTTGCGGAATTTCAGGCAAGCTGATTGCTTCAGTGATAATGCGATGTTTCACGAAACGCTCGAACACTTCGGATAATCCTTGCACACGAGCTTCATTTTTGGTGTTACCTGCCGACATACCGTTTGACACGAACAAGTTGGCGATAATGCTTTGTGGAATATAAACGGTTTCGTTGTCTGATTGACGAACGTAAGGTAAAGTGACGATTCCACGATCATAGTTTCCTGATTGCAAATCAACCAATAATTCAGGGGTAAGTTCGCCATTCGGATCGAAATATTCCCAAAGGAAATCGTCCATCATTTCCGGTGGAGGCACATCTTCATCTTCAATCGGGAACCATTTTTCGGTTGGGTAATGCACAAAATCGCCGTTCGCAATTTCTTGACCTAAATAAAAATCTGCCCAGAAATAGTTGGTTGATAAACGCTCGAAATACTCACCTAATGCAGAAGCAAGCGCTGCTTTTTTGCTTGCGCCTTTACCATTTGAGAAACACTGCGGACAATCCGCATCACGAATATGCACCGACCACACATTCGGTACAGGATTTAACCAAGACGCTTCTTCAATGTTAAAACCTAAGGTTTTTAATTTATGCTGAAAGGTCGCAATGCTGTCTTCAAGTGCAGCATCTTTACCGGTAATAAAAGTTTGTTCTGACATTATAATACCTTTAATTTGTCGTAAAAATGGCAACATTCTAGCAAAAATCCCCATAGATAAGTAAATTTTTTGTGAAATTTCTGCTGAAAGAACAGAGTTCACAACTTAGAAAAAATGATTACAAGCGGTCAAATTTTACTTGAATTTTGCAAGTGAAATTTGTGTTTGATTTAGATTAAGAAAATATTATCTAGGATATATACAGAATAAAAGGTTAGAGGTAGTATTGCTGTGTTAGGAAGGAAATATTGAAGGTATAAAATGGAAGAACATACTATTCAGTCTTTTTATGCCCATTCGGGGAAGCTTTCAGATCATTCAGATTGGCAAACTTTACTCAGCCACGCCAATAATGTTGGCTTGCTTGCCGCCGAATTTGCTGCGCCGTTTGCTTCACAAGAAATTGCTCGCTGCACGGGGCTATTGCACGATTTGGGCAAATATAGTGAACGTTATCAAAAGCGTTTACATGGCGGAGAACGGGTAAATCACTCTACTGCCGGTGCAAAAATTGCAGTGGAACGTTGGGGGCCTCTGGGCAAAATGATGGCGTTTTGCATTGCAGGACACCACGCTGGGTTAGCAAATGGTTCTGGAGAAGGGAAAAATCGTTCTACACTCACACAACGTTTGCAAGAGCAATTTGGCTATGGTCATAAAGATCTACCGGTACTTGACGCTATTTGGCAGCAAGAACTTAATTTGCCTGAAAAATTGCCCTTACCTCCGTTAAAGCCTTCTAAAAACGAACTTTTCTTTTCTTACGCCTTTTTTATCCGAATGCTCTATTCTTGCCTTGTCGATGCGGATTTTCTTGATACGGAAGCTTTTTATGCCAATCTCGAAAAAAGACCGCTTGAACGAGGAAATTACCCCAATTTAACCGCACTCCATCAGCAATTTAATCAATTTATTGCACAGTTTAGGGAGCGAATTGCCATTCAAACACCTAATACGCAGGAAGCACAACGTAAAGCGGAAGTAAACCGCTTGCGGAGTGAAATTTTGGATTATGCCGTATCTCAAGCCAAACAGGAAACAGGCTTGTTTTCTCTGACTGTGCCAACGGGCGGTGGAAAAACCTTTACTTCAATGGCGTTTGCCCTTGAGCACGCCAAACAGCACGATCTTCGCCGAATTATTTATGTGATTCCGTTTACCAGCATTATTGAACAAAATGCTGCGGAATTTCGTAAAGCTTTTGGCGAGCTGGGAGAAGAGGCTGTATTGGAGCATCACAGCACTTTTGATCACGATAGCCTACTTGATAAATCAAGCCGAGATAAGCTGAAACTAGCATCGGAAAATTGGGATGCGCCGATTGTCGTCACCACAGCCGTACAATTCTTTGAAAGTTTGTTTGCCGACCGTTCTTCACGTTGCCGCAAATTGCACAACATCGCCGGCAGCGTGATTATTTTGGACGAAGCCCAAATGCTACCGTTGAATTTATTACGCCCAATTATGGCTGCGATTGATGAATTAGCTCGCAATTTCCAATGTTCTGTTGTGTTATGTACTGCTACACAACCGGCAATTCACCAAGCAAATGGTTTCTATAAAGGGTTTGAAAATGTGCGAGAAATTGCCCCTAATCCAACCGCACTTTTTGAAAAATTGAAACGTACTACGGTAAAACATATCGGTATTCAAACGGACGCAGAGCTGCAAAGCAAACTCACAGATAACTCACAAATGCTGATAATCGTGAATAACCGCCGTCACGCCCGAGCCTTGTATGATTCAGCGAAACATTTAGATGGGACTTATCACCTCACCACACTAATGTGTGCCAAACACCGCTCGCAAACATTAGAGGAAATCCGCCTTCGTTTAAAACAAAACTTGCCATGTCGAGTGATTGCAACTTCTTTAATTGAAGCTGGTGTTGATGTCGATTTCCCACTGGTTATGCGAGCTGAAGCGGGGCTAGATTCTGTTGCTCAAGCGGCTGGGCGTTGCAACCGAGAGGGAAAACGTTTATCTGTAGAAAGCAATGTTTGGGTTTTCCAACCTGAAGAACAGTGGAAAGCACCACCAGAGTTAGGCTTACTTTCTGGCTGTATGCGGTCAACGGTGCACATTCATGCAGAAGATCTGCTAACACCAGAGGCAATCAATCACTATTTCCAAGCAGTATATGAAGCGAAAGGAAAAGAGCTGGATAAACCCAATATTTTAAAGGCGTGTCACGATGCAGGGCAAAGCCTCAATTTCCCATTCCAAAAAATAGCTGAAGATTTCCGAATGATCACAAGCCACTTAATTCCAATGATTATCCCTTTCGACCAAGAAGCCGAAAACCTTATTGACCGCTTACGCTATGCGGATCAAGTAGGCAGTATTTTAAGAAAACTCCAGCCTTACACTGTGCAAGTACCGGAAAAAGCATTAGCCGAACTTTATCACGCAGGTAGAGTTGAAGCTATTAATGAAACCAACTTCGGTAAACAATTTTACTGCTTAATTGGAATGGATTTGTATGATGAAGTGGCGGGGTTGAGTTGGGGGAATGTGGAGTTTTTGAGAATAGAAGCACTAGTTTTATAGTCAAATATCATTTTATCTATTATTAGAGGTCTAGTTATGGAACGTTCGCGTCTTGTGCGTATGCACATTCAAAATATTGGTTGTATTGGTAATGAAGGTTTAACAGTCGAGTTAGATAATATTGTCTGCCTTGTCGGTGCTAACAATGCAGGTAAAACAACAGTATTACGAGCATATGAATTAGCTGTTCAACAAGAGAAATTGAAGCCTGAAGATTTAAATCACCATGCAAATGGAGAAAAAGCGATGGTTGAGCTATGGATTCATATTCCCCAAAATGCAGGAAATATTGATGAAAAATGGAAAGAAGAAAAAGATGGCTTGTTGTTAGTAAGATCGAAATGGGAATGGCCTGCTGAAGGTGGAAAGCCAATTAGAAGAACATGGGATCCAGAAACACATTGTTATGCTGATGATGGTAAAGCAGCTGGATTAGATACTGTTTTTAATAGTAGATTACCAAAACCTTTTCGTATAGGTTCTTTAGATAATCCTCAAGAAGAACATCAAAAACTATTAGAATTGGTGCTAGAACCAATTCTTAGTAAATATAAAGGAATCATGGAAGACTCAGAGTCTGAGTTAAGTAAAAAACTCCAAGAACTTAAGGGGTTAGCTAATCAACCAATATTAGAACTAAATAAAGATATTGAAGAAGTTCAAAATAAAATTAACTTATCATATAACAAGATTTTTAGTAATTCTAATATTCGCCTTGATATTGCTATAGGAGATATAGGATTCGACCCTAAAAAATCTTTACTATCAGGTTCAAGAATTAATGTTGCTGAAGCCAATAGTTTAGCTAGATGGGATCAACAAGGTACAGGATCACAAAGAGCACTATTTTGGTCAATCCTACAAGTAAGATCTGAGCTAGCAAAAAATTTAGATATACAAAAAAATATTATAGCTGATAAAGAAAAGTTACAAAAATTAGAAGATAAACAGACTCTAACGGCAAAAGATAAAAAAGAGATTGACAAACTAAAAGAAAAACTTTCTCAAGCTAGTACAAGTGACCTCTTTTTGCCAGGTTATATGCTTTTAATTGATGAACCGGAAACAGCTTTGCATCCTTCGGCGGTACGAGCAGCGAAAGAGCATTTATATAATCTAGCAGAAGAAGCAGGGTGGCAAGTTATGCTTAGTACACACCATCCAGCATTTGTAGATCCACTAAAAGATCATACAACAATTGTTCGTCTTCATCGTAAGAGACAACATAATACACCTAATATTTATAAATCAGATTCAGCTGGATTTAGCGATATAGAATTAGAAAATCTAAAAGCATTACTTGCTTTTGATTCAAATGTTTCTGAGATTTTTTTTGGAGATAAAGTTATTCTTGTTGAAGGGGATACCGAATTTGCAGCTTTTACTGAAGTAATGAATATACAAAAAGATGCATATCCGATAGAACAGCAACCTTTAATTTTACGTGCTAGGGGAAAGGCAACAATTGCTATTCTAGCTAAAATCTTAACTCAATTTAAGATAAATTTTTCTGTGTTGCATGATATTGATTCTCCGAGAACAGAAAAAGGGGATAGGGTAAATCCAGCATATTCAATAAATAAAAATATTAAACAAGCTGTTGAAACAGCTCGTGAAAAAGGTCTATCTATTAGCTATCGTTGCTCGTGTCCGAACTTTGAAGAACATCACAAAATGGTATTACCAAGTAAGGATAAGCCTTTTGCGAGTTGGAAGGCTATCCGAGAAAATAAATCTATCCAAAATAGTGTAGAAGCGATTTTAAGAGATTTAATATCTGACCATACCACTGATCTCGGTATATTAGAACAAGATGGAACAAACTATGAAGCCATATTAAAAAACTGGATTCAAGAAAATAATAAATCAGAAGAACTTAGATATAAATTTGAACCATAAAAGGAGCATACTATGCCAAACAAAATCAAACTCTATATTTGGGGCGATTATGCTTGTTTTACCCGTCCTGAAATGAAGGTAGAACGGGTGTCTTATGATGTGATTACTCCGTCTGCAGCTCGGGGGATTTTGGCTGCGGTGCATTGGAAGCCGGCGATGCGATGGGTGATTGATAAAATTTATGTCTTAAAACCGATTCAGTTTGAGTCTGTTCGCCGTAATGAGTTAGGCAGCAAAATTTCTGCCACTAAAATCAGTGGGGCAATGAAACGTAAAACAGTGGCGGATTTATATACTGTGATTGAAGACGACCGCCAACAACGTGCTGCTACTGTGCTGAAAAATGTCGGTTATGTGATCGAAGCTCACGCAGTGCTGACCAAAATGGCAGGTGAAGCGGAAACCGTTACCAAGCATATTGAAATGTTTAAACGCCGTGCGAAAAAGGGGCAATGTTTCCAACAGCCTTGTATGGGTGTACGTGAATTTGCTGCAAATTTTGCCTTAATTGACGATGACGAGCCGTTACCTGAGTGTTTTTTGGCAGAAAATGAGCAAGAGCGGGATTTAGGCTGGATGTTGCACGACATTGATTTTGAGCACGGTAATCAACCTCGTTTCTTCCGTGCGGAAATGAAAAATGGCGTGATTGATGTGCCACCATTTTATGCAGAGGAGGTGAAATCATGATTCTCTCCGCTTTAACCCGCTATTATTACCGTCTTGCAGCACAAGAAGATCGTTCAACAGGCGAAGCCAAAGTACCGTCCTATGGTTTTAGTGAAGAAAAAATCGGTTGGGTACTAGAATTGGATTCAAAGGGAAATTTGGTAAATGTCATTCCAAATTTAACCGCTGACAAGAAACCAAAACCTAAATTGATGAGCGTGCCTCGCCCTGAAAAACGTACGTCTGGCATTAAGCCTAATTTTCTGTGGGATAAAACCGCTTATGTGCTAGGTGTGGAAAGCAATCAAGATAAAGCCACCGCCAAAGATCAACCTATCAATTTCGCCGAGAAAACCTTTGAGGCATTTAAACAGTACCATTTGGATTTGCTTGCAGATTCCAATGATGAAGGTTTAATGGCGATAAGAAATTTCCTGCAACAATGGCAACCCACACATTTTGCCGAATCAATCTGCCCAAGCGAAATGCTTGATGCGAATGTCGTGTTTAAATTAGTCGGCACAAGCGGTTATATTCATCAGCGAGAAGCCGCTCAAACCCTTTGGGGGCGTTTGCTGGTTAGCGAAGAGAGCGAACAAGGACTATGTTTAATCAGTGGCGAAATTGCCCCGATTGCACGTCTCCACCCTGCAATTAAAGGTGTTTATGGCGGGCAAAGTGCGGGCGGTTCAATCATCTCTTTTAATAAAGAATCTTTCACCTCATTTGGCAAGGAACAAGGTAGTAATGCCCCTGTTTCTGAACAAGCCGCCTTTGCCTATACCACAGCGTTAAATTATTTGTTACGCACCGAGAAACATCGTTTAACTATTGGCGATGCGAGTACCGTCTTTTGGGCGGAAGCAGATAATACCACCCAAGCAGAAGCTGCCGAAGGGTTCTTTGCTGCCCTAATGACCCCACCTGATGACGATCAAGAAAACCAAAAAATCTTTGATGAATTGCAAAAAATCAGCAAAGGACGACCGCTTGCAGAAATTTCCCCAGAATTATCTGAAAACACCCGTTTTTATGTGTTGGGGCTTGCTCCGAATGCGGCTCGCATTTCTGTTCGTTTTTGGCTGGATACTACCTTTGGGCAACTGGCAAAAAATCTTAGTGAACATTGGCAAGATCTAGCTCTTGAACCTTGTGCATGGAAAACGCCTCCCTCTATTTGGCAACTGTTATTACAAACCGCTTCATTGGGTAAAAGTGAGAATATTTCCCCTGTTTTGGCGGGCGAAATGGTTCGGGCGGTGATTAGCGGTCATTTATATCCAATGAGCTTGCTTTCTCAGCTGGTGACTCGAATCCGAGCAGACGGCGATATTAACGGCTTACGAGTGGCGTTGATGAAAGCGGTCTTACAACGAAAGTTTAGAAAAGGTTTTATTAAAGAAGGAGTTCCTATGAGCTTAAATAAAGAAAGCGATAACCAAGCTTACTTGCTCGGCAGGTTATTTGCCGTATTAGAAAGAATCCAAACCCAAGCGTTAGGTGAATTAAATGCTGGCATTGCCGACCGCTACTATGGTTCAGCATCTGCCGTGCCGTTTTCAGTATTCCCTCGCTTATTAAGCGGTGCAAAACACCATTTATCTCGCTTGAGAAAAGATAAGGGCGGAATAGCGGTTAATCTGGATAAGGATTTAGGTGAGATTATTGCTAACTTGCCGGAAAATTTCCCTCGCCATTTAAGTATCGATGAACAAGGGCGTTTTGCGATTGGTTATTACCACCAAAAACAAAGCTATTTTGCACCAAAAGAAACAACCGAATCTATTGAAAACTAAGGAAACACTATGTCTATTAAAAACCGCTATGAATTTGTTTTTTTCTTTGATGTCACCAACGGCAATCCGAATGGTGACCCGGACGCAGGCAATATGCCACGCCTTGATCCTGAAACCAGTAAAGGCTTAGTCACCGATGTTTGCCTAAAACGCAAAATCCGCAATTTTATTGAAATGAGCTATGAAAACGAGGCAGGTTACGAAATCTATGTTAAAGAAAAAAGTGTTCTGAACTTACAAAACAAACGTGCTTATGAAGCATTAGGGATTGAATCGGAAGCGAAAAAATTACCAAAAGATGAAGCTAAAGCCCGAGAAATTACCGCGTGGATGTGTAAAAACTTTTTCGATATTCGCACCTTTGGGGCGGTAATGACTACCGAAGTAAACAGCGGACAGGTGCGAGGCCCTGTACAACTAGCATTCGCCCAGTCTATCGATCCGATTATTCCGCTGGAAGTGTCGATTACTCGAATGGCAGTAACCAACGAAAAAGATCTTGAAAAAGAACGCACTATGGGGCGTAAATACATTGTACCTTATGCACTTTATCGTGTTCACGGCTTTATCTCTGCCAAACTTGCTGAAAAAACAGGATTCTCTGATGAAGACGTGCAAAAACTTTGGCAAGCATTACAACTCATGTTTGAACACGACCGTTCTGCCGCTCGAGGCGAAATGGCAGCTCGCAAATTAGTTGTGTTTAAACACGACAGCGAATTAGGCAACCAACCTGCTCACAAACTGTTTGATTCGGTAAAAGTTGAGCGAATCAACGGCGAAAAAGACACACCAGCGAAAGGCTATGATGACTACCGTATCAGCGTACAAGCTGAAGGTTTAAATGGCGTAACCGTTGAAGAATTACTGTAATGGGCGATTTGCAAAATTCTGTGGAAATTTCACCGCTTGTTCAGCCCCAATTTGGCAATGACAAGCGGTTGATTTCACTTTCCGCTTTGCAACACTACGCCTTCTGCCCACGACAATGTGCGTTGATCCACAACGAACAGGAGTGGGCAGAAAATTATCTCACCGCACAAGGTCAAGCGTTGCACGAGCGGGTGGATAGTGGTGAGCCAGAAACCCGAAAAGGTATTCGCTTTGAGCGAACGGTTCACGTTGCAGCGGAAAAATTAGGCATAAGTGGCATTTTAGATTTGGTCGAGCGAGATCTAAAAACAGGCGAGCTAAAACCAGTTGAATACAAACGTGGCAAGCCCAAACTTGAACCAATTGATGAAATCCAACTCTGTGCCCAAGCCTTATGTTTGGAAGAAATGACCAGGCAAACCATTAACGAGGGTGCGTTATGGTATATGCAAACTCGCCACCGTTTGCCGATCATTTTCTCCAGCGAGTTACGCACCAAAACGCTTGCCGCCATTGCCGACGTGCGATCACTTTTAAACAGCGGAACAACCCCTCCTCCCGAATACAGCAAACGCTGCAAAGCCTGTTCACTGATTGAACTCTGCCAACCGAAGTTGTTGGAAAGAGATAGATCGATGAAGTATATGATAGGGATGTTTGGAGAATAATCTTAGTATTTTATTAAAATTACGAGGGAATTATATGCCTATTACTGATTGTCGTGGTGAAGATAACCGTGTACAACTTGTTCATGATTTTGAAATTTTACCTTTAGCTCATGTCAGATTATTGAATGGGCAGACAAGAGAAAGTTGTGCTGGGCCAACTTTAGACAGGGAGTACTATGTTTTTAGTTACCAAAACTATGTAAATAGCGCAGATGCAGGCACCTTTGTTTGCGGGATAACTGTTGCTCATGATTTTATCAATTTGATACAACAACGAAATCCGGAGGTACATCGGTTACCTTTATTTGACCCATTAGCAGGTTTTGCTCAAGTTGAAAAGATTAATAATGCAGATAGATCTGGGGTTGGAAGAAGGGAGCGACTAGTACCAAATTGGAATCCAGTGGCTAGAGAACTTTATGAGGCAATAAGTATAATTTGTCTTATTTGGAATTTAAACAATATTGGAGGTGCTTTGGAACATGTTTTGTTAAACTTAGTTACAAATCCTATGCAAGTACCGAGAGACTCAGATATACGTAGTATAAATACTATTATTTCTAATCATTTTTTTATTATTGAAAATAATAAACAAAGAACTAGTTTAGCATTATGCTTTCAGTCTTTTATGAGAAATAACGGAATAGCCAATCCTCCTCTGGTACAGTTTCCAAACTTAACAGCTCATTTTAATAATCAAGTTGTTAATCCCTGGAATTCAATACCTTATTTTGATTAGTAATATTTATTTAGAATAAGGCATTAATAATGCGCAAACTCCAAAACACCCTCTATATCACAACCCAAGGCAGTTACTTACACAAAGAACGTGAAACCTTGGTCATAGAACAGGATCGTAAAAAAGTGGCTCAGTTGCCGGTGCATTCGATTGGGCATATTTTCTGCTTTGGCAATGTACTGGTGTCGCCGTTTTTGCTGGGGTTTTGCGGTGAAAATAATGTGAATGTCGCCTTTTTTAGTGAAAATGGGCGATTTTTAGCCCGCTTGCAAGGGCGGCAAAGTGGGAATGTTCTGCTCCGCAGGGCGCAATATAAACGCTCGGAAGAAAATCCGGTGCCGATTGCCAAAAATATTATCGCGGCAAAAATTCAAGCCTCCAAACGGGTATTACAGCGGCGGCTGCGAAATCACGGTGATTGTGAGCCGGTTTCGCAAGCGGTAACCGCGTTGAATATCAGCCTAAAACAGTTGCAAAAAGCGGAGAATTTGGAGCTAATTCGTGGCATTGAAGGCGAAGCTGCCTCCCGCTATTTCGGCGTTTTTCAACATTTGTTAAGCGAAAATATCGAATTTCGCTTTGATGGCCGCAACCGCCGACCGCCACGAGATGGCGTGAATGCCTTGCTCTCTTTCCTTTACAGTGTTTTGGGTAAAGATATTAGCGGAGCGTTGCAAGGCGTGGGGCTCGATCCGCAAGTCGGCTTTTTGCATGCCGACCGCCCTGGGCGAGATAGTCTTGCACAAGATATTTTGGAGGAGTTTCGTGCGTGGTGGGTGGATCAAATGGTGCTGTCGCTTATCAACCGAGGGCAGATTAAACCGAGCGATTTCATTCATGAAAGTAGTGGTGCGGTAACGCTCAAGCCCGAGGCGCGCAAGCTGATTTTTCAAACCTTACAAGCGAAAAAGCAAGAAAAAATTATCCACCCGTTTTTGGAAGAAGAGGTTGAAATCGGCTTGTTGCCTTATATTCAATCAATGTTGCTCGCCCGTCATTTGCGTGGCGATCTTGCAGAATATCCACCGTTTTTAATGCGATAATGTTGCAAAAAACGCTAGAAAATGAACCGCTTGTATAAGGAGCAAGGCTATGATGATGTTGATTACCTACGATATTTCTTTCGATGATCCCGAAGGGCAGAAACGCCTTCGCCACATTGCCAAACATTGCCTTGACTACGGCGTGCGAGCCCAATATTCCGTGTTCGAATGCGATGTCACCCCCGACCAGTGGATCAAGCTCAAACAAAAACTGCTGGCGACTTATAACCCTGAGCTTGACAGCCTCCGCTTTTATCATCTCGGTAGTAAATGGCGTAACAAAGTGGAACACCACGGAGCGAAAAAAGCGGTGGATTTGTTCAAAGATACGCTGATTTTGTAATATTTGGTGCATCGCTAACCTGTTGTTATCACCAAAACAGGGGGAGGTTAGCGATCATAAAAGTTCTTTAACAATCAATAAGTTATAAAAAGTATTGGCTCAATTCGAATTGTGCTATACTAAAAACACTCCCTATACAGGCGTTTAGCGAAAAGGCGCTAACAAAGCCTTGCAGCACAATGCTTTTCATATAGGGAGCGGCCACCTCCGCGTGGCTGTGAGTTGAAACCCTGAAATGGGGTGGTTTGTGTTGCCATATGGTGCGGCCACCTCCGCGTGGCTGTGAGTTGAAACGACTAATCATTGCGTTATTTTCGAAAATGCGGAAAGCGGCCACCTCCGCGTGGCTGTGAGTTGAAACAACCCCCTTTTTCTCTATCTGTTAAAGACATAAAAAGCGGTTACCTTCACGTAGCCATAAGTTGAAATCTTGGCATTCAGATATAATTTCTTAGACATTTTGTAGCTATTTTCATGTCACGATAATTGGAAATATAAATAAAGGTGCATTGCTGCACCTTTATTACTATTATTGAACCGTTGCTTTAGTACGCGACTTTTTCACTTTGATTTCCGCTTTCGGCAATACTTCAATTCCCATCGGTGGGTTTTCAAGAGCAATTGCAAGCACTTCATCAATCGTCTCTACGGCGTGAATACGTAATGCTGCTTTGGCATTTTCCGGAATTTCCTCCAAGTCTTTTTCATTCTCTTTTGGAATAATAACCGTTGTAATACCACCTCGGTGGGCTGCAAGTAATTTCTCTTTTAAGCCGCCGATTGGCAATACTTTTCCACGTAGGCTGATTTCGCCTGTCATCGCTACTTCTTTACGAACAGGGTTACCTGTTAGGCTCGAAATTAAAGCCGTACACATTGCGATACCCGCACTAGGGCCATCTTTTGGTGTTGCTCCATCGGGTACGTGAACGTGGATATCACGTTTTTCATGGAAGTCTGCCGCAATACCCAATTTATCTGCACGAGAACGAACCACAACCATTGCCGCTTGGATAGATTCTTTCATCACATCGCCTAATGAACCTGTGTAAGAGAATTTACCTTTACCCGCCACAGAGGCAGTTTCAATGGTGAGTAAATCACCACCTACTTCTGTCCATGCTAAACCTGTTACTTCCCCAATGCGGTTTTGGCTATCCATTTTGCCGTAGTCAAAACGTTTTACGCCCAAGTAGTCTTCGATATTACTTTCAGTAACCTTAATCGATTTCAATTTTTTGTCTAGCACTAAGGCTTTTACTGCTTTACGACAGATTTTAGCAATTTCACGCTCAAGCCCACGCACGCCTGCTTCACGGGTGTAGTAGCGGATAATGCTTAAAATCGCACTATCTTCAACGGTGAGTTCGCCTTCTTTTAGTCCGTTATTTTCTTGCTGTTTAGCTAGTAAATGATCACGAGCGATGTGCATTTTTTCATCTTCGGTATAACCCGAAAGACGAATCACCTCCATACGATCTAACAACGCTGGCGGAATGTTCATCGAGTTTGAAGTTGCCACAAACATCACATCAGATAAATCGTAATCGACTTCTAAATAGTGGTCGTTAAAGGCTTTATTTTGCTCTGGGTCTAACACTTCAAGCAATGCTGAGGCAGGGTCACCACGCATATCTTGAGCCATTTTGTCGATTTCATCTAACAAGAACAGCGGATTACGCACGCCAACTTTAGCCATTTTCATCATTAGAGAACCTGGCATTGCACCGATATAAGTACGGCGATGACCACGAATTTCTGCTTCATCACGCACACCACCTAATGCCATACGTACATATTTACGCCCTGTTGCATTGGCAATAGATTGTCCTAGTGAAGTTTTACCCACACCCGGAGGGCCAACCAAGCAGAGGATTGGACCTTTCAATTTATTTAAACGACTTTGTACCGCAAGGTATTCCACAATACGATCTTTCACTCGCTCTAAACCGTAGTGGTCTTTATCTAGAACTTCCTGTGCTTTAGCTAAATCTTTCTTTACGGCTGATTTTTTATGCCAAGGCATTTGTAAAATCCAGTCGATATAAGTACGCACAACCGTTGCTTCAGAAGAACTTTGCGGCATTGCTTTAAGTTTTCTAAATTCGCCATCGAGTTTGTCTTTGACGTCTGTTGGCAGTTTAGCCGCATCAATTTTCTCTTTGAGCTTATCTAATTCACTTTGTTCAACATCATCGTTATTGCCTAACTCTTTCTGAATCGCTTTAATCTGCTCATTGAGGTAGTAATCACGTTGGTTTTTCTCCATCTGCTGTTTTACACGGTTACGGATACGAGTTTCTGTTTCAAGGGTATCCATTTCCGTTGCCATTGCAATTAATAAGGCTTCAAAACGAGCGATGAGATTTGGTTGCTCTAACAATTCCTGTTTTTTCTTGACAGGGGCAATTAAGTTAGACGCAATCGTATCTGCTAAGCGATCTTCAAGCGTAATTTTTTGCAGTTTAGGAATAATTTCCGCTGGAATTTTTTTATTATTTTTAACGTAATTTTCAAATTCGGTTAAGGTTGTTTTTGCAATGGTTTTTAATTCTTCATTTTCTTCATCATATTCAGAATAAATAGGCTGAATTGCCGCCCAGAAGCCGTTTTCATCATCGTGAATTTGCTCAATTTTGGCACGAGTTTGCCCCTCAACTAGCACTTTTACTGTACCATCTGGCAAGTTTAACATTTGAATGATGTTAGCGGTTACGCCAACAGAATACATATCGTCTTTACTTGGATCTTCTTTATTCGGGTCTTGTTGAGTAACTAAAAACAGTTGTTTATTCGAATCCATCGCCGAACGTAGGGCTTGAATTGATTTTTCACGACCTACAAATAACGGCATAACCATATAAGGGAACACCACCACATCACGCAATGGAAGTAGTGGTAATTCAATTGCTTTCTTTTTTCTTGGTGCCATAAATTTGCTCTCTCTATCTAAAATATCGTTATCCCATTATGAGGACGAATTTGGGAAAAACAAGGGAAAATTTGATTTATATTAAAAAAACTCAACAGCCTTAAACAGTAGATGATGACGATTTAATCAATCGTTAAAACCCGATCAATTTGCTCAATTTCTTGCTTGACATAAACTTAGAATGCGAGCAGAATTCCTACCAATTTTAATCTTCAGGGCAGGGTGAAATTCCCGATCGGCGGTAAAGTCCGCGAGCGAAACGAAAAAGGTTTGGCAGGAACCGGTGAAACTCCGGTACCGACAGTATAGTCTGGATGGAAGAAGAGGTTATAATATGAAAGCACCGTGCAAGCGGTAGTTTTTCGTTCCTTTTTTGCAAGCCTTGAGATCGTAAGATTTCAAGGCTTCGTTATTTTCAATTACAACTGGAATTGCAAAGTTTTACTAAAATTCCACCGCTTGTATTGAAAATAACCCTTTCATCACGCCCCCCATTTATCAAAATTTGTATGACAGACGCTAAATATATGGCTTATGCCATTGAACTTGCCAAGAAAGCAAAAGGTTGGACAAATCCGAACCCTTTAGTAGGTTGTGTAATTGTAAAAGATGGCGAAATTGTCGCTGAAGGTTACCACGAAAAATACGGAGAATGGCACGCTGAACGTAATGCGATTTTACGCTCCGAGCAGGATTTGGTAGGAGCTACTGCTTACGTTACGCTTGAGCCTTGCTGCCATTATGGACGAACGCCGCCTTGTTCTAATTTATTGATTGAGCGAGGAATTAAGAAAGTGTTCATCGGCTCTCGTGATCCAAATCCACTTGTTTCAGGTAAAGGAGCAGAGCAGCTTAGAGCTTCAGGGGTAGAGGTCGTTACAGATTTTATGCGTGCCGAATGTGATGAACTCAACCCGATTTTTTTCCATTACATTCAAACCAAACGTCCTTATGTATTGCTTAAATATGCAATGACAGCAGACGGGAAAATAGCCACAAGTACAGGTGAATCAAAATGGATTACGGGCGAACAAGCTCGTGCAAAAGTACAGGAAACCCGCCATCAATACAGCTCAATTATGGTCGGTGTTGAAACAGTATTGGCTGATGATCCAATGCTCAATAGCCGAATGCCGAATGCCAAGCAGCCCGTGAGAATTGTTTGTGATAGTCAGTTAAGAACGCCACTAGATTGCAAATTAGTGCAAACGGCAAAAGAGTATCGCACCGTTATTGCAACATTAAATGATGACACGAAAGCCCACGAAGCCTATCAACAATTTGGTGTGGAAATTGTTGTAACAAAAGCGGATAACAAGCGGGTAGATTTGCTCGATCTTTTGCAAAAACTGGGCGAAATGCAAATTGACAGTTTGTTGATTGAAGGTGGTTCCAGCTTGAATTTCAGTGCGTTAAAAGCCGGATTAGTAAACCGAGTGCATTGCTACATCGCCCCGAAATTAATCGGCGGCATAGATGCCAAAACCCCGATTGGCGGCGAGGGGATTGGCAAATTGGCACAAGCGGTCAAATTACACCTGAAATCAACCGAGTTAATCGGTGAAGATATTTTGTTGGATTATGAAGTGAAGTAAGGAATAGCAATGTTCACAGGTATTATCGAAGAAGTCGGGCAAATTGCTCATATTCAAAAACAGGGCGAATTTGCCGTGGTGACGGTGAAAGCAAAAAAAGTGCTAACAGACGTACATTTGGGTGATAGTATTGCGGTAAACGGTGTTTGTTTAACGGTAACTTCTTTTACGAAAGAGCAATTTACCGCAGATGTGATGTCGGAAACCCTAAAACGCACCTCACTTGGCGAGTTGGGCATTAACAGCCCGGTCAATTTAGAACGAGCAATGGCGGCGAATGGACGTTTCGGCGGACATATCGTGTCAGGTCATATTGATGGTACGGGTACGGTGGCGGAAATTACCCCAGCGGATAATTCCACTTGGTATCGTATTAAAACGTCGCCGAAATTAATGCGTTACATTATTGAAAAAGGCTCGATCACCATTGACGGCATTAGCCTGACGGTGGTGGATTGCGATGCAGAGTCATTTCGTGTGTCGATTATCCCGCATACCATCAAAGAAACCAATTTAGGGTCGAAAAAAATCGGCAGTCTAGTGAATTTGGAAAACGACATTGTCGGCAAATATATCGAACAGTTTTTATTGAAAAAAGAACCGGAAAATTCGCCAAGCAAATTGACGGTAGATTTTCTCAAAAATGCAGGATTTTAAGGAAAGTAAATGTTTAAATTTTCAACGGTGGAAGAGGCAATCCAAGCGATTGCAGCAGGTAAAATTATTTTGGTGAGCGATGATGCCGACCGTGAAAACGAGGGCGATTTCATTTGTGCGGCTGAATTTGCAACCCCTGAAAATATTAATTTTATGGCGAAATATGGGAAAGGGTTAATTTGTACACCGATTTCTACTGAAATTGCAGAGCGATTAGATTTTCATCCGATGGTTGTTGTGAATAAAGATAATCATCAAACGGCATTTACCGTGTCTATTGATCATATTGAAACCGGCACAGGCATTTCGGCTTTTGAGCGTTCTCTCACTTGTATGAAAATATTAGATGAGAACGCAAAAGCAGAAGATTTCCGTCGTCCGGGGCACGTTTTCCCTTTAGTCGCTAAAGACGGTGGTGTGCTGGTGCGTAACGGGCATACCGAAGCGACAGTTGATTTAGCTCGTTTGGCTGGTTTAAAAGCAGCTGGTTTATGCTGTGAAATTATGGCGGAAGATGGCACAATGATGCAGATGCCGGAGCTACAGGCCTTCGCTCAAAAGCACAATATGCCGTTCATCACGATTCAGCAATTACAAGAATATCGCAGAAAGCACGACAGCTTAGTTGATGAAGTTTCTGTTGTGAAAATGCCGACCAAGTTCGGGGAGTTTAAAGCCCATAGCTTTGTGGAAACTATTTCAGGCAAAGAGCACGTTGCGTTAGTGAAAGGTGAAATCGGCGATGGCGAACAGGTGCTATGCCGCATTCATTCCGAATGTTTAACCGGCGATGCGTTCGGCTCACAACGTTGCGACTGCGGACAGCAATTTGCTGCGGCGATGAACCAAGTGGAAGCAGAGGGCAGAGGCGTTGTGCTTTATTTACGCCAAGAGGGGCGTGGCATCGGCTTAATCAACAAGCTGCGTGCTTATGAATTGCAAGACAG
This sequence comes from Mannheimia varigena, assembly GCF_013377235.1. NCBI lineage: Bacteria > Pseudomonadati > Pseudomonadota > Gammaproteobacteria > Pasteurellales > Pasteurellaceae > Mannheimia > Mannheimia varigena. The sequence continues at coordinate 649,277 of NZ_CP016226.1, read as the reverse complement.
AGGAATGGATACCGTTGAAGCTAATTTGGCACTAGGCTTTAAAGATGATGAGCGTGAATATTACATTGCGGCTCAAATGTTTGAAAAGCTAGGGGTGAAATCTATTCGCTTGCTCACTAATAACCCTGCAAAAATTGAAGGACTTATTGAGCAAGGTTTAAATGTGGTCGCTCGTGAGCCAATTATGGTTGAACCAAATGAACACGATTTAGAATACCTCAAAGTTAAACAGCACAAAATGCGGCATATGTTTAATTTTTAATGAGATTCTCTGATACAAGGGTAATTTGCAAACATTTAGTGAAAAATGACCGCTTGTAGTGCTTAATTCAAATATCAAATTTATTTTTAAAGAAGGAAAATAAAAATGGCAACATTTCAAGGTAACTATGTAGCAACAGGCTTAAAATTCGGCATCGTGGCAACAAATTGGCACAAAATCTTTATTGATCAACTACTCAATGGTGCAACTGACAAATTACTTCGCCACGGCGTAGAAGCAGAAAACATCGACACCGTTTGGGTGCCGGGAGCATTAGAAATCTCAATTGCAGCAAAAAAAATGGCACAAAGTGGGAAATATGATGCGATTATCTGTTTAGGTGCGGTGGTGCGTGGAGCAACCAGCCATTATGATGTGGTGGTAAATGAATCAGCAAAAGGCATTAGTAGTTCTGCATTAGAAACCGGTGTGCCGATTATCAATGGTATTTTAACCGTAGAAAACCTAGAGCAGGCGATTGAGCGTTCAGGCACTAAAGCCGGTAATAAAGGCGAAGAGTGTGCAATGGTTGCTATCGAAATGGCTAACCTATTAAAAATGTTAGGCTAACAAAGTAAAAAGTCCCCTTAGAACGAAAATGCTAAGGGGATTTTTTTATCTTCTTCTAATCGAGAAGCTAATTATTAAACAGATTAAACTCAATCCATAAATCAGCCAAGAGCCCAATTGTTTGAAAGGCGTATCGCCTTTGGTTGGCTTGATGGTAGCGGTCAGCACCTCTGTGGTAAATTGAGGCAGTTGCTGAATAACTTTTCCATTTGCATCCACAATAGCGGTGATCCCGGTATTTGCTGCTCGTACAAGTGGTTTGCCAAGTTCTAACGCTCGCATTCTTGCCATTTGGAAATGTTGCCACGGACCAATACTTGAGCCAAACCACGCATCATTAGTAATGGTTAAGAGATAATCCGCATTTTGACTTTTTTGGTTTTGTTGCACCTGATCGCCAAAAATAATTTCATAGCAAATTGCCAGATTAAAACGGTTGTTTTTTGCCATCATTGGGCTTTGAATAAAGCTACCTTGCGAAAGATTAATAGGTAAAATAAAGACCTCTCGCATCCAATCTAATACTGAGCCAAAGGGCACATATTCGCCAAATGGCACTAGATGATGTTTGTTATAACGCTCGCTAGCGTGTAAATCATAAGGCTCATTTTTCCCTAACAGCACGGCACTATTAAACAATTCCTCTTTCTCATTTTCATAGAGCGTGCCGATAATAATCTCACTACCAGTTTGGCGAGAGAGATTATCTAAAGCATTTAAAATGCCGCCAATTTGATTCTCCAGAGCGGGGATTGCCGATTCAGGCAAAATAATCACATCCGTTTTACCTAAATGTGGAAGAATAAGTTGCTCGTAGGTTTTTACACTAAAATTGAAATGCTGAGGATCCCATTTCATTTTCTGCTCAATATTTCCTTGTACAAGGCTTACTACAAGCGGTTGTTTTTCTTCATCAATTTGCACAAAGTTAAGTAAGCGGGTTGCAAAACTTAACGAAAAAATGACCGCTAGTAAGGCGAGTGATTTAAGAGGTTTGCTTTCTTGCTTCAGCAGTTTGACTAAATAGCCACTCGCTACTACTACAAAGAAAGTTAATCCTTCCGCCCCTAAAATTGGGGCGATGCCAGCAAAAGGACTATCAATTAAGCTATAACCAAATTGTAGCCAAGGGAAACCTGTAAATACCACACCGCGCAAGTATTCGGTAAAGGTGAAGATTGCGGCTAAAGCAAACGGATTATTCAGCTTGAATTGGTGTGAGAGAACGCTAAACAGCAAATTATAAATGGCTAAATAACAAGCTAATAGAAAAACAGCAACATAGCTGACAACCACAGGCACGCCACCGAATTGAGTCATACTGACTGATACCCAGTTCACGCCTGTACAGAAATAACCGATAGACCAAGCGAATGTTGCCCACAATGCGGTTTTTCTCTGTTCAAGTATTGCAGCCCAAATTAAGCCAGCACAGGAGATAAAGGCAAGAAGCCAAATATCAAACGGGGAGTAAGAGAAAGTACCGATTGCTCCAAGCAAAAGAGCAACGATACAAGCGGTTATAATTGGCGGATTTTTTGCAAAATTCATAGTTATCACTAAAAAAGAGAGGCACGCCTAAACGTGCCTTTGGGATAATAAAAAATTTATTCTTCTTCGCTTTGCGAATATTGTTCCATTTTTTCTAATTGTTCATCAGAAAGGGTTACTCGCAATTGAATTAATCGGCGGCTATTGGCAGAAGTTACTTTAAATCCAAGGCCTTCTAACTCAATTTGCTCATCTCGTTTAGGGAAATAGCCGAAGGCTTTCATTACAAGTCCACCGATAGTATCTACCTCTTCATCATTGAAATTGGTCGCAAAAAATTCGTTAAATTTTTTAATATCAGTAAGCGGTAATACCGCATAAGTGTGTCTTGAAAGCTGGCGGATTGGTTTGACTTCTTCCTCATCGAATTCATCATCAATCTCGCCCACGATTTGTTCAAGAATATCTTCAATTGTAACTAAACCGGATACAGCACCAAATTCATCAACTACGACTGCCATATGAAAACGCTCAGAGCGGAATTCTTTTAACATACGGTCTAGTCGCTTACTTTCTGGCACGATAACCGCAGGGCGGATAATTTCTTGCAAATTAAAGGGCTCAGAATCGGAACGCAGATATTTGAGCAAATCTTTTGAATGTAGAATGCCCTCAATGGTATCTTTCTCACCGCGAATAACAGGAAAACGTGAGTGAGCGGATTCCACAATCACATCAATGAAGGTTTCTAAAGGCTCATTCGCATCAATAAAGACAATTTGGGCGCGGGGAATCATAATATCTCGCACGCGTAATTCGGAGATTTCCATTACTCCTTCAATCATCTCTTTGGTGTCGCTATCAATTAATTCATTTTCGACCGAATCTCGAATTACTTCGACTAAATCTTCACGATTTTTAGGCTCATTTTGAAAAAGGTTACCAAATAACGTGTGTAAAATGGATTTTTTTTCTGATTTTTCTGCTGTATTTACACTTATATTGGCACTTTGCTGTTCATCACTCATAGTTTGTTCCAGTTAAATAAATTACGCTTATAATAAGCAAATTCAGTAACAAATCAAATAAAACATTGCTATTTTTACTCAAATTAGCATAGGATAGGCGAAATCTTTTTGTTTCTTAAATAATTTTAGGAGTTTGAAATGAAATTAACCAAAATGGCATTAACAGCTGCGGCGTTAGTTGTAAGTTCTATGAGTGTAGCTGGAACATTAAGTTCCTCGAATATGGTTGAAATCTTAGCCTTTGACGGACAGCGTGTAAAAAAAGGAACAACTTCGGTGCAAATCAGCGATAATAAAACTCACCAAGTTGTTATTGAAATTGGTGGTACAGTTGAAGGTAGTTTCTTCACTTCAGATCAAATCATTTTGACTTTCCAAGGTACTACAGAAAATGCAACAATTGAACCTCCAAGACTGAAGTCAAAATTAGATGTTCGCTCATTTCAAGATAACCAAAGAGTTACTATTAAGAGCGAATCTGGTAATGTAATTGCGCATAAGCAAGACTTCTTAAAAGGTGAGGGCTTTTTAGCGAAAACGCGTGTAGAAGAAAACTTATCTAAGTACAATCTAGGTAAGAATCCTGCTTCAGTTGAGCAATTTGCAAATGCAGCGTTTGAAGCAAAAGGTCAAATTATTGTGGATACCAATAAAGTATCTGAGTCTGAACTTCAGCTTTTATTCCAAAAAGCAGATCCAAAAACGCAGAAACGTTTCTTAGATTGGGCGAAGAAAAATACCAAATAATATTTGAATAAATAGATTGCCTCTAAAGTAACACTTTAGAGGCATTTTTATGGGGAAATCGTTTATATTGTATATTCATTTCTGATTTGCAAAAAAATTACAAAAAATGACCGCTTTCTAACGTATAATAACCACGATTTTTAAGAGGTGAATATGAATTTAAGATGGCAAGAATATCCCCATAATGCAAGTAAACTGTTTAAACTATCACTGCCGATTTTTATCTCCCAGCTTTCTGCATCGGGTATGGGGCTAGCAGATATTGTAATGGCAGGTTTAGTGAGTGATGATGATGTATCTGCAATTGCGGTGAGTAACTCTATCTACTTTCCGCTTTTTCTTTTTGTTCTAGGATTACTCAATGCTATTACGCCCACTGTGTCTTATTTAAATGGTTCGGGGAACCGCCATTTAATTGCTCACCAAATCAGGCAGGGCGTTTGGCTGGTATTAGCTACTTCTGTGCCGCTGATTGCTATTTTCCTGAACAGTCATCTGATTTTAGATTTAATGGAAACCCCTGCTGAATTTTCGTTGAAATCGCAACAATATTTAGCCGTGATGGCGGTAGGGTTGATACCAGCCTTGCTCTCAATTAATTTGCGTTGTATGAATGACGGCTTGTCTAACCCGAAACCCGCAATGCGAATTACCTTTTTCGGTTTATTGCTCAATATTCCGCTGAACTATATTTTCATTTTCGGTAAATTTGGTTTACCGGAAATGGGAGCGGTCGGCTGTGGCGTGGCAACGGTAATGGTGAACTGGATAATGTTTTTGATGATGTTGCACTATTGCTACACCAATCCGGCACAAAAAGATATTCGCCTGTTTGAGAAATGGATCGAAGCTCCAAGCGGTCAAATTTTGCTAAAACTTTGCAAATTAGGCTTACCGATTGCGTTTGCGATTTTCACCGAAGTGATGCTATTTTCTACGTCATCGCTTTTTCTTTCACCACTTGGTTCACAAGTGGTGGCAAGCCATCAAGCCGCCCTGCAAACCAGCTCGCTGTTTTTTATGATTCCAATGTCATTTGGTATTGCAACTACTATTATGGTTGGGCAAACGTTAGGTGAGAAAAATGTGGAAGGGGCGAAAATATTAAGTTATCACGCTTTAATTACAGCAACAATTTTAGCGATTATTGCTGCGATCATCATTATTGTACTAAAAGATCTGATTCCATTTGCTTTTACGAGTAATCCAATTTCGATTGCAATCACGGCAAATTTACTGATTTTTGCAGCAGTTTACCAAATTCCAGACGCAATTCAGGCTGTAGTAAATGGTATTTTACGTGGTTATAAGCATACTCAACCAATTTTATATGTAACGCTATTTTGTTATTGGATTATCAGTATTCCACTCGGCTATACATTAGCCCGAACAGATTGGATTGTTCAACCAATGGCTGCTCAAGGATTTTGGTTAGTATTCTGTATCGGGTTAAGTTTAGCAGGAGGATTGTTGCTCTGGCAGATGAGGCAAATTCAATCTGTACCAGCAGAACAATTAATCGCAAAATTAGAACGAATTAAGTAGTGAGAACTCTGCCATTATTTTGTATGGCAGAGATTATTGGCTTTATAAAATATCAATGATTGTCTATGAATAATCTAAATCCCATCACATTACCTTTAAACAAATCAGTCTTAATTGAAGCCTCTGCAGGCACGGGGAAGACATTTACCATTGCCAATATTTACCTGCGTTTATTGCTCGGTGTCGGCTGCTTGCCACTTACTGTTGAACAAATTCTGGTGGTTACATTTACCAAAGCGGCAACGGAAGAGTTGAAAAATCGTATCCGAAAAAATATTCAGCAATGTGCCGATTTTTTAAAAGATAAAGTGAATGGAGAATGCATTGAAGGAAAATCTTACGCTAATAATCTTGAATTTTTAGAGCAGCTTTATCCGCATATCCATCACATTCACGAAGCATTATTACGTTTGAGCATTGCCGAACGTGAAATTGACACTGCCAGTGTGTTTACCATTCACAGTTTCTGCCAAAAAATGTTAGTGCAGTTTGCCTTCGAATCAGGCGTGCGATTTGATCTTGATTTACAGCCGAACCAATCTGATTTACTGAAAAAATTAAGCGAAGATGTATGGCGAGAGCAGTTTTATCCGCAAGGGGTAAAAGAAAGTGAAATTATTTCAGCTGAATTAACTACACCGGAAAGGGCGTTAAATGCGGTAAGAAATTATTTAGCAAGTGAGTTGCCCGAGCCGAAAGCGTTTCTAGCTCAAGATTTTACGGAACAGTTGGCACAATATAAGCGATTTATTGATGAAGTGAAATCTTACTGGAAAGCCAATGGTGAAGCGTTAGTGGAAGCCATTAGGCACGATCTCAAAAATAAAACGACGTTACACGGTGGTTGGTATCGCTCTGCTACTTTTGAAACGGGTGTTATTGTGATGAACCAATGGGTAAATTCGTCAAATCGTGATTTGCCAGACGAGTTCTATCTGTTTACTGCGGAGAAAATAGCCACAGGTACGAAGAAAAGTTGTGAGCCAATGGATTTACCTCAACTTGCAAAAAATCAGGATTTTTTGACCGCTTATCAGCAGCAATTTGAAAATAGCTTAAAAGCGATTTTACTCTATCAATTTTTAATCGGCTTAAAAACCAAGCTGGCAGAATATAAACAATCTCACCCGGAGCGTGGTTTTGATGATTTACTCACAATGCTTAATCAAGCGTTGAAAAATCCGCAAACAGGTAAGGCGTTAGCCCAAAAAATTCGCTCTATTTACCCCTTTGCGATGATCGATGAGTTCCAAGATACCGATCTAACCCAATATGAAATTTTCAGCCAAATTTTTATGGAAGGGCAGAGCGATAACGGCTTTATTATGATCGGTGATCCGAAACAGTCGATCTACAAATTTCGTGGAGCAGATATTTTCACTTATTTGAGAGCGGCAAAGCAGGCTGACGAGCAATTTACGCTTGGCAAAAACTGGCGTTCTTTGCCTGAAGTCGTGCAAGCGGTCAATAATTTGTTTTATTTTGCAAATAAGGATAAATCGCCATTTCTTTATGATGACATCGGTTTTCATCCTGTTGAAGCAGATGATCGCAAAGGCAAATTAATTAGCGAGCAAGGGCATTTTGTTTGTTACACCAGAGATAAAACCAATCTCGATGGAGTAGCAGAAATTTGTGCATACCAAATCCATCAACAACTTAAGGCAATGAATGAGGGGAAATTCGGGATTGAGAAAAATGGCGAGTTCAACCCTTTTGAGCCAAAGGATATTACCATTCTAGTGCGAAAAGGCTCACAAGCGAAACGCATTAAAAAAGCCCTAGCCAAGAGAAATATTAAATCCGTTTATTTAGCGGAATCGGCTTCTGTATTTGGTTCTGAAATTGCAACTGAACTTTGTTGGATTTTGCAAGCCGGGCTTAATCCTTACAATTATAAAGCGTTATTATCCGCCTTAGGTTCAACCCTTTGGGGGCTAAGTGCGGCAGAAATTTATCGCTACAAAGAAAATGAAATGTTGTGGGATTTAAAGGTCAATCAGTTTGTGGAATACAGCACCATTTGGAAAGAGCAAGGCATTTTGCCGATGTTGCATAAAATCTATTTGGAGCAAGGTATTATTGAACGATTAAAAGGTTTGCCAAATGCAGATCGTTTGATTACAGATTTGCTCCATTTAACCGAAATTCTGCAAGAAACATCGCAAGCGTTAGAGTCAGAAGCGGAACTAGTGCGTTGGTATGAAAAGCAAATTAGCTCACCCGATTTTAATGATGAACAGCAGCTTCGCCTTGAAAGTGAAGAAGAGTTGATTAAAATTGTTACCATTCACGGCTCGAAAGGATTGCAATATCCGATTGTTTGGTTGCCGTTTGCTGCAGAAAAAAGCGAGGGCGATACAAAGGTTAATTTAGGCTTGTATCGTAATCAAAAAGGTGATCTGGATTGGTATTTAGGTGAAGAAGAGGTAAAAGAGCAAATTCAAAATGAAGCCTATGCGGAAGATCTCCGTCTGTTTTATGTGGCATTAACCCGTGCGGAATCTCAGCTCAATTTAGTGTTACCTAAAATGATTTCAGGCTGGAGCCCGTTACATTATTTATTGGCAGAAGGTGAATTACCGAAAGATAACGTGAGTGTTGCAGACTATTTTGAGAAAAAGCAGATTTCAGCCGATATTATTGAAGTAGTAGAGCATTTACCTTTTAGCCGTTGGGAAAGTGGTAAAACGGAGGAAAGTTATCAAGCCAAAACCTTTAGTGGCAATATTCGGGTAGTGGGGCAGATTACGAGTTTTACTTCACTTTATGCACAACACGAGCGTTTTAGTGAAGGTAAAGCAGAAAGAGTGATAGATTTAGCCCAAGACAGAGATGTCCATATTGAACTCATTGAGCCGGATTACACGATGGAAACTGATGCTTTTTCACCATTCCAATTTCCGCACGGCATTAAAGTTGGTACTGTGTTGCACAGTTTTTTTGAGCATTGCCGATTTGGTGAACAAATTGATAAAGAAAGTGTGGCGAAAGTATGCGAACAATTAGGTTTAAGTGAAGAATGGATCGAGCCAACATTAGGCTGGTTTGAGCGTATTCTTGCTACTCCTCTGTCGGAAGCAAATTTCTGTTTAAAAGAGATCGATGAAACTAAACGGTTAAATGAATGGCAATTCTATTTACGCTTAAAAAATGATAAAGCTCTGCACCAATTAAATGCGTTATTAAAACAACATAGCCCTTTAGCAAAAAATTTGCCTGAACTGCAATTACCGCAATTAGAAGGCTTTGTGCGTGGCTTTGTGGATTGTATTGTGCAGATGAATGGAAAATTCTATCTTATTGACTACAAATCGAATTTCTTAGGTTATTTGCCACAAAATTATTCCACAGAAAATATTCAGCGAGAAATGGGCAGACAGCGTTATGATTTACAATATTTGCTTTATACTCTTGCCGTGCACCGTTATCTAACTGTTCGTCTAAGTGAAAATTACGATTATGAGCGTGATTTTGGCGGCGTTGCGTATCTTTTCTTACGGGCTATGAATGGAGAGAGTGCAAGCGGTGTTTATTTTGACAAACCAAGCAAATTGCTAATTGAAGAAATGGATAGGTTGTTTGGGTAGATAGAGTAGGGGCAAATTGCAATTTGCCCCTACAAATGATTAGCCCGCTTGCTCATACCAAATCTTGTTAATATAAAGCAACACTTTTCCCATAGGTGTTTCTACCCGAATTTCATCGTCTACCTGTTTGCCGATTAACGCACGGGCGACCGGAGAGTCTATCGAAATCCAGTTTTTTGCCGGGTCAAATTCATCACAACCAACAATGCGATATTGTTTCGCCTCACCTTCTTCATTTTCGAGCTCAATCCAAGCACCAAAAAAGACTTTGCCTTCTTGTTTCGGGTGATAATCGACAATTTGTAACACCTCTAGCCGTTTAGAGAGAAAACGCACACGGCGATCGATTTCACGCAAGCGGCGTTTGCCATAAATGTATTCGGCATTTTCGCTGCGGTCGCCCAGTGCCGCTGCATCAGAAACCGCTTGAGTTACTTTCGGGCGTTCGTCTTTCCATAAAAATTTTAGTTCTTGATCGAGAGCTTGCCAACCTGAGCGAGTAATATAATTTGATTTAGCCATAATTATTCAATTGTTTGTGGGACAAATTGCAATTTGCCCTACGAAGCCTGTTATTTTGAGAGTAACAAATTTGCGATTGTTTTGATACCAAGCCCTGTTGCACCCGCCGCCCATAAATCGCTTGCGGTTTTGCGGAATGTAGCAGAAGCATCAATGTGCAACCAATTTTGTTGATAATTTTCCACAAAATAGGATAAAAATGCTGTTGCCGTACTTGCCCCCGCCCCAACGGGTACAGAACCGATATTAGCAATATCAGCGAATGAAGAAGAAATTTGCCCTCGGTGGAGTTCTTCAAACGGTAAACGCCAGAACGGTTCGTTTTCGTCTTTTGCCGAACTGAATAGAGCGTTTGTTAGGTTATCGTCCATTGAAAGCACGGAATGGTAGTCGTTCCCCACCGCCACTTTTGCTGCTCCGGTGAGCGTTGCCGCATCAATAATAAATTGCGGGTTTTGTTGGCAAGCATCAATTAATCCATCGGCTAATACCAAACGCCCTTCCGCATCAGTATTGAGCACTTCAACAGTAACGCCGTTGCGGTAAGTGATAATATCCCCCAACTTGAATGCATTGTGGCTGACCATATTTTCCGCACAGCAGAGGTAAAGTTTTACACGCTTGTTTAAACCACGACTAATAGCAAAGGCTAAAGCCCCGCTGACTAAAGCGGCTCCGCCCATATCAGTACGCATCGTACTCATTCCATCACTTGGTTTTAAGCTATAGCCACCAGTATCAAAGGTAATCCCTTTACCGACTAAGCAAGCAAGCACAGGGGCATTTTCATCACCTGTTGGATTAAAGTCTAATTTTAACAAAGCAGGGGGATTGATTGAGCCTTTACCGACCGCCCAAATGCCGTGATAGCCTTGTTCTTTTAATTCTTCGCCTCGAATGATTTCATAAGAAACTGTGTTTGGTTTTGCAATATTTTGGATAAATTCGACCGCTTGTTGAGCCAATTTTTCAGGGGTTAAGCTCTCAGATGGCTCGTTGATTAATTCACACACGAAAGTAGCACATTTTACTCGGTTATCAAATTCCGCTTGTTGTTCGCCTAAATTAGGGTATTCCACCGAGCCTTGATTTTTAACTGAATTGAAACCTTGATGGAACGCCCAACATTCTTCTAAATTCCAGCCATCGCCAGCTAATGCCACATTCAAAATACCTTGATTTTTAATTTTACGAGCGGCTTTTTGAACGGTGGCTAAATCATTTTTTGGGTTGTGAACGATAAAGCCTGCATCATTAACAGAAAGTAGAGCATTTTTTCCCCAAATTTCAGGGGCAGCTTGTTGGGAAAGTGTAATTTTCATTGCTGTCATTGTTCGTTCCTTATTGTTTTAGTATGAGTTGAAAGCGTGGTTATCCTAACAAACTTTTGCAAAGTTTTATAGAAAAATGACCGCTTGTAATCGGATAAAAGATTTACAAGCGGTCGTTGTTTAGTGATTTTTTACAAATAGTCGAGCAGATTATTTACCGTCCCACGCATTGATTGCATTGTGGCGGATTTTTACCCGGCTTTCTGCATTGCCTTTGTAGTAGTTTTTATCTAAACCACCTTCCCAGTCGCCGTAGTTCGGGTTTGGTAATACAATAAATTTTTTACCGAACAATTTGCTGTTTTCAGCCACAAATGCACGGCGTTCTGCGTTTGATTTACGGTAGGTTGCATCGCCAAAATCGTTTAGGTTATCGCCCACATAAAGCACGATTTCATAGCCTTGTTTTTCGATCTCTTCAAAGCGAGGCGTTTTGTTTGATTTGTCTTTTTTCAAGAATAAGGTTTTTTCACTTACGCCAGTAAAGCCGAGTTTGTTCATATCATCGATAGTGCCTGCTTTTTCGCCGTCATCTTTACGGTTTGAAACATAGAATACCGTGCCTTTGTTGCTGTTTACATAGTTGTTAAACTCAACAGCCCCTGCAATAGCTCCTGTTTGGCGTGCATTTACCCAACGAGTCCAGCTCTCACTATCAAAGGCTTTATGATTTTTCACTTGCCAGCCAGCGTAAGGGCTGTTATCTACCATTGTTTCATCTAAATCAACCACAACGGCTTTTTTCTTGCCTTTTTTCACTTTTGCCTGATCAAAAGCCATTTTTGCCGTGTTAAATGCTTGGTGAGCTAGAGCTTGGTATTCACCGGATTGTTGCACCCAGTTCACGCCTAAAGTTGCTTGCTCTTGCAATACCATTTGATGATGTTCATCACTATTTGAGTGAGTGTGAGTACAAGCGGTTAGAACAAATAAAGCGGTGAGGCTCATTGCGGAAAGTTTTAAGTGTTTCATAAAGATATCCTTAATTTTTTTGTTGATAAGCAAAACAATTATACCTAAAAAGAGGCATTCATTACTATAGTTTTATGCAACTATTCATTTTTACTCAAAACTAAGTTAGGCTATTAACCTTTTATAACAATATAGAGGCAATATGCAAACATTATTAAAATTTACGCAATTTGTTAGCAAAACTTTCGCTATTTGGGTGGTGGTTTTCGCTTTCATTGCGGCACAATTCCCTGAAACTTTTAAACAATTTGTTCCTTGGATTCCATATCTTTTAGGTATCGTAATGCTTGGAATGGGCTTAACTTTAACATTCAAAGATTTTGCTGAAGTTACAAAAAATCCAAAATCAGTGATTATCGGTGTTATCGCTCAATTCGCGGTAATGCCAAGTGTTGCTTATGGATTGGTAAAAACATTTAATTTACCGCCTGATTTAGCCATTGGTGTAATTTTAGTGGGCTGTTGTCCGGGTGGAACATCGTCAAATGTGATGACTTATTTAGCTCGTGGTAACACGGCTTTATCGGTGGCTTGCACAACTATTTCAACCTTATTAGCACCTGTTTTAACTCCTGCTATTTTCTACTTATTTGCCAGCCAGTGGTTAGAAATTAATGCAACAGCGATGTTTATTTCTGTGCTACAAATGGTGTTGTTGCCTATTTTTGTTGGCGTCGTTATTCGTACTATCTTCAAGCAGAAAGTAGAACAGTTCAGCCAAACAATGCCGTTAATTTCGGTCATTGCGATTGTATTAATTGTAACGGCGGTGGTTTCAGTGAGCCGTGATCGCATTATTGAATCCGGTTTATTAATTTTTGCAGTGGTTGCTTTACACAACGGTTTAGGTTATTTAATCGGTTATTTAGCGAGCCGCTTATTTAAACTGCCTATTGCAGACAGCAAAGCAGTAGCAATTGAAGTAGGTATGCAGAACTCAGGTTTAGGAGCAGCACTTGCCGCATTACACTTTAAAGCGAATCCTGTGATTGCTGTGCCAAGTGCAGTATTTAGCTTCTGGCACAATATTTCAGGTCCTATCTTGGCGATGATTTTTGCGAAGATGAAAAACGATAATGAGAAATAAACATTCGTTTTAATATAGAAACAGGCAAGCGGTTAAATTTTTCTTATTTTTTGCAAAATATGAGGGAAATTTAACCGCTTGTTATTTAGAAAGGATTTAGAGAATTCTTGGTCCTCGTGTTGTGCTTATTTTTTCTCCATCCGCTCTTTGCGTAACAATAACCTGATCGCCTTCATTTAATCCTGCTACTACTTCGGTATTTTGCGTGTCAGAAATGCCAATTTGGATTGTTTTTTCCAGTGATTGCCCGTTCTCGAGCACCAACACATAATTCTCTTTTCCACGTTTTTTTATCACATTAGTTGGTACAACTAACACTTGTTCCCGTTTATCAATGGTGATTTGAGCTTGCGTTGTCATTCCAATACGTAGGCTGCTGTCGGCATTATCAATCGAAACATTTGCGTAGTAATAAACTGCTTCAGTATTGCCTGATTGTTCGGTGTAATTGTTATCGGTAAGTGTTGTGAGTGCAGGATCAACAGAATCAATAGTTGCCGAATATTCTCGATTAGGTTCAGCAAGAGTAGAAAATTTAACCTGTTGTCCAACTTTCACTAGAGCAATATCGCCTTCTGAAATTTCAAGTTTAATTAGCATTTTAGATAAATCTGCAACTTGCACAATGGTGGGCGAGGTTTGGTTAGAATTTACCGTTTGTCCAACAGAAACAGGCACAGAGACAATCACACCGTCCATTGGCGAGATGATTTGCGTGTAATTTAAATTAGTTTGGGCATCGTTCACCGAGATTTCTGCGGATTTTAACTGTGCTTTGATGTTATCAACTGTTGCTTTAGCTGAGGCAAGCGTATTTTTAGCCGTTTCGACATCCGCCAACGCTGCACTATTGGCTCGATATAATTTAGTTAATCGGTTATAATTTGATTGAGCAACTTCGAGGGCAACTTGTGCAGAGGTAAGCTGTGCTTTGTATGAAGCGAGTTGAGCTTGAGCGGTGTTTAACGTGTTGCTTTGATTGCTTGAGTCAATGTCTGCAATCAAATCGCCTTGTTTAACGGTTTGCCCGAGTTCAACATAGAGTTTTTGGATTTTACCCGACACCTGAGCCCCAACTTCTGTGCGTTTGCTCGCTCGTACTGACCCTGTGGCAAGCACATTTTTATTGATTTCGGCACGGCTAACCGCTTCAGTAATATAATGAACTTGTTGCTCATTATTTTGCTGATTATAGTAAAAATATCCGCCTATTCCGACAGCGGCAATTAGCACAAGTGTGGCTAATGTTTTACGTTTCATACTCTTCCTTTGTGATGTATTGTGCTACAAGCGGTTGTTTTCTGAAAAAATTTTGCAATTTAGATGATACCAAATGTGGCTCGAATATAACTGGCAACCGCTTCGTCTTTATTGTATCCAATCACCTCATTATTAGGTAATGCAGCTTTTAAGCGAGGATCGGCATTTGCCATTAGACAGCCTTTGCCCACTAAGTTCAACATTTCTACATCATTCATACCGTCGCCAAAGGCGATACAATCTGTTAGCGTATATCCACGCAGTTTCACTAGCTCTTCCAACGCATTCGCTTTACAAACTCCCTTTGCCATTACTTCAAGGCAGAGTAGTGCGGAATAGGTCATTTGCACACGGTCGCCATAGGTTTCTCGAATATAATTTTCAATCGGAATCAAGGCTTCTGCTGTTTTGCCAATGAAAAAGACTTTTTCAGTTTCTTTACCATGATGGTAAGAAAAATTGACTACTTGATAGCCAAAACCGGATTCTTGGTGGAAATGCTTTAGTTGTGGAATCTCTTTATTGATAAACCATTCATCGCCTTGGTAGCTATTTAGACAAATATTTTTATCGTCAAATTCAATATTCATTAATTCAACAGCGATATCCTCCGGCAAATAATGACTGACAATTTTTTCGCCGTCTAAATTATTGGCTCTTGCTCCATTTGATGTAACCAACATTGCATTTTTAGCATTCACTTTGCTGATAATGTGGGAAACATCGGGGTAATTTCTGCCAGTGGCAAAAAAGATATCTACGCCTTTTTGTGATAATTTTTCTAATGTATCAATCGTAAAATTTCCAATTTTATGATTTGCATTTAACAGAGTGCCGTCAAGATCGGAAATAATAGCTCGAAATGGTAAAGTCATTGTGTATCCTCAGCAGTAAAATAATTCAAGAGGCTATCAAATTTGAGTTGAAACTTCAAAGAGAATAGTCATTTTAAAATATTTTTTAATTTTATAAAAAAATTTGTTAAAAGCTAAAATATTATATTTATTTACGATATTGATTAATTGTTTTAGATTAAAAATGTAAGCTAGATTTTTAATCTAAATAACCTTTTGTTTTTGAAATAAAATGCTGAGCAGACATTCTAATAACCGAGTGAAAACGGTTGCTTAAAGAGAAAAATGCTATTGACATTGGCTTGGATAAAGCTAATATACACTTAGTTACTGAATAACAATGCAAACATAAACACATAACACAACATGGACAAATTTACCTTACTCCGATTATCTCTGTTATCGCATTTTGTGCGAGGATAAAGATTGGTTGGAAAAAGTAAATGGACTATCCACATTTTTGCCCGCACTTAAAAATGCGGGCTTTTTTTCTCCCAATAAAATGAAGGTTTTATTATGAGCAACAATAACATTATTATTTTTGATACAACATTGCGTGATGGTGAACAATCTCTAAAAGCGAGTTTAACGGTAAAAGAAAAATTACAAATAGCACTCGCATTGGAACGTTTAGGTGTTGATGTAATGGAAGTCGGTTTCCCTGTTTCTTCCGCAGGTGATTTTGATTCGGTGCAAACTATTGCACGTCATATCAAAAACAGTCGTGTGGCAGCTCTTTCCCGTGCGGTAGCGAAAGATATTGATGCGGCTTATGAAGCCTTAAAAGTTGCTGAAGCCTTCCGTATTCATACCTTTATTGCTAGTTCAGCGTTACACGTTGAAGCAAAATTAAAGCGTTCATTTGATGATGTGGTGGAAATGGCAGTGGCAGCAGTAAAACGTGCCAGAGGCTACACCGATGATGTAGAATTTTCGTGCGAAGATGCAGGACGTACCGGCATTGATAACATCTGTCGCATTGTAGAAGCAGCAATTAACGCCGGTGCAACTACGGTGAACATTCCGGATACTGTCGGTTTCTGTTTGCCGAATGAGTACGGCAACATTATCCATCAAGTGATGAACCGAGTGCCGAATATCGATAAAGCAATCGTTTCTGTACATTGTCATAACGATTTAGGAATGGCGACCGCCAACTCATTAACTGCGGTGCAGAATGGAGCAAGACAGATAGAATGTACCATCAACGGTATCGGCGAGCGTGCAGGGAATACGGCATTGGAAGAAGTGGTGATGGCGATCAAAACCCGCCAAGAGTTTATGGGCGTAGATACTCGCATCAATACCCAAGAAATTCACCGTGTCAGCCAAATGGTGAGCCAGCTTTGCAATATGCCGATTCAGCCGAACAAAGCGATCGTGGGCAGCAATGCGTTTGCTCACTCATCGGGCATTCACCAAGACGGTATGCTGAAAAACAAAAATACCTACGAAATTATGTCGCCGGAAACCATTGGCTTGAAGAAAGAGAAGCTTAATTTGACTGCTCGTTCAGGTCGTGCAGCAGTTAAAGGACATATGGCGGATATGGGCTATACCGAAGCGGATTATGATTTAGATAAACTCTATGAAGCTTTCCTAGAGCTTGCTGATAAAAAAGGACAAGTTTTTGATTATGATTTAGAAGCTCTTGCTTTTATTGATATGCAACAAGGCGAAGAAAACAGATTAAAACTGGATGTGATTACGACCCAGCTGATTAGCGGTTTGCCGGCATCTGCATTTGTGCAGGTAGAACTAGACGGTGTTCGTCAAAGTGCAACTTCGCAAGGCGGTAATGGTCCGGTTGAAGCAACTTACAATGCAATTATGAACATTGTGGGTATGGAGCTTAAAATGTCGCACTATAACTTAACCGCAAAAGGCGAAGGAGCAGAAGCTTTAGGGCAGGTGGATATTGTGGTGGAATATGAAGGCAGGAAATTCCATGGTGTTGGTTTAGCAACCGATATTGTCGAAAGTTCAGCACGAGCATTAATTCACGCAATTAATGCAATTTATCGTTCACAGAAAGTGGCAGATATCAAAGCGAAGAAATAATAAATTAGAGGCAAATTACAATTTGCTCTTTTCAATGCGATACAAGCGGTCAGATTTTTTGAAATTTTTGCAAAATTTCGATAAAATCCGACCGCTTTCTTACTTTATTTTATTGTCTTACTAAAGAAAGTAAAAAATTGGACAAATTTTTTAAAATTTTTGAACTTTTGTCAAAATGCACACACTAAAGGAGTGTGCAATGGATGTGACACATTTACATTTAGGAGAGTCCTCAGTTGAGCGAACAAATCACCGACCAAGAATTAGTCGAAAAAGCACAAAAAGGTGATAAAAAAGCATTTAATTTACTTGTTGTACGTTATCAAAACAGAGTAGCTGGTTTGCTTACTCGCTATGTTGCAAGAGATGATATTCCAGACATTGTGCAAGAATCTTTTATTAAAGCCTATCGTTCTTTAGAGTCTTTCCGCGGGGAAAGTGCTTTTTATACATGGCTTTATCGAATAGCAGTTAATACTGCCAAGAATCATTTAACCTCTTTGGGGAGAAGACCTCCTAAAGAAGATATTTTAGCAGAAGATGCTGAAAGTTATGATGTGGGTGTTCAGCTTCGTGAAAGTGATACACCTGAAAACTTAGTATTATCTGAAGAGCTAAAGCGTGTTGTATTCGATACAATCGAAAATTTACCAGATGAGCTTAAAACTGCAATTCGATTAAGAGAATTAGAGGGGTTAAGTTATGAGGAAATTGCAGAAGTAATGGAATGCCCGGTTGGAACAGTACGCTCTCGTATTTTTCGTGCAAGAGAAGCTATTGATGCAAAAATCAACCCTCTTGTACAGTAGTTGAATTACATATTATTTAAGAAGATTTAAAATCATTGGAGCCAATTATGCAACAACGCATTACTCAACAAAATGAACGCCTTTCAGCTTATATGGACGGACAAGATGTTGATAACGGATTTGTAGAAACCTTAACAAGTAGTCCTGAATTACAGCAAAAATGGGCGAGTTATCACGCTATTCGTAGTGTGATGCAAGGAGATGAAATTATTCTAGGGAGTGATTTTTCTGCAAAAATGGCCGCGTTAATAGAGCAGGAAGAAATCGAATCTCAAGCAAATGTAGAACAGTCTAAGGGGATATTACTGAAACTTAAGCGTTGGGGTACTCCAATTATGCAGGCGGGTATTGCTGCATCAGTCTGTTTAGTTGCTGTTTTAGGTGTAAATTCTTTCAACTCTAATGAAGAAGTTGCTCAAGCACAGCCAGCATTGCAAACTTTGCCTTTCAGCAATTCTGTTGAAGCAGTAAGTTATAATACTCCAGCAAAAGATCAACCAACTGCAGAACAGTTAGAAATTCAGCAACGTAAAATTAATGCGTTATTAGAAAACCATGAGTTACAACGCCGTATGAATAATGTGAATGTAACATTATCAGAAGAAGAGAAGCAAAAAGCGCAAACGTCTTCAAATACAGAAAAGCAGTAAAGCATACATAAATAATATAGTAAGAAAAATAAAAAAAGCCACATTATTCTTTGAATTATGTGGCTTTTTGTATGTAAATGTAGCGAAAAAATTAGAAATGGCCAACAGATAGCGAAATACAAAAAAAATTTGATAGAATAGTGAAATTGATATTAGCTTGAGAATAAATATGTTTATAAGAAAATATTTGTTATTTGTGTTTGTTTTTACATTTTCTGCTTTAGGTTGGGCAGATAATACTGTGCAAACACCTCTTGCTTACCTGACCTCAATGACAAAAGCATATAAACAATCAACTTATGAGTTGCTTTATATATTAAAGCAAGGCACAAATTCAGAATCTTTCCGTTTCCGGCATGCCTTTATGAATGATAAAGAATATGCGCAATTATTGAATTTAGATCATAACAGAGAAGAAATTATCCTGAAAAATCAGAAAGTGAGTTATTTAGGTAATAATTTTCGTCCTTTTAGTTTAAATAGCCCACACATCTTAGATAATCTCCCTAGTGTACTGTATACCGATTTCAATAAATTGAAAGGTTATTCTTTTTTAGATGCAGGCAGGGATAGAGTTGCTGATAGAGTTGCTAGAGTTATTCGCATTATTCCAAATGATATATTACATTATGCTTATACACTTTGGATTGATGAAGAAAGCCGTTTATTGCTGAAAAGCCAAGTCAAGGATGTAGATAATATCGTTTTAGAAGAGTTTAGTGTATTACAACTTTATCAATCTAAAGAATTGGAAATGATTGCAAATGCTATAGATTCGTTAATGTTGCCAGCATTAACATCTATTGAAAAATCACAATTAGAGTCATTGAATGACTGGCATCCTAATTGGATTCCAGCAGGGTTTCAGCTTATTGAAAATCAGACCACGAGTGGTGAAAATTATCAATTTGAAAGTGAATATGTTGATAGTCGCTTATATAGTGATGGTTTATCAACATTCACTATTTATGCAATGCCAAGTCAAGGTGTAAATTTTGATGAATATGCTTGGCAACAAGGTAAATTAACCATTTTAAATCAAACACTCAATGATAAAGATATTGTCATTATTGGCGATATTCCATTGAAATCTGCTCAACAAATAATGAAGCATATTCATTTTACAGAGGCGGCTCAGAAATGATAATAGAAGAAGCAACTGTTGTTGAATATCGTGATGGTATTGC
The DNA here is from genome assembly GCF_013377235.1 of Mannheimia varigena. Classification (NCBI taxonomy): domain Bacteria; kingdom Pseudomonadati; phylum Pseudomonadota; class Gammaproteobacteria; order Pasteurellales; family Pasteurellaceae; genus Mannheimia; species Mannheimia varigena. The sequence goes on along the minus strand of NZ_CP016226.1, from coordinate 629,311 downwards.
TATTGTGCAATGCTATGCAAAAAATAGTTGTGGTGGTTGTGCGGCTCAATCGGCTTGTGGTACAAAAGCTTTATCAGCGCTTGCTGGAGAAAAAATAGCACCCCGCTTTCAGATTAATGTTAATGAAGATCTTCAAGTTGGTGATCGCATTAAATTAGGATTAGCAGAGAATACTTTATTAAAAAGTGTGTTTTTGATTTATGGCATTCCACTGTTTGTATTAGTAATAACAGCGGTTGGATTTTCACAATTTTTTGCAAATGAATTAATCGTTTTCTGCATAATGCTGCTTTTTACAGGGATAAGTTTCTGGGCTGTAAGAAAACTGATAGAAAAACACAGCAAGCAAGCAAATTTTTCACCTATCTTTTTAGATAAGGTTTAGGAGACTAGAATGGAAAAAATATGGTTTAATAATTACCCTCCCTATTCGCCAAAAACAATTGAAACAAACCAATATGATTCATTAGTTGAAATGTTTGAAGCTGCTATTAAGCGCCATCCAGATATTCCAGCTTATATTAATATGGGGCAGATTCTTACTTTCCGTAAATTAGAAGAGAGAAGTAGGGCATTTGCAGCCTATTTACAAAATGAATTACGTTTGAAAAAGGGTGATCGCATAGCATTGATGATGCCTAACTTACTACAGTACCCGATAGCGTTATTTGGCGCATTGCGTGCAGGATTAGTAATTGTTAATGTGAACCCTCTTTATACTCCACGAGAATTAGAACACCAGCTAAATGATAGTGGAGCAAAAGCGATAGTTATTATTTCAAACTTTGCAGCAACATTAGAAAAGATTGTATTTAATACGAATATTAAACATGTGATTTTAACTCGAATGGGCGATCAGCTTTCATTTGGTAAGCGAACATTAGTTAATTTCGTGGTGAAATATATTAAGAAGTTAGTGCCTAAATATAAGTTACCGCACGCGGTGAGTTTTAGGGAAGCATTGAGTATTGGTAAGCAAAGACAATATGTAAAACCGAATATTATAAATAGTGATCTTGCCTTTTTACAATATACCGGTGGAACAACGGGTGTAGCAAAAGGGGCGATGCTTACTCACCAAAACTTAATTGCGAATATGATGCAAGCGAAGTGGATTGTTGAGCCCCTATTAGGGAATACGACGAATATGATTGGACTTGTTCCATTACCTTTGTATCACGTATTGGCACTTTCATTAAATTGCTTACTCTTTATTGAATTAGGTTTAACAGGTTTATTAATCACTAATCCACGTGATATTCCTGGTTTTATTAAAGAGTTAAAGAAATATAGAGTTTCTGTTATTACAGGCGTGAATACACTATTTAATGCTTTGCTCAATAATGACAGCTTTAAAGAGGTTGACTTTTCTAAATTGAAATTGAGTGTAGGAGGAGGTGCTGCGATTCAGTCAAGTGTAGCAAAGCGCTGGCATGACTTAACTGGCATTCATATTATTGAAGGTTATGGTATGACAGAATGTTCTCCACTTATTTCTGCAACACGCAGTGATTCGGTAGAGTATTCAGGTTCTATAGGTGTACCTGTGCCAAATACCGATATTCGGATTGTTGATGATGAAGGTAATGATGTGCCATTAGGCGAAAGAGGGGAACTTTTAGTAAAAGGCCCTCAAGTAATGCAAGGCTACTGGAACCGCCCTGAAGACACCGCCGAAGTGCTAAAAGACGGCTGGATGGCAACCGGTGACATCGTGATTATGGGCGAAGATCTGAACCTCCGCATTGTCGATCGCAAAAAAGATATGATCATCGTTTCGGGCTTTAACGTTTATCCAACTGAAATTGAAGAGGTGATTTCGCAAAACCCGAAAGTCGACGAAGTAGTAGCAATCGGCATTCCGAGCGAGGCCTCCGGAGAAAGTATTAAGATTTTTGTAACGAAGAAAGACGAAAGTCTTACTCGTGAAGAGCTGCGTAGCTACTGCCGCCAATTCTTAACCGGCTACAAAATTCCTCGTGATATTGAGTTTCGTGATGAATTGCCGAAAAGTAATGTTGGCAAAATTCTTCGCCGTGTATTAAGAGATGAAGAGCTGGCAAAATCGCCTGGCAAGAATAGTTAAATTTAAGCTAATTAAGGAGCTAAAAATGAAAATTGTTGAAGTAAAACACCCGCTTGTAAAACATAAATTAGGTTTAATGCGCGAAGCTGAAATTAGCACTAAAGATTTCCGTGAATTAGCGAATGAAATTGGTAGCTTATTAACTTACGAAGCAACCAAAGATCTTGAAATTGAGACCGTTGAAATTAATGGTTGGAGTGGTAATAAAATTCCTGTAGAGCGCATTAAAGGTAAAAAAGTTACTGTTGTACCAATTTTACGTGCAGGTTTAGGAATGATGGATGGCGTATTAGAGCACATCCCTAGTGCTCGAATTAGCGTGGTGGGAATTTATCGTGATGAAGAAACGCTAAAACCTGTTCCGTATTTCTCAAAATTAGCTAATGACGTAGCTGAACGTTTAGCTATTATCACTGACCCAATGTTAGCAACTGGCGGTTCAATGGTTGCAACTATTGATCTACTGAAAAAAGCAGGCTGCAAACATGTCAAAGTATTGGTATTAGTTGCTGCGCCAGAAGGGATTAAAGTGCTAGAAGAGGCTCATCCAGATGTAGAACTCTACACTGCATCAATTGATAGCCACTTAAACGAAAAAGGCTATATTATCCCTGGCCTAGGTGACGCCGGTGATAAGATTTTCGGCACGAAATAGTTTTTTAAATTTCTATATAAAATAAATACAAGCGGTCATATTTTGTAAATTTTTTACCAAATATGACCGCTTGCTGTTTTACTTTTTAATAATCTTCATCAACCAATTCTTCTGATGTATCAATCGCTGGTGGATTTTCATATAACCAGTTAGCCAAACGAACGTAATCGGCAATGGTGAGATTCTCTGCACGAGCAGTTAAATCAATGCCTAATGCTTCTAACTGTTCTGCTCTAAAGAGAGTAGAGAGGGCATTGCGTAATGTTTTGCGACGTTGGTTAAAGGCTTGTGTGGTTACACGGTTGAGCCAATAAACATCTTTAGCGGGATACGGCAGTTGATTGTAAGGCATTAAGCGTACAACGGCTGAATCCACTTTCGGTGCAGGTTTAAATGCCGTCGGCGGTACTTCAAGCACAGGAATTACTTGACAGTAATATTGAGCCATAATGGTTAAACGCCCGTACGCTTTGCTGTTTGGTGCGGCACATAAACGTTTTACCACTTCTTTTTGCAGCATAAAGTGCATATCTTTAATTAGATCGTGGAACGTTAATAAGTGGAAAATTAATGGCGTAGAGATGTTGTAGGGCAAGTTACCGAACACACGAACAGAATCTTCTCCTAAATTGAGGCTTTCAAAATATTCACGGAAATTAAAACGTAACGCATCTTGCTCAATAACAGTTAATTTTTGACTTAAAAATGGGTGATGGCGTAAACGTTCAGCCAAATCACGGTCAATTTCCACTACAGTGAGTTTATCAACTAACTCTGCAACAGGTTCTGTTAATGCCGCTAAACCCGGACCAATTTCTAATAAAAATTCGTCTTTTTTCGGGTTAATTGCTGACACAATACCGTGAATGACATTCATATCGTGTAAAAAGTTTTGCCCGAAACGTTTACGAGCGGTATGACCTAAATGTTTTTTTGAATTTTGTGAACTCATTATTATCCTTTTTGAAATAAGAAAAGAACCCCGCTAGGCGAGGTTCTTGTTATTTTTTAATTATTGACCAACGTATTGGATATTTGCGGTTTTTCTTAATGCTTTAATCCAATCTTTTGACGCTTCTTCTGCTTGCTTATTAACAAGTTGCTGGTAAGCTCGTTGGTGGTAAGCATCTTCGGTTCTATCGCCATCACGAATATCAGTTACTTTTAGAATGTGCCAACCAAATTGTGATTTAAATGGTGCAGAAATTTGATTTGTTTTTATCTTAGAGGCTACTTTTGCGAAGGCAGGATCATAGATTTCTAAGAAGTTAAAGCCTAAATCACCACCGTCTGCACCTGACGCATAATCCATAGAGTTTGCTTTTGCTGCTTCTTCAAATGTTGTTTTACCAGAATTAATATCAGCAATTAAGTTGTTTAATTTCGCTTTCGCTTGAGCGTCGTTTAAAATTGGGTTCGTTTTTAACAAAATATGACTCACACGATGTTCTTTGCCAACTACCGTTTTTAATTTACCCGCTGCTTTATCTTTCGCCATTAATTCTTTTGCTAATGCTTGAACTTGTTGTGGAGCAACTTGAATGGTTTTTCCAATGCTGATATGGCGAACTTGTTCCATTGCCATTTGCTGTGCAATGTTGCGTTTAAATTGTTCTAAAGTAATGCCTTGATAATCTAACGCATCTAATAATTGACCGTAGGTAATACCATTTTGGATAGCCACATTTTCAACCGCTTGGTTTACTGCTGCCGGGCTGATTTTTACATTAGCCTCTTTCATTGCTTGTTGTACAAGCATATCGTCAATGACTTGATCGACGGCTGCACGATGAGAGGCTTCTGTTACTTTTTTCTTGCCAAGCATACGCTGAACTTGGCTTTGCATTACAGGGGTATCATTCACTAACGCAACTACACGTTCTTCAAAAGCGTGAGCAGTTTGGGTAAGACTTATTGTTGCAATCGCAACAGCAAACAATGATTTTACTAATTTCATTTTTATAACAATCCTAATGGAGATAATAAGTAATCTTTTCCTTAGAGATAAGTTTATCGAAAAGGTTCACTTAAATTAAGTACTTTCTTTATCCGTTGCAGGAACTAAGACCACTTGATTGATGCCGTCATAAGAGAAGGTTTTTACCTGAATTTGCTCATTTTTTGCAGTAGGGATATTTTTTCCTACATAATCAGCTCGAATTGGCAATTCTCGATGACCACGATCTACTAAAATAACCAATTCAATTCTGGCAGCTCTGCCAAAATCAAGCAATGCATCTAAGGCGGCACGAATAGTTCTACCCGTAAACAGTACATCATCAACTAAAATCACTTTTTTATTGTTAAGGTTGAGTTGATTTTCCGCTCCCGAAAACACAGGATCTTGATAGATTAAATCTAAATCATCACGATAGAACGTAATATCTAACGCCATATTTGGTAATTGAATTTTGACTAAATCTTCAATTCGCTTTTGAATAAGCTCTGCAATTTCAGCACCACGACGTTTAATGCCAACAATAACAACATCTTGTAAATCCCCATGCTTTTCAATAATTTGGTGAGAAATACGAGAAATAATCCGCTGAAATTGCTCAGTATCAATAATGATTTTTTCCATACTTTATAATGATTGAATTTTTTTAATCACATTAGTTGTAGAGCAACCATTTTCAAAGTTTAATACTCGCACATCGCCACCGTTTGCCCATACTTCTTGGCTACCAGCAATGTCTTCAGGCTTGTAGTCGCCCCCTTTTACCAACAAATCAGGCAGAATCTCACCGATTAAACGTTGTGGCGTGTCTTCATCAAACGGCACAACCCAATCGACCGAAGCCAAGCCTGCAAGCACTGCCATTCGTGCATCTAAATCATTAATTGGGCGAGATTCACCTTTTAAGCGTTTAACTGAGTTATCTGTATTAACCGCTACAATTAAACGATCACCTAATTTACGAGCATTTTCTAAATAGGAAACGTGCCCTGGGTGGAGAATATCAAAGCAGCCGTTGGTCATCACGATTTTCTCACCACGTTTTTTTGCTTCAAGCACAATCGCTTTCAGCTCATCTTCAGACACCATGCCAAAACCTGTTGTCGCACGTTGATGAATCGCATTTTCAAGTTCAATAGAACTAACAGTTGATGTCCCCAATTTGCCGACCACCACACCTGCGGCTGCATTTGCCAAGTAGCACGCCTCTTCGTAAGAACGACCGTCTGCGATGGCGGTTGCCAGTACGCTAATAACAGTATCACCAGCCCCAGTCACATCATAAACTTCTTTCGCTTGAGTGGGTAAATGGTAGGGCTCCTGATTTGGGCGAAGCAACGTCATTCCTTTTTCAGAACGAGTCACAAGCAATGCAGAAAGCTCAAAATCGGCAATCATTTTTAAGCCTTTCGCCACGATTTCATCGTCATCTTTACAATGCCCAACCACGGCTTCAAACTCCGACATATTTGGGGTAAGTAAGGTTGCACCACGATAACGCTCGAAATCTGTTCCTTTCGGATCAATTAACACAGGTACATTAGCCTTGCGTGCAATCTGGATCATCTGCTGCACTGATTCAAGCGTGCCCTTACCGTAATCCGATAAGATTAACGCTCCGTAAGCGGTAATTTCTTGCGAAAGTTTTGCAAGTAGGGCAGTTGAATCAACATTTTGAAAACCTTCCTCAAAATCTAAACGTAATAATTGCTGATGACGAGATAAAATCCGCAATTTCGTAATAGTTGGATGTGAATCAATTGCCACACAATGATTTTGGATATTATGTGAATTAAGTAACGTATCTAAAGCACGTCCGGCATCATCTTGACCAATTAAACCGTGAAGGGCAACTGGCACACCAAGGCTCGCAATATTCATTGCTACGTTTGCAGCACCACCTGCACGCTCTTCAATATCTTGAACTTTCACCACTGGCACAGGGGCTTCCGGCGAAATACGATTTGTTGCACCAAACCAATAACGGTCTAACATTACATCGCCTAGTACTAATACTTTAGCATTATTAAATTTTGGAGAGTATTGCATCATCATATAGAAATCCTTTGATATTTCACCCTCGCCCTTTGTGAGAGATATACAGAAATTTACTTCGTGCAGAAGTAAATTTCAGGGAGAGGGGAAAGTGCAAAATTTTCACAAAAAATAACCGCTTGCCTCTCTCTGAAAAATGTTTCTGTACGAAACATTTTTCGGTCTCTCTCCCAAAGGGCGAGAGAGCATAATTTATTTCTTACTTTTCTTAATAAACTTCATCAAACGTTTACGTTTACGCAGTTGGTTTGGTGTCAGTTTATTTTTCTTGCCCGCAAATGGGTTATTTCCTTCTTGGAACAAAATACGAATTGGCGAGCCGATAATTTTCAAACTCTTACGGAAGTAATTGCTTAAATAGCGTTTGTAAGAATCCGCTAATTTTTCTACCTGATTGCCGTGAATTACAATAATCGGCGGATTATAACCACCCGGGTGAGCATATTTTAATTTCACTCGGCGACCGTTTACCAATGGAGGTTGGTGTTCATCTGCCGCCATACGCAAAATACGAGTCAGCATTGAGGTTGAGGTTTTTTGGGTGGCACAAGCATAGGCTTCTTTCACCGAATCAAACAGATTACCCACACCGGAACCGTGTAATGCTGAAATAAAATGCACTCGGGCAAAATCAATAAAATCTAGGCGGCGATCTAATTCTGATTTCACTTGCTCTTTAATATCGTGTGATAAACCGTCCCATTTATTCACCACAATCACGAGCGAGCGACCGGCATTTAAAATAAAGCCAAGCAACGATAAATCTTGGTCGGAAATCCCTTCACGAGCATCAATCGTTAAAAGCACCACGTTGGCATCTTGAATAGCTTGTAAAGTTTTGATGACCGAGAATTTTTCCACCGCTAAATTCACTTTGCCACGTTTACGCACACCGGCGGTGTCGATAATCGTATATTGCTGCCTGTCACGCTCCATTGGAATATAAATCGAGTCACGAGTTGTGCCTGGCATATCGTAAACCACCACACGCTCTTCGCCTAAAATGCGGTTGGTGAGGGTTGATTTGCCAACGTTTGGACGACCTACAATCGCAATTTTGATATTTTTATCTTCAATCGACTCTTCGCTTTCTTCTTCCAACGCTTCGTCTAATAATGCGGTATCTTCTTCGTTATCAAAGTCGAAGTCGGTTTCCCACTCGTCATCTTCTTCATTTGCGGAATTTTCATCATTTTCGACCGCTTGATCCGCATTTAACTGCTCGCCAAGTGGTGCTAAAACCTGCTCAATAAGCTGCGTAACGCCACGCCCTTGAGCTGCAGCAATCTGTTCCACTTCGCCTAAGCCAAGCTGATAAAATTCCGCACAGTGAGAGTCAGCATCAATGCCGTCTGTTTTGTTCGCTACCACGACAGTCGTTTTTTCACGCTGGCGTAAATATTGCGCGATGCCAACGTCCGCAGGCAATAAGCCGGCACGAGCATCAACTAAGAAAAGCACGACATCGGCTTCTTCAATCGCAAGGAGCGATTGCTCCGCCATTTTTTCTTCCACACCTTCTTCTGTGCCGTCAATACCGCTGGTGTCGATTACGATGAAATCATAGCCACCAATATTTGCATGCCCGTATTTGCGGTCACGAGTTAATCCGGGAAAGTCCGCCACTAACGCATCACGGGTGCGGGTTAAGCGGTTAAATAACGTGGATTTTCCAACGTTTGGTCTGCCAACTAGGGCAACAACAGGAGTCATTTTTTGTCCTCAAAATTCAATAATTTGCAACAATTTGCAAAAATGCTGACATTATAGCGTAAATTTGAAATAAGAGGAAATGGAGAGAGGCGCGTGCAAGCGGTCATTTTCGCCGCTTTTTTGCAAAAGTATTTGAGCTAAAGTTATTCTTCTAACTTTAACGCTTTAGAGAAACTCTGCAACCCGAGTGAATTGCCCGATTTCGCCATTGATTGCAACGCTTGGGTTGGGGCGTGTAAAAGCTGGTTGGTGAGCTTGTAGCTTAATTCATTCAGCACTTTTTCGCTGTCTTGCCCTTGGCTGATAGCTTGCAGGGCTTTTTCGAGAAGCTCTTGGCGGATCTGCTCGGCATCTTGGCGGTAGCGTTTGATTAAATCGCTAGATTGTTGTTGTTTCAGCCATTCAAAGAAAGCCTTGCTCTCTTCTTTCACGATTTCTGCGGCTTGTTTTGCCGCTTCTTCACGCTGAGCCATATTGCGTTGAATGATGTTTTGTAAATCGTCCACGCTATAAGCATAAACGCCGTCTAGCTCGCCGGCTTTTTCGTCAATATCACGAGGCACGGCAATATCAATCAACAACAGAGGGTCGAACTGGCGTTGCTTTTGAGCAATTTGCACCATCTCTTTGCTGATTAAAGTATCTGGGCTACCGGTGGAGCTAATTACCACATCCGCTTGGTTTAAGCCAAGTTGCAAGGCACTGAGCGAGAGAATTTGCATCGGAGCATTGAGCTTTTCCGCCAGCATTTCCGCCCGTATGTGGGTGCGGTTCGCCACCATAATATTTTCCGCACCGTGTTGAATTAAATAACGAGCTACTAATTCAATGGTTTCGCCCGCACCAACAAGCAAGAAGCGTAATTTACCGAAATTATCGAAAATTTGGCGAGCTAAACCACAAGCAGCGTAGGCAACAGAAACTGCTTGGCTACCAATTTCAGTTTCGGAACGCACTCTTTTTGCCGTAGCAAAGGTGCGTTGGAACAAGCGTGAGAGCTTAGTGGACATCGTTTTTTGATGTTGCTGATAAAACTCTTCGCTAAATTGATATGCCTGTTTCACCTGCCCGAGAATTTGTGGCTCGCCCAAAATAAGAGAATCTAAACCGCTCGCCACTTTCATTAAATGGTTGGCAGCCTCTAAATTTTGTTTGAAATATAAACATTCACGTAGCTCATTTTCATCAAGTTGGTGAATTTGAGCAAACCATTGGAAGCATTGTTCACGCCACTCCATATTCTCAGGGTTAGTTTCTTGAGGGGAAATGTGCGGTTGGTGGAAATAAAGTTCGGTACGGTTGCAGGTAGAGAGAATGACCACGCTTTCAGCCAAACCGTTCGCTTGAATTTGCTCAAGGGCAAGTTCACGTTTGCTATCCACAAACGCCACTTTCTCCCGCAAGCTTACAGACGCGGTTTTATGGTTAATTCCTAAGGCTAAAATTGTCATTGTTTCCCACAGAAAAGATAAAATTTAAAAATAAAAACATGAGTATTTTAATCAAGAGCGTGAAGTCGTGCAAATGATTGTGTTAATAGGTTTGATTTATCACAAGGTAGCTACCTCTTAAGGATTAATTTAAGTTCTAAGCTCTATACTAAATTTTTATAAAAAGGGTAAATTTTTTCTGAAATTAGACGTATAATTACGCTCCATATCAAGCGATAACAAGCGGTCTGATTTTGACGAAAATTTACAAGGAGGCTTTATGGTAGCAATTCGTTATTCCCACCAACTTGATCCAAATAATTTTGAATTAGCAAGCTGGTGTACGAGCCTGAATATGTCTCCTGTAACTAGTGAACGTATTCAACATGCTTGGGATTACGCTCAAGAAACGCTCGATGCCGATTACAGTTTGATGTGGTATGGCATTGAGATGGTTGAGGTGCTACACGGCTTGAATATGGATGATAACAGTCTGGTTGCGGCGCTTTTATTCCCACTTGTGAAACATAACATTATTGATCTTGTTCAATTAAAAGAAGATTTCAATAATCACATCAAAAACCTCGTGAAAGGCGTGCTGGAAATGGAAAATATTCGCCAGCTTTCTGCTCATAATGTGTCTGATTTACAAATCGATAATATCCGCCGTATGTTGCTGGCAATGGTTGATGATTTCCGCTGTGTGGTTATCAAACTTGCCGAACGAATTGCTTATTTGCGTGATGGCAGCCATCACACGGAGGAAGATACGGTATTAGCTGCTAAAGAATGTTCCCACGTTTATGCTCCACTTGCCAACCGCTTAGGCATTGGACAGCTAAAATGGGAATTGGAAGATTATTGCTTCCGTATTTTACATCCCGTTTCTTACACTCAAATTGCGAAGTTTGATTTAGGTGAACGCCGAGTGGATCGTGAACATTATATTGCAAATTTTGTAGCAGATTTGACCGCTTGTTTAGCTGGTGAAATTGATAATGTGCAGGTTTATGGTCGCCCAAAACATATCTACAGCATTTGGAAAAAAATGCAGAAAAAGCGTTTAAAATTCAACCAACTTTTTGATGTGCGAGCAGTGAGAGTGATTGTACCAACTTTAGAAGATTGCTATACCGCATTAGGTATTATCCACACTAAATATACACACTTGCCGGAACATTTTGATGATTATATTGCTAACCCAAAACCTAACGGTTATCAATCATTACATACTGTTGTATTAGGCGAAGGTGATAAAACCATTGAGGTGCAAATCCGTACCCAACAAATGCACGATGATGCAGAGCTTGGTGTGGCAGCGCACTGGAAATACAAAGAAGGAGCAACTGCAGGACGTTCAGGCTACGAAGAAAAAATTGTGTGGTTACGAAAATTACTTGAGTGGCAAAACGATCTTGCTGATTCTAGTGATATGGTGGCAGAAATGCGGACACAAATTTTTGATGACCGCGTTTATGTCTTTACGCCACGAGGCGAAGTGATTGATCTACCACAAAAAGCAACACCGCTGGACTTCGCATACGCCATTCATAGCGAAATCGGTCACCGTTGTATCGGGGCAAAAGTGGCTGGTCGAATTGTGCCATTTACTTATCATTTACAGATGGGAGATCAGGTCGAAATTATCACGCAAAAAGAACCAAATCCAAGCCGAGATTGGCTTAATCCAAATGCAGGGTTCGTTAATACCAGTAAAGCTCGCTCCAAAATTATTGCGTGGTTTAAGAAATTAGATCGTGAAAAGAATATTCCAATTGGCAAAGAAGCCCTTGAAGCTGAAATGGAAAAATTTGGTTTCACACTCAGACAAATCGAAGAGTACGCATTGCCTCGCTATAACTTGAAGCAATTTGATGACCTATACGCCGGCATTGGTGGTGGTGATATCCGTCTGCATCAGTTAATGCACTATTTACAATCAAAGTTAATTAAACCAACGGCTGAACAAGAAGATGAGGCGGTACTAAAACAGGTCAATAAAAACAACAATCAGCCAAAACCAAGCAAAGGTTATGTGGTTGTTGAGGGGGTGGGGAATTTAATGCACTCCATTGCTCGTTGTTGCCAGCCGATCCCGGGCGATGAAATTTTAGGCTATATTACGCAAGGGCGAGGTATTTCTATTCATCGTGCGGATTGTGAGCAATTACACGAATTGTTGAATGCAAATCCGGAACGTGTGGTGGAAGCTGATTGGGGTGAAGGTTATGTTTCAGGCTTGAGTTTGACTATTCGTGTGATTGCAAATGATAGAAATGGTTTATTACGAGATGTGAGTGCGATTATGGCGAATGAAAAAGTAAACGTGTTAGGCGTTTCGAGCCGAACGGATGTGAAACGAAGCCTTGCAACTATTGATATGGAAATTCAGCTCAATAATGTTGCGATTTTAACTAAATTATTAGCTAGAGTATCGCAGTTAGATGATGTGATTGAGGCAAAACGACTTTCAAGTTAAATACAAGCGATTGTTTTTGATAAAAAATTTGCAAATAACGTGAAAATCAGTAGGGCAAATTGCAATTTTCCCCTACACGAGATGTTAGGAATTAAATCTAAAAATGAAAAAATTAGTGATTTTAGGTTCAACAGGTTCAATCGGTAAAAGCACATTATCGGTAGTTGAGCATAATAAAGAACAGTACGAAATTTTTGCCTTAGTAGGCGGAAAAAATGAGGCATTAATGATTGAACAATGCCAACAATACAAGCCAACTTTTGCGGCAATGGACGATGAAAAAGCAGCTCAAGAACTGAAAATAGCATTAGCAAATTTAGGCATAAAAACCGAAGTATTAGCAGGACAGAAAGCGATTTGTAATCTTTGTGCTCACGCTGATGTGGATATGGTAATGGCAGCAATTGTGGGGGCGGCAGGCTTATTACCAACGCTTTCTGCGGTGAAAGCAGGCAAGAGAGTGCTACTGGCGAACAAAGAATCTCTTGTTACTTGCGGACAGATTTTTATTGACGAAGCCCGCAAATCCGGAGCGGCACTTTTGCCGGTGGATAGCGAACATAATGCGATTTTTCAATCGCTACCGCCTGAAGCTCAAGAGAAAGTGGGCTTTTGCCCGCTTGCAGAGTTAGGCGTAAGCAAAATTATTTTAACAGGGTCAGGCGGTCCGTTCCGTACTAAGCCATTAAATGAATTTGATGCGATTACACCTGCTCAAGCTGTTGCTCACCCAAATTGGTCGATGGGTAAAAAGATCTCGGTCGATTCTGCCACAATGATGAATAAAGGTTTGGAGTACATTGAAGCTCGTTGGTTGTTTAATGCAACGGCAGACGAGATGGAAATTATTATTCACCCACAATCCATTATTCACTCGATGGTGCGATATATTGACGGCTCGGTAATCGCCCAAATGGGCAATCCGGATATGTGTACCCCGATTGCTCACACAATGGCTTACCCGAACCGCATTAATGCCGGCGTGCCACCGCTCGATTTCTTTAAGCTCAAAGAGCTGACTTTTATTGAGCCTGATTTTGCTCGTTATCCGAACTTAAAATTAGCGATTGAGGCTTTTGCCGAAGGGCAATATGCAACTACAGCGATGAATGCGGCAAATGAAGTTGCCGTTGAGGCATTTTTAAATGGGCAAATCCGTTTTACCGATATTGTAAATGTAAATCGAACAGTGGTGGAAAATATTGCGCCAATTCAAGTGAAAGAAATTGCTGATGTATTACATATTGATAAGCTTGCCAGAGAATTAGCAAAACAAGCAGTTATTCAACTCTAATAAGCAAAATGCCTACAAATTTGTAGGCATTTTTTTATAGCTTAGCTTTACATTTTAGTTTGCTTTTTTACTGATAGTTACCCCTGTAAATCCAAAAATTAAGGTGAGGATTAAACAGATATAACAGAAGAACGCATAAGGTAAATAGTCTAACACTGGTACATTGAGTACGCTACTGATAAACACACCACACACACTCCAAGGCACTAATGGGTTGATTACCGTACCTGCATCTTCAATAGTGCGAGATAAATTTTTAAGCTCTAAACCTAAGCGCTCGTAAGTTGAACGGAAGGTATTTCCTGATAATAATAAACTTAAATATTGCTCGCCTATTAATACATTAATTCCAACTGCGGTACTGGCAACCACTAAAGTAACACGCCCCGTGTTGGTTAAAAAGCCACTAATACCTTTTAGCAGGGCAGGTAAAATACCTAGAATTTGCAATAAACCGCCTAAACTTAAGGCTAATAGCACAATAGTAATGGTAAAGAACATACTATTAATTCCTCCACGAGAAACTAATGATGCTACTTCGCCTAAATCTACACCTTCAACGGGTTTATAGCCAGTAAAGAAATAATTGCCTAGTTGTTCAAGTGTTGGCGAACTATGAGTATAGGTAATAATCAGAGAGAGCATTACCGTAGTAACAATAATATAAATGGAATTAACACGCTTAATTGCCATTAAAATTAAGGTAACAAAAGGTAACAAAGAGTAGCCGTGTATTAATCCTGTTTCTTGTAAGTTAGTTTTTAAACTCTCAATATTTGCTAAATTTTGTGCATCAGCAGGTTCGGTTAAAAACCAAAGGATAAGAGCTGTTAAAATCCAGGCTGGAATAGTAGTATAAAGCATATTGCGGATATGGGCGAACATATCAATCCCTACAACAGAAGCAGCAATAGTTGTTGTGTCTGAAAGTGGAGACGTTTTGTCGCCAAAGAATGCCCCTGATACAACGGCACCCGCTACAATTGCAGGGTTTGCCCCAAATGCTGAAGCCATGCCAATAAAGGCAACGCCGATAGTTGCAGTCGTAGTTAAACTACTGCCTAAGGCGATACCTACCACAGAACTTAAGGCAAAAGCAGAGATGTAAAATAATTCAGGTGAAATCACACTTAAACCATAATACATTAAAGTAGGGATCGCACCAGACATCATCAATGCGGAAACTAATAATCCGATAAAAAAGAACAAATAAACTGCACCAATACCTGACATTAGACCATTTGCCATACCTTCTTGCATATTTTTAAATGGAATTTTATTGACTAATCCGAAAAGTAGCAGAATGACAATGACTGCTAAAATCGAAATTTGCGGCACCCAGCCAAGCCCAATCATGGTAAAACCCAAGATAAAAACCGTTAAAAGCGAAAGTATAACCGCTGTCATCGGTTTTAATTTAAGTAGGTAGTTATTCATTTATACTCCTATATTTATTATTCTTTATGAAAGTGAGCTATTATAGACTAATTTTTATCATCTAAGTAGTGCGCCCCTAAACTCTTCTCATTGAGCATATTTTTTACTACTAACTGAGCGGTTTTTAAGGCGTTGTAAACCTCAATGCCTTGAAATTCAGCGTGATAAATCGGGTCGAACTGCTGTTCTAACTTCTCCAAGTCTCTTAAGAGCGAGGTCAGATTCGCTTTGGTGCGATATACATTGGCATACAACGCCATTTTTTCCCGAATGATGGAAAGCAGTTGGCTTGCGGTGAGAGTGAGATCAGCATTCGGATTTTTAAGCTGATTTAATGCCTTTTCAGCCGCTGCAAGCGGTGAAATTTCGCTGTTTTTTTGCAAATCGGGTGCTTGTAGCGAGCGTGTAATTTCCGCTACCGCACGTTTGGTAAACACCAAACCGCCGCCGACTGAATTGCCGCCCATTCGGTTCGCCCCCTCAATACAGTGGGAAATTTCGCCAATCGCAAACAAGCCTTTCACCGCACTTTCTCCCCACTCATTAATCTGAATACCGCCGTTGCAGCTATGGGCAAAAGGCTTAATCGCAATTCTATCTTTGACTAAATTAATCCCCACTTCATTTTTCAGCCAATTTAGGTAGACGGTGTAAAACTCTTCTTTATCTTCATAAAGTGCCTGGCTATATTTCAGGAAAATCCCTTTTTCGCTCGGGTTTTCCAGCAGATGTTTCATCATCACCAAATCAAATTCCACGCACTCGAAATCCAAGCTGAAAGGGGCGTAATGGCTGCGTTCCCGCATCATTTTGGCAAATTCTGTTTTGCTCAAATGGGGAAACAGATTATTGCCGTTGGCGTCAGTGATTTCGGTCACATATTTCAGTGTGTGTTCACCAAACAGCACCTTATATTTCGGCTCAACGAAGGCAGGGATAAACTGAATAAACGCCAAATTGACCAGCGTTGCTCCGGCTCGTTCGGCAACGGAATGGAGCGAGCCGATCACATCGGCAGGGTAGAGGTTGTCTTTATACAGTCCGGCAATGCCGCCGCTGGCTAAAATAATATGTTGTGTTTTGCAAAAAATATAAGAAATTTCACCGCTTGTATTGAGCGAAAACACCGCCCCTTGCACTTGGTTATTCTCCACCACGATGTGCAGCAGCGTGGCGTTTTCATAATGGGGGATTTGTTGTTGCTCCAAAATCGCTTTGGCTCGAAGGGCTGCGGTTCGCCAATCTTTAATCAGATAAATCGGGCGAGCGTATTTCGCAAAGCAAGCCGGGCGGTTGTCGTTACGTTTCCAAGGCTCAAAGCCGATACGGTTGAGTAACTCAATCGCTTGCGGAGAATCTTCGATATAGGCTTGCACAACGTGTGGGTTGGTTTTGCCTTTGCCGATATGTTCAATATCTTTATGAAAAAGGGCGTGATCGTTTTCATTGCCAGTGACTTGTATACCAAGGGTTGCTTTCAACGGAAAATAGCTCGCCCCTGAGCCAATGGTAGATTTGCTGATTAAGAGGGCATTAATGCCTTTGCTGTGGGCTTCAACAGTCGCAGAAAGCCCGGCAATGCCGGAGCCGACAATTAATAAATCAGTTTCTATTGTTTGGGTGATTTTAATCATATTAAAATAAAGCTTCTTTGTTTCTCATATATAACAAGGGGTATGGATTGCCTTGTTCATCTAATTCAGTCCGTTTATAAACTTCAAAGCCCATATATTCATAAAATCCTTTAGCCTGGGGATTTTGCTCATTAACTGTAAGAGAATTTATTGAATAATGATCAATGCCATATTGCAATAATTGTTTTCCAATGCCTTTCCCGCTCATCGAAGTTGCAATGAATAACATTTCAAGCCTTGTGTCATCAATACCCATAAAACCAACAATATCGCTTTCTATATTTTCGGCAATGATTAAAATGGGAATATTTTTGATAGCTTGAGGTACATATTGCTTAATATTCTTTATTTCATCATCAGATAAAAATAAATGTGTTTCTCGAACAGAATTTTCCCATAACTTCAATAATTCTTCTATTAATGATGGTGTTCTGGTGTTTATATCAATCACTCTTAGGTTATACATAATTTTTTATTTGCCCCATATAAAAAACAAGCGGTAAAATTTCTCGAAAATTTTACCGCTTGTTGTTAATTTTTGGTAGGGGCAAATTGCAATTTTCCCCTACGCTATAATGGCGTTATAACAATGATGGAGCTGCTTCAATCAATGTGCGGGTGTATTCTTTGCTTGGATTTTCGAATACTTGTCTCGCATCGCCCATTTCAACAATTTGTCCGCCGTTCATTACCACAATGCGGTCTGACACTTGGTGAACGGTTTGTAAATCATGCGAAATAAACACCATTGCTAAGTTTAGCTCTTTTTTCAAGTCTGCCAACAAGTTAAGCACTTGAGCACGTACTGATACGTCAAGGGCAGAGGTCGGTTCGTCTGCGACAATCAGCTTCGGATTTAACGCTAATGCACGAGCAATCGCCACACGTTGTTTTTGACCGCCCGATAAACGGGTTGGCTCAACAAGGGCTGCCGAACGAGGTAAGCCCACACGAGATAGCAGGTCATACACACGTTTTTCACGCTCTTGCGGTTGCAAGATATTGTGAATGTCCATCGGGTCTTTCAAAATATCTAACACCCGCATACGAGGGTTGAGAGCGGTTGCCGGATCTTGGAAAATCACCGACACTTGGCTACCGAAATATTTGCGAGCTTGTGGGCTGCCGTATTTCATCTCCAAGCCGTTGAATTTCACCACGCCTGAAGTCGGTTTTTGAAGCCCGATCATCACGCTGGCGAGGG